>CAZCVP010000016.1:21432-60273 GCA_964501915.1 uncultured Enterobacterales bacterium
GGTCACAACCGGGCAGGCCTGGCGCGGGTCCCCCCCGTTGTGACCGATCGGGGGCCCTGGATCGGTCACAACCGGGCAGGCCTGGCGCGGGTCCCCCCCGTTGTGACCGATCGGGGGCGAGGCGAGCGGTCGGCCTTCACCGAGTGCCCGCCGGCGGGAGCGGACTGGGGACCGCGGCCCGCCGCCCGATCATCCCGGCGTGGCGATTGAAGCGGTCCAAGGGTTGCCGGGGTTCACCCTTGTTCTTCACCGTCCATCGTCCGAGCTGGGCCGGGCCTCCTGCCCGTCGGCAGTCCTCCTGTCGGGTCGAACCCTCTGGGATGTCCACCAGGTCGAGCACGGCCAGCACCTCGGCTGCGCTGCCCATGGCGATGCGGAAGTGCTTCTGTCGGTTCTTGCCGATCTGGTAGCAGCCTTCGGTGAGGTTGAGCAGCACCGAGTCCGCGGCCCTCCGTGCCTGGTCCTTGAGGGCGTGGTCGCCGGTGGGGAAGCGGGTTGCTCGGACCCCGCAGGCGGGGAGGACGACCGACCGGGGTTCTCGTCGTCGTTCTCGATGGCGATGACGATGGCGATGATGGATTCACCCTCGTCCTCGTCCTCGACTCGAGATGTCCCACCCCCGGATCCCTCTCCCCCCCCTCTCCGAGCCCCGACACACGCTCCTACCGCTGAGCCCCCAACAACACGATCGGCAGTGGTCGGTCCTCCCACTCCCAGCGCCCGAGGACCGGACGGCCCTCCAGGTCATCCGTGGGAGCGGGGCTCTCGGGTGGCTCCAGCGAGCCGGGCCCTCCCAAGCCCTGGCCCTGAGGGTCGTCGGTCAGGACCGCGACACCAGGGTCGAGCTCGACAGGCTCCCGCGCGGAGTAGCGGGGATCGGCGAAGAGCAGTCGCCCTTCGTTCCTCTCCAGCACGAGCAGGCCGTCGTTGGGCGGGAGCAGGACCTGGATGGTCTCGTCCGGGAAGTCCCTGGCGACCTCCCAGGCCAGCGAGGCGCCCCGGTGGCCGTCGACCTCGACGGCGGCCAGGTGGGTCCGCACGACCTCGGCCTGTCGCCAGGGCGAGCCGGGCAGCAGCGCCACCGCCACCAGCGCGAGCGGTGCCCAGCGCCAGGCTCGGGAGCGGTGGCGTGTGCAGACCCCAAGGGGGGTCACCAGCAGCAGGGGAAGGACGCAGTAGAGCGGCAGCAGGTAGCGGTGCTCCAGCCAGACCGTCAGGGCGGGCAGGGTCCCGGCCGCGATCGAGAGCAGGGCCGCCCAGGCGATCAGGGAGCTCCGCCAGTCCCGGCGGACGGCCAGCACACCGAAGAGGGGGCCGAGAGCGAACAGGGCGAGGGTGGCGGGGCCGCTGGTGGGAAAGGCCGCCAGCATCTTGTTGCGGGAGTGGGAGACGTTGCGGGCCGTGTCGGCGTCGGAGCGGGTGCTCGCGGTGGTGACCGCGCGGAACAGGGTCGTAGGCCCCATGGACCGGCCGAAGACGTAGCCGCCGGTGTCTTCGCGGACCTCGGGAGATCCGGGGGGCGGCGGTGGCACGGGCGTCGCGTCCGCCGTCTCGGCGGTGGTCAGGGCCGACGCGCCCGCCGCCGCCTCGAGGCTGGTGAGTGGACTGGGGAAGGCGACGTAGAAGAGGGCCAGGGCGGCGAAGGGCAGCCCGGCGGCGGGGGCCTTGCGGGCCCGGAAGCCCGGGCTCAGGACCAGCCCAGCGCCCAGCAGGGTCGTCAGTGCCAGGCCGAGGCCGAGCGCCTGGGGCAGGCAGGCCAGACCCAGCCCGGTGCTGAACCCGGCCACGGCCCACCAGCCCCGGGCCTGGGTCCGGACGGCCTCGTGCAGGCCGGTGACGGCCCACACCACCGCGGCCGCCCAGAGCGGGTAGACGCTGGTCCAGCCGCCCATCTTGAGGCACATCGGCGCGGTGACGGCGAGCACCGCGGCCACCAGCGCCCCGGGACCGCCGACGAGGCCGCGCCCAAGCCGGAACACCCCGGCGGCCACGGCGGCCAGCGCCGCCCGCGACACGACCTGCGCCGTCCAGAACGTGGGCCCGGGGGTCAGGGCGTCCACGGTGGCCACGACCAGGCCATAGGCCGGCCAGCGGTTCGGCGGGTGATCGGCACGGCCGCTGAACCCGAAGGCCGACTGGAGCCAGGAGTCCCAGTCCGGCCCGTGGGGGATCCAGGCGGAGTCCCGCACGTGGTGCAGGACGAGCTGGGCCAGCAGGACGACCACGAAGACGGTCGGCGTCGCCCAGTCGGGTCCTGGCGGAGGGGGCCGCGAGGGCGGGGCAAAGAGACGAATCGCCAGCGCGGCCGCCAGGGCGGCGAGGAGACCGAGCTCGAAGGCACTCAGCGAGGACATCATCCCCATCGTCGGGGGCGGATCGGGGCGACGATCATAGCCGCTGTGCTCAGCCCCGGGTCAGGGCCGCCGTGCGCAGGCCATGGAACCGGGTCGGCTCGCGGGCCCCGTCCTCCGCCTCGAAGCACCAGCCCAGGAAGACCCCACAGGTGCCGCAGGCCGTGAAGCGCCAGGTGTAGCCAGGAAACCAGGTGAAGTCCCCGGTGCGGGGGCCGTGGTCGCGCACGTCGTGCACACCCCTCAGGGTCACCAGCTCGTGGACGACACCGGCGGGGTTGACGAAGCTGCGCACGGGGGTCCCGCCGGCCAAGGAGAACGGGGCGTCCTCGTCCGCGAGCTCCTGGTCGCAGGCCCGACAGCGAATGCTCCGGGACTCCCGGAGCTGCTGCTCGTCGGCCGGGGTGTCCTGGAGGCCTTCCTCTCGGAGGTGCATGCTCAGCGCCCCCCCAGCCCGGCCAGGACCCGGGGCAGGGACTCGATGGGCACGCCACGGACGCGCGTGGTCTCGATGCGGTCCTCGAAGGGCTCCCCTCGCGTCACCATCCAGAGCTGCTCGGGGGCGTAGGCCTTCACGAAGCTGCGGGCGGCGCGGGTCACCAGCGGCCGGTCCTCGCGGCTGGCCTTCACCAGGACGGCGACGAGACGGCCCGGCTCGGGCTGGAGCACGAAGTCGACCGCGGCTCCGTGGCGGGTGCGCCAGTGGCGGACCTCCCCCACCCGAGGTCCGGCCTTGAGCAGCTCGGTGAAGACGAGGTTCTCCAGCAGGCGCCCGAGGTCGGTCCGGCCGTCGACGCCGGTGAAGCCGCCGCGGATCGCGTTGCGCAGGCCGTTGTCGACGAAGAAGGCCTTGGGGGCACTCGTGAGCTCCGATCGGCGACCGCCGGCGAAGGGTCGCACGAGGCGCAGGACGTGGCAGCGCACGAGGATGTCGACGTAGTGGGAGACGGTCGAGGTGGCGGCGCCGAGCAGGCGGGCCCACTCACTGAGGTTCACCACCTGGCCGATCTGGGCCGCAGCCAGCTCGACGAGGCGACGAAAGGTGTCGGGGCGGTCGATGCGGAAGCGCTCCCCCGCCTCGCGCAGCACGTGGCCGGTGACCAGGTCACCGAGCACGGCCGGGGGCGAGTCCGAGGTCCAGGCGCGGGGGTAGCCGCCGAAGAGCAGCAGGCCTTCGACCGCCCGGCGGGGGCGGACCCGCTCCACAGCCGGCCCCAGGGCCGGGTCCGGGGGGGCCACCTCCGACAGGGAGAGTGGCCAGAGGGGGGTGACCGACAGCCCTGGCGTGGCCGAGCCCGTGCCAGGACGGTGGGGCAGTGTGCTGCTCGCGGTGGCGATGAGGGTCCCGCGCGGGTCAGAACGGGACAGCTCGGCCATCAGGCGGCCCGCATCGGGCAGGTGCTGGGCCTCCTGGAGGAAGACGCTGCCTCCCGTGGGCAGCCAGCGGTGTAGCTCAGCGGCCACGTCTCCGGTCCGACGGGTCCACTCCTGGACCAGCGGCTCCCGGGCATCGAGCAGGAGCACGGGGTCTCGGCGCGTGGCCAACAGCGCCCAGACGAGAGAGCGCTTGCCCGCCTGGCGGGGACCCAGCAGCAGGTGGGCCGGTCCGTCGGGGCCCAGCGACCGCTCGAGGTCCTGTTGCCGCGTGCGGGGGATCCAGCGGGCGGGCAGACGGTCCCGCAGGTGGCGGGCGGCGCGGGCCGGCTCGGCCAACCAGGGGTTCGTCCGCAGCAGGAAGTCCTCGAGGAGCGGGCTGGAGGGAGACAACTGCACTTCTCTGTGGATGACGACGACGAATACCGGATTATCGTTCGAAGTATACGACGTCTGGCCCGGTTCATCGATGCAAGAGCATCGGGTCACCCTGTGCCTCTTCGGGCCTTGTGGGCTCTGTCGAGCACGGTTACCGGCCCCGACTGCTCGCGGAAGGCCCGATGACGGAAGCCACCTTCTTCTACCTGTTCGCCTTGATCACCATCGGCTGCGGCGCCGCGGTGATCACCCTGAAGAACCCGATCCAGAGCGCTGTCGCCCTGGTGACCTCGTTCTTCTCGCTGGCGGCCATCTACGCCCTGTTGGGCGCCCACTTCGTCGCCATCCTCCAGGTCCTCGTCTACGCCGGCGCCATCATGGTGCTGTTCGTCTTCGTGATCATGCTGCTGAACCTGCGGGACGAGGTGAGCACGGCCTGGGGGGCGCTCGGCGCCCGCTCCCTCTGGAGCATCGTGTTCGTCCTCTTCATCGGTGGGGGACTGCTCGTGGCCGCGAGCGCGGCCCAGGGCATGGGCTTCGCCCCCGCCGAGCTGGTCCCGAGCGACTACGGGACCATCGAGGCCGTCGGCACGGCGCTCTTCGATGGCTCCTACCTGCTCCCCTTCGAGGCCGTCTCCGCCCTGCTCACGGTGGGCGTGGTGGGCGCGGTGGTCCTGGCCAAGAGGACGCTCTGATGGAACACGTCGGTCTCTACCCCGTGCTCGCGGTCTCCGGTGTGCTCTTCTGCCTCGGCATGACCGGGGTGCTCACCCGGAAGAACCTGCTCATCGTGTTCATGAGCGTGGAGCTGATGCTCAACGCCGTGAACCTGGCCTTCGTCGGCTTCTCCCGGCACCTGGGCCTCGTCGACGGCCACGTCATCGCGATCATCGTGATGGCGGTCGCGGCCGCGGAGGCCGGGGTCGGGCTGGCCCTCGTCATCCTGCTCTACCGCAACCGACACACCGTCCAGATCGATGACCTGGACAGGCTGAGGGGCTGATCATGGAAGGCCTGCTCCCCCTCATCGTCGCCCTGCCCCTGGCCGGCTCGATCATCGTCGGCCTCATCGGTCGTCGCGTCAGCCGCGAGGTCTCGGGCTGGATCGCCACCGGTGCTCTCGGGATCGCCGCCCTGCTCTCCTTCCGGGTGCTCTGGGACCTGCTGGACAGCGTGGAAGGCACCGTCATCGCCAGCACCCTCTACACCTGGATCGAGGTCGGCAGGTTCAGCGCCGACGTCGGTTTCGTGGCCGACCCGCTGTCCGCCAGCTTCATGTGCATCGTCACCGGGGTCGGCTTCCTGATCCACCTGTACTCGATCGGGTACATGAGCGACGAGGTCGATCGCCCCTCGGTGTGGCGCTTCTTCGCCTACCTGAACC
This sequence comes from uncultured Enterobacterales bacterium, assembly GCA_964501915.1. Lineage (GTDB taxonomy): Bacteria > Myxococcota_A > UBA796 > UBA796 > CAJQPC01 > CAYFPX01. The sequence goes on from CAZCVP010000016.1 coordinate 26,920, forward strand.
TCTTCATCTTCGCGATGTTGCTGCTGGTGATGGGCGACAACATCCTGCTGATGTTCGTGGGCTGGGAAGGCGTCGGCCTGTGCAGCTACCTGCTCATCGGCTTCTGGTACGAGAACGCCGAGTTCGCCAGCGCAGGCAAGAAGGCCTTCGTCACCAACCGCATCGGCGACTTCTGCTTCATCCTCGGCGCCTTCTGGCTCTTCTGGGTCCTCGGGGACCACGCCACCCTCGAGTTCGCGGCGATGGAGGACACCCTCCACCACTACCCCTACCTGCTGCCCGCCGGCGGGGTCACAGTCACCTGCATCGCCCTGCTCTTCTTCGGCGGCGTGACCGGCAAGTCGGCCCAGATGCCGCTCTACGTCTGGCTGCCCGACGCCATGGCCGGCCCCACCCCGGTCTCGGCCCTCATCCACGCCGCCACCATGGTCACCGCCGGCGTCTACCTGATCTGCCGGATGCACTTCGTCTTCGCGCTCTCGCCGGTGGCGATGGGCCTGGTGGCGCTCACAGGTGCCTTCACGGCGTTCTTCGCCGCCACCATCGCGGTGACCCAGTTCGACATCAAGAAGGTCCTCGCCTACTCGACCGTCTCCCAGCTCGGGTACATGGTCATGGCGGTCGGCCTGGGCCACTTCGTGGCCGGCTTCTTCCACGTCATGACCCACGCCTTCTTCAAGGCCCTGCTCTTCCTCGGCGCGGGCTCGATCATCCACGCCCTGCACCACGAGCAGGACATGCGGAAGATGGGCGGGCTGCGCAAGTACATGCCGATCACCTTCTGGACGATGACGGCGGCCTATGTCGCCATCATCGGCGTGCCCGGGACCGCGGGCTTCTTCTCCAAGGACGAGATCCTCTGGCTGGCCTGGATCATGCCGGTCGACAGCGTGGCCGTGCTGGGGGAGGGGGTGCGCATCCAGCGCATCTGCTTCGGGCTGGGCTTCCTCGCCGCCGGCCTGACCGCCTACTACATGACGCGGCTCTACCTGATGACCTTCTTCGGCGAGTACCGGGGAGGCCACGACGACCACGGCCACGGCGACCACCACGCCGAGCCCCACGAGTCCCCCTGGATCATCACCACGCCACTGATCGTGCTGGCGGTGCTCTCCCTGGGCGGTGGGCTGCTGAACCTCCCCCACTACCTGCCGGGGGCCGAGAAGCTCCACCACTTCCTCCACCCGGTCTTCCACCACACCTTCGAGCGCCTGGCCTTCGAGATCGACTCCAGCCAGGAGTTCGGCGTCGCGGTGGTCACCCTGCTCTGGATCGGCCTCTGCGTCTACCTGGCCTGGCGCCACTACGGCAAGGCCCCCGCCTCGGCGCCCGACCCCCACGCCGTCGAGCCCACGCGGGTCTGGCAGCTCAGCCACGGCAAGTGGTTCGTGGACGAGCTCTACGAGCGCTTCGTGCTGCGGCCGATCCACGTGCTGAGTCGCCAGGGGCTGTGGGCCATCTTCGACGTCGGCATCATCGACGGCCTGGTCAACGGGCTGGCACGCGGCGCCCGGAACCTCGGCAGCCAGTACGGACGCCTCGTCCAGCGCGGAAAGATCCAGGGCTACGCCCTCGCCATCGCCGGCGGCACCGCCGTCGTCCTCATCCTGTTCGCGGGGGGCTGAGACCATGGAAAACCTCCTGAGCCTCGTCACCTTCCTGCCGCTGGTCGGCGCCGTCGCCGTCGCAGCGGCCCCCGAGCGGGCCACCAAGGGCCTCGCCCTGGCCACGGCCATGGCGACCTTCCTGCTCTCGCTGATGCTGTGGGCCGACTACGACCCCTACGGTCCGGCCTTCCAGTTCACCGAGACCGTGCCCTGGCTGCCCGACCTGGGCATCGCCTACGCGATCGGCATCGACGGCATCAGCCTGTTGTTGATCCTGCTGACCACGCTCACCATGCCCATCGTGGTGCTCTCGGCCACCCCCTACATCAGCAAGAAGCTCCGCTCCTACATGGTCTGGATGCTGGTGCTCGAGACCGCGATGATCGGCACCTTCGCGGCCCTGGACACCTTCCTCTTCTACGTGTTCTGGGAGCTGATGCTCATCCCGATGTACTTCCTCATCGGGATCTGGGGTGGCGAGAACCGCATCTACGCCACGATCAAGTTCTTCCTGTTCACGATGGCCGGCTCGCTGCTGATGCTGGTGGCCATCGTGGCGCTGTACATGCTCTACGCGGACCAGAACTCCGGCACCTACAGCGCCCTGGTGACCGACCTCTACGGGGTCTCCCTGCTCCCGGGCACCCAGAAGTGGCTCTTCGCCGCCTTCGCCCTCGCCTTCGCGGTGAAGGTGCCGATGTGGCCCGTCCACACCTGGCTCCCCGACGCCCACGTCCAGGCCCCCACCGGCGGCTCGGTCGTGCTGGCCGGCGTGCTGCTGAAGATGGGCACCTACGGCTTCGTCCGCTTCGCCATCCCGCTCTTCCCGGAGGCCGCGGTCCACTTCGCGCCCACCATCGGGGTCCTGGCGGTCATCGGCATCATCTACGGGGCGCTGGTGGCGATGGTCCAGGACGACGTCAAGAAGCTCGTCGCCTACTCCTCGGTGAGCCACCTCGGCTTCGTCATGCTGGGGCTCTTCGCGATGAACGCCCAGGGCGTCAGCGGCGCCGTCTACCAGATGCTCGGCCACGGCCTGTCCACCGGCGGGCTCTTCCTGATGGTCGGCATCCTCTACGAGCGGCGCCACACCCGGGCCATCGCCGACTTCGGAGGCATCGCCAAGGTCCTGCCGGCCTACTCCTTCGTGTTCATGGTGATCGTGCTGGCCTCGGTCGGACTTCCGGGGCTGAACGGCTTCGTCGGCGAGTTCCTGATCCTGGTCGGCAGCTTCGAGCACATGCCGTGGCTCACGGCCCTGGCCGCCACCGGCGTCATCTTCGGTGCGGTCTACCTGCTGTGGATGGTCCAGAGGGTCCTGTTCGGACCGCTGACCAACCCCGAGAACAAGGCCCTGAAGGGCCTCGACCTGACCCCCAAGGAGTGGGCGTATCTGTCGCCCATCCTGGTCCTGGTGGTCGTGATGGGCGTCTTCCCACAGCCCTTCCTGGCCGTGATGGAGCCCTCGGTCGACCGTCTCGTCGAGGTCATGGTCGCCCACGCTGACGTGGCGACCGCCTGGCAGCACGTGCCCGTCGACACCGCCGCCCCGGCCCTCGAAGGAGGCCACTGATGACCCCCCTGCTCTCCGTGGCCGCCCTGTCCGCCCCCGTCGGCCTGAGCCAGGACCTGCTGGCGGTCTCGCCCAGCCTGGTGCTCTTCATCGCCGCGATGATCGTGCTGCTGGTCGAGGCCACCCAGCGCCCCGAGGACAAGCGCCTGCACCTGCTCACCGCCATGACCGCGGTGGCCGGTGCCCTGGCGCTGACCGTGCTCGTCCAGGTCGAGGGCGGGTCCACCGGCTTCGCCGGCATGCTCGCCTACGACGCCTACGGCGTCTTCTTCAACGTGGCGGTGCTGATCGCCACCCTGCTCGCGGTCGTGATCTCGCCCGACTACCTGCGACGGCTCGGCCTGCCGATCGGCGAGTACTACGCCCTGGCGCTCTTCGCCGCCATGGGCATGACGCTGATGAACATGGCCAACGACCTCGTGATGATGTTCGTGGCCATCGAGATCATGTCGATCAGCTTCTACATCCTCTGCGGGATGAAGCGCTCGGACCCCGACAGCGTCGAGAGCGGCTTCAAGTACTTCATCCTCGGCGCCTTCTCGTCGGCGATCCTGCTCTACGGCATCGCCTTCGTCTACGGCGCCACCGGCAGCGTGCAGCTCCACGAGATCCGGGCGGCCATCGAGGCCGGCGCCCACGGCGGCCTGCTGCTCGCCGGCCTGGGCATGCTGATGGTCGGCCTCGGCTTCAAGGTCGCCGCCGTGCCCTTCCACATGTGGACGCCCGACGTCTACCAGGGAGCGCCCACCTCGATCACCGGCTTCATGGCGACCGGCGTGAAGGCCGCCTCCTTCGCCGCCTTCGGTCGCGTGCTGCTGGTCGGCTTCATCGGCCTGAAGGCCGAGTGGGTGGGACTGATCTGGGTCTTCGCCGCCCTGACCATGGTGGTCGGCAACGTGGCCGCCCTGGTGCAGGACGACCTCAAGCGCATGCTGGCCTACAGCTCCATCGGCCACGGGGGCTTCCTGCTCATGGCCATGGTCGCCCTCGGCGACGCCCCCCAGACCTCGGGGCTGCTCTTCTACCTGCTGGCCTACGTCTTCATGAGCATCGGCGCCTTCGCCGTCTTGACGCTGTTCACCTTCGAGGGTCGCGACCTCACCGACATCAAGGGGCTGTCCGGCCTCGCCGACGAGCACCCCTGGATCGCCGCCGGGCTGAGCCTCTGCCTGCTCTCGCTGGCGGGCATTCCGCCGACGATGGGCTTCGTCGCGAAGTTCTACGTCTTCGCCGCGGCGATCAACGCCGGCTTCATCGGGCTGGCGGTCATCGGGGCGCTCGCCGGCGCGGTGGGCGTCTACTACTACCTGCGGCCGATCGTGGTGATGTACATGTCGACCGATGGCGAGCCGCTGCCGATCGAGAACAGTCCGACGGTCAACGGCGTGCTCGGCCTGGCCTGCGCGGCCGTGCTGCTCTTCGGCATCCTGCCGAACCTGCTGGTGCCCCTGACCAAGGTCGGGATCGCATCCCTCGGGGGGTGATCGGCATCGCAGGGTCTCCGACCTGGAGCCCCGATGCCCAACCGCCTCGCCGACGAGACCAGCCCCTACCTCCAGCAGCACGCGCACAACCCCGTCGACTGGTATCCCTGGGGCCCCGAGGCGCTGGCCCGGGCGGCGACCGAGGACCGTCCGATCCTGCTGAGCGTCGGCTACAGCGCCTGCCACTGGTGCCACGTCATGGAGCGGGAGAGCTTCGAGGACGAGGGCACGGCGGCTCGGATGAACGCCAGCTTCGTCAACATCAAGGTCGACCGGGAGGAGCGACCCGACCTTGACGAGATCTACATGAAGGCGGTCCAGGCCTTCACGGGTGGGCATGGCGGCTGGCCGATGACGGTCTTCCTCACCCCGGACGGGCGGCCCTTCTACGGCGGGACCTACTTCCCGCCCACGCCCCGCTACGGCATGCCCTCCTTCTCCCAGGTCCTGGAGTACGCCGACCGGCTCTGGACCCAGGACCGCCACCGGGTGGAGGGGATGGGCAGCGACGTGGTGGAGCGCATCCGGGCCGCCAGCCGCCTGCCGCGCCCAGCGCAGGAGGTGGGAACAGGCTGGCTGGAGATCGCCGTTGCGGCGCTTGAGCGGGACTACGACCCGGACGACGGCGGCTTCGGCCAGGCGCCCAAGTTTCCGCCCCACGGCGCCTTGGCGGTGTTGCTCGCCCACCACCGGGTCACCGGCTCGCCCCGGTCCCTGGAGCTGGTCACCCACACCCTGGACCAGATGGCCCGCGGCGGCCTGTACGACCAGGCCGGGGGAGGCTTCGCCCGCTACAGCGTCGACGCCCAGTGGCGCATCCCTCACTTCGAGAAGATGCTCTACGACAACGCCCAGCTCCTGCCGGTCTACGCCGACGCCTGGCGGGTCACCGGGAGGCACGGCTACGCCCGGGTCGTGCGGGAGACCGTGGCCTGGCTGCTGCGGGAGATGACGCACACGGACGGCGGCTTCTACAGCGCCCTGGACGCCGACAGCGAGGGGGAGGAGGGGCGGTTCTACGTCTGGACGCCGGGGCAGCTCGCGGAGGTCCTCGGCGAGGCCAGCGGGGCGAGGACCGCCGCGCTGCTGGAGGTCACGCCGGCGGGCAACTTCGAGCACGGCTGCTCCGCGCTGCGCCTGCCCCGGCCCTGGGACGCGCTGAGCACCGCCGACCGCGAGCACCTGGAGGCGGTCCTGCCCCGGCTCCGGTCGGCGCGGGCGGCGAGGGTGCGCCCCGGCCTCGACGACAAGGTCATCGCCGGCTGGAACGCGCTGATGATCTCCGCCCTGGCCCGGGCCGCCGGCCCGTTCCGGGAGCCCGACTGGCTCGCCGCGGCCGAGCGGGCTGCCCGGTTCCTCCTGGAGGAGCTGACCCGGGAGGGGCGGCTGATGCGCTCCTGGAAGGACGGGCGGAGCCACGTCAAGGGCGTGCTCTCCGACCACACGCTGACGGTCCAGGCCTTCGTCGATCTCTTCGAGGCGACGGGCGACACCGCCTGGCTGGAGCAGGCCCTGGAGCTGGCGGAGCGCACCGAGGCGCTCTTCTGGGACCCGGAGAGCGGTGGCTTCTTCCACACCGGCCGCGACGCCGAGGCGCTCGTGGTGCGCACCCAGAGCCTCGTCGGTGGAGCGGTGCCAACGGGCAACGGCGTGGCCGCCCTGGCCTGGCACCACCTGGGCACGCTCACCGGCCGGCCCGAGCTGCTGGCCCGCTCCGAGGCGCTCCTGCGGGCGGCCCGGCCCCTGCTGGAGCGGGCCCCGCGGGCGCTGGGCCCCGAGCTGCTCGCCGGGGGCTGGCGGGGCTCTCGCGGCCTCGAGATCGCCGTGGTCGGCGAGGACTCTCCAGCAGCCGACGCCCTCTGGGAGGAGGTGATGCGGTGCTGGCACCCCTTCCGGGTGCTGGCCCGGCAGCGGGGGGAGGCCAGCCCCCTGCTGCCCTGGATGGAGGGACGCAGGGCGTCGCCAGGAGAGGCCCTGGCCCACGTCTGCCAGGGGTGGTCCTGCTGGGCCCCGGTCCGGACCCGGGAGGACCTGCGAGCCCAGCTCGCCGAGGTGTGAGGGCTCGTCACCGAGGCCCGGTGACGGGGGAGACCGGTCGTGGGTCGGGCCTTCTCCGTGCTACCTTTGGGGCGGATGCCACCCCAGGACTCCGGCCACTTCGAGTCCGCGCCCGAGCTGCAGCGCGCCCTCGGAGAGGGCTCTGTCGTCGCCGGGCGCTTCCGGATCGAGCGCCTCGTTGCGCGGGGAGGCATGGCGACGGTCTTCCTCGCCAGCCAGCTCGGGCTGCACCGCCAGGTGGCCCTGAAGCTGGTCCACCCCGCAGAGGAGGAGATCGAAGAGAAGGAGGCCTTCCAGGAGCGCTTCCGGCTGGAGGCCAAGACGCTCGCCAGCCTCAACCACCCGCACATCGTCACGGTCTACGACTACGGGGAGACCGACGAAGGCGACTGCTTCATCGCCATGGAGTACGTGGAGGGCCCCCGGTTCGCGCGGCTCCTCAAGAAGGGGCCGCTGGAGCCGACGCGAGCGGTCGACCTGGTCATCCAGGTCTGCCGGGCCCTCCGCTACGCCCACAGCAAGGGGGTGGTCCACCGGGACGTGAAGCTCTCCAACGTCCTCATCGGCAAGGACGAACACGGCGACGAACACGTCAAGGTCGTCGACTTCGGCCTGGTGAAGATCACCGGCAACGAGCAGAAGCTCACCAGCCACGGGCTCGTGCTCGGCTCTCCCCACTTCATGGCGCCGGAGCAGGTCCGGGGGGCGGAGCTCGACCAGCGAGCCGACCTCTACAGCGTCGGCGTGCTGCTCTACTGCTCCCTGACGGGCCGCTACCCCTTCCACGGGACCAGCCGCACCGCAACCATGACCGCGCACCTCACCCGCGAGGTCCCCCCGTGGTCCGAGCAGGTCCCCGACCGGACCTTCCCGCAGGGCCTCGAGGCCGTGGTGCGCAAGGCCCTGTCCCGGGAGCGGGAGGACCGCCACCCGGACATGGACGCCCTCATCAGCGACCTGCTGCCCTTCGCCTCGGCGCCGTCCGACCTGCCGTCGGTCGGCAGCGCGACGCCCGGCACGCTGGTGGGGCCCCCGGGCCGGGGCCCCGGCTCCCCGGGCGGGCCGTCGACGGGCCGCCTGATCGCCGTCGGTGTGGTCGCCTTCCTGCTCGGCCTGGCCCTCGTCGGCGGGATCTGGGGGGCGGTGGCGGAGCCGGAGCCGGTGACGGTCCAGGTGGACCTCCCGAGGGCGCTGCCGGCACCTCCGCCGCCGCCCGCCGACGCGCCCGAGGTCGCCGACGAGGAGACCCCGGCGGCGGTCGCGGCCCCGGTGCCGACGCGAGCCGCTCCGTCGACCCGGTCCTCCTCCTCGCGCGCCGCCACTCCGCGCTCCAGCGCGCGGCGGACCACGCCCGAGCCCGAGCCCCCGAGCGCCGATCCGGAGCCCGCACCGACCGGGGAGCCCACCGGCCGTGCCGTCGCCGAGACCCCGGCGGAGCCCCAGGAGGAGGGGGTCGAGCCCACGGACCCGGACGCCACGGAGACCCCAGCCGTGGGCAGCGACATCGCCGACCCCTGGCAGGGGGGAGAGGCTCCGCCGTCCGAGGCCCCCGAAGACGACAAGGAAGAGGAGAACGCCGCTTGGCAGCAGCCCGGCAGCGACCTGAGGGACCCATGGGCAGACTGATGATCGTGCTGGCGGCGGTCCTGGTCGGCGCCCCGGCGCTGGCCCAGGAGGCGGTGACCCGCGACGCCTCGACGGAGCGGGACGATGCCCGTGCCCGCGAGCTCTGGGAGAACGGCGCGATCCTCTACAACGAGGGTCGCTACGAGGACGCCATCGCGGCCTGGCAGGAGGCGTGGCGCCTGAGCGAGCGCCCCCTCATCCTGACCAACATCGCCAACGCCCAGGAGCGGCTCGGGCTGTGGCAGGACGCGCTGACGACCCTGAACCGCTACCGGGCCTTCGCACCGGCGGAGGAGCGGGATGCCCTGGACCGCCGCATCGACAACCTGGAGCGCCGGCTGGCGGAGAAGGCGGCGACCGAGCAGGCCACGCCCAGCGCCGCGCCGCCGGTCGCCACGCCTGCGTCCCCGCGACCGGTCCTGCCGGCGCTGTTGATCGCCGGTGGGGCAGGGGGGCTCGGGGTGGGCGGGGTGCTGGGGTACCTGACCCTGGGCGCCCGGGAGGACGCGACGGCCCTGTGCGTGTCGAGTGGCGGGTCGGTGCTCTGCCCCTCCAGCGCCGCGGACGCCCTGCGGCGGGACAGGCGGCTGTCGCTGGGCGCCGACGCCAGCTACGTCGTCGGCGCCGCCCTGGCGCTCGGAGGCACGCTGGCCCTGGTGCGCTTCAAGCTGGCCTCGGACACCCTCCAGGCCACCGTGGTGCCGTCGGCGGGGGGCGGCGTAGTGGTGCTCAGCGGCGGATTCTAGGACACTGCGGGCGTGACGAGCCCTCTCGCCACCGTCGCCTTGGCCCTGGCCACGGCGCCGGGCTGTTCCCTCGGTCGGGTCGACTACGCCGTGTGCGAAGACAACCAGGCCTGCCGCGACGCCTTCGGCTGGGGCCAGGTGTGCGGGGAGACCGGTCTGTGCGAGCCGCTGACGCCCGAGGCGCGCTGCGATCGCACCGTGCCGTCGGACCTGCTCCAGGACCCCGAGGCCTATGCCGACCACGTCATCCTCGGCAGCCTCTATGACGACGTGGCCTTCAGCCTGGAGGTGCAGTCGATCGAGCTGGCCGTCCGCCAGGTCAACGACAACGGCGGTCTCCAGGGGCGGGAGTACGCCTTCGTCCACTGCACCAACATCGAGGACGAGCACCTCGACAAGCTGGACCAGATCACGGCGAACAAGGAGATGGCCGTCTACCTGGCGGACGAGGTCGGGGTCGCCGCGATGGTCGGGCCGGCGACCTCCGGGAGGACCCAGGACGCCTACCTGGCCGCGGAGCCGTTCGGCACGGTCCTGATCTCCCCCTCGGCCACCTCTCCGGCCCTGACCGCCCTCGACGGGCTGTCACCCACCGACGAGGACCCCGGCCTGCTCTGGCGCACCGCCCCACCGGACTCCCTGCAGGGGGTGGTCATCGCCCTGGACATGCAGAAGAGGGGGATTCGCGACGTCGCGGTGGTGCACCAGACCGGCGCCTATGGCGAGGGGCTGGGGGAGGTGTTCGCCGAGGAGTTCACGGCCTACCCGGGACGCACCGCCCACCTCTACCCCTTCGATGACGCCTCGAACCGGGACGAGCAGATCATCGACGCCGGGGCCACCGATGTGGAGGAGGTGCTCTTCATCTCCTCGGAGAAGGAGGACACGGTGGCCTTCCTCAACGCCGTGGGGTCGGTCGGAGAGTACACGAGCAAGGGGATCTTCCTGACCGACGGTGGCTTCGACGTGGCCATCTTCGAGGACGCCACGCAGGGCACGTCCAAGTTCGCCGACGTGCGCGGCACGGCGCCGTCCTCACCGGACAACCTCATCTACGACGCCTTCGTGGCCGCGTTCTCCTCGGAGTACAGCCTCGACGCCACCAGCTCGGGGTTCACGTCCTATGCCTTCGACGCCGGGTGGCTGGCGATCTACGGCACGGCCTGGTCCTCCTTCCAGGAGGGCGAGATCACGGGGCTGGGCATCGCTCGCGGTCTGCGCCAGGTGGCCGACCCGGACTTCGCCGCTGCCCACGGCGTGCTGCCGGTGCGCCCCACGAGCTGGGCCACGGTGGTGGCGAACTTCGAGACCGGCGCGGCGATCGACATCGACGGCAGCTCCGGATCGCTGGACTTCGACCCCGAGACCGAGGAGACCACGAACCCCATCGACATCTGGATCGTCAGCCCTTCGGGTGACTCCCTGCCGATCCTCTGCACGGTGGAGCCCGGCGAGGAGGACGAGGCCTCCTGCCCGGGGTGGACGGAGTAGCCTCACCGCGACGCGCGTGGGAGGCGACGGGTCCTCACTCGCCCTCCGCTCGCCACCGGGCCCAGTCCGTCGGTGTGTTGAGGTTGAGCAGCACGTCCGGCGTGCTGGCGGCCACCGAAGTGGCCCCGTGCAGCAGGGTCCTCAGGCCGCCGGGCACGGGTCCGGCGAGCAGCCTCAGCACACAGTCCTCGTCCAGGACCACGGGGTGGCCGGGGCGTCCCTGCCAGGCCAGCACCGCGGGCGCGGTCGCCCCGAGCAGGGCGACGAGGTCTCGGGGTCTCGCAGGCGGCACATCCACCGGCGTCACGACGACCCGTGGCCCTCTCGTCGTCGCCAGGGCCAGGGCGAGGGACTCCACGGGGCCTGTCGACTCCCAGTCGGGGTTGGCGATGCACGTCACCGCCTCCGGCAACACCGCGGCCACCGGTGCGTCCACGGCGCCGACGACCACCACCACCCGGCCGCAGCACCGAGCCAGAGCGTCGACGTGGGCGCGGACCAGCGGCAGCCCGGGGCGGACCTCCAGCAGCGCCTTGGTGCGCCCCATGCGGCGGGAACCCCCCGCCGCCAGCACGACGCCGACGGTCTGCATGGACGCATCCTCGCAGATCCTGCTGCGGGTTAGGCGAGCTCGATGTGGATGGCCCTCGGAGCGCTGCTGGGCTGCATGAGCTGGCGTGAGGCCCAGGTCATGGAGGCGGATCCGTTGGAGCGCACCTATGGGCTGGAGCTCCAGGCGCGCTTCGAGACATGGGGCGAGGATGGCCTGCGGGTCGAGGTGAGCCCGGTCGAGGTGGCCCTCGGCGGATGGGTCCGGCTCAGTCCGGTCGGCGGCTTCTCGGACTCGTCGCTCGCCACGGTGCTGGTGTTCGAGGACGTGCGGGTCGTGTCGGGCGCCGGTGCCGGGCTGCCCCACGGTCTGACCGGACGCGCCGCCCGGCTCCGCACCTTCCGCACCGGCGAGATCCTCGCCGTCGAGGAGCTGATCCACCTCAGCGGGCCGGGGCGGGGGCTCGACGCCCTGGACGTGCTGTTGCCGCTGTTGTCGCCCAAGCCTCCGGTGCTCGAGCCGGGAGAGGTCGTGACCACCGCCACGAGCTACCCCGTCCGCTTCGACCGGGAGCGGGGCGTGCGCCAGGAGCTGGCCTGGGAGTGGACCGCCGAGGCGGGCCGGGCATCCGAGGCCCGGTCCTTCCGCCACGAGGGGCAGCTTCGTGGAGAGGGTCGGGACGGCGAGGTCCAGGTGGCCGTGGCCGGTCGGTCTTCGGGGGCGCTCCAGCTCGACGCCGCTCGCCACGTGGTGGCCCACGCCCTGGAGGCGGACCGCACCGTCGCCCTGCGCGGCCCCGGAGGGGCGCTGATCCAGAGACAGGTGATCACGGCCTCCATCACCTTGGAGTCGATCACGGAGCCCTCCCCGCCACGGTCGCCGCTGTACCTGGACCGGGCGGCCGTCCGCACCGCGCTCCACCAGGGGCTCTCCAGCCTGGAGTCCTGCTTCGCCCGGGGCGTCGTGGACGAGCTGGATCTCGAGCTGCACTTCGAGCTCGGGCGGGGGGGCGAGGTCACCGCGCCCCACCTCCCGGGCGGAGACCCGATCGTGGAGGACTGCGTCGCCGGCTCCCTCCGCGAGGTTCCCTTTCCGCCCCACCGCGAGGACCCGCTCGCGGTCTCGACGGTCCTGTCCTGGCGCGCCGGTCGCCTGGTTCCCCACCCTGTGGTCGAGTTCGACCCCTGGGCTCCGCCGATGTTGTTTGCCTACGTGGCCGATCCGGCGGTCGCGGAGGGACTGGCGGCCGAGTTGAGACTCCCCCCTTCGGCTCCGTGATCCGAATCTGGTAGATTCCCCCGTCCCGTGGAGCCTTCTGATGGACGTCGTCAAGTGGCTGGAGACCCTCCTGGGGGACTGCCGGCTGGTGGGGTCTGCCGAGGAGGCCCTCTCCCTGGTGCCTTCGCTGGCGATGGACGCGCCGGTGATGCTGGATCTCCAGGTCGAAGGGGAGAAGACCACCTGGCGAGGCTGCCCGGTCGGCTTCGCCCGGGCGCTCCAGGCACCGGTCGGCTTCATGGTGGCCGAGTCGATGTCCCAGGTCGTGGCCGGTCAGGAGCCCACCGACCCGGCGGGGGTGGACCTCGGGGTGCTCGCGCAGGATCCGGCCACGGCGAAGCTGGCTCGTCTCCTCGCCGAAGCCTGGCGCTTCGGTCCCCGGGGCACTTCGCTGGTGATGCTGGAGGCGATCCGTGAGACGGCCCTCATCGCAGCGGGGCAGCTCGATGAGCTGAACCGGGTCAGCGCCACCGCGGGCTCGCGGGCGCGCAAGGCCCTCGACGAGCTCCCGGACCGCGTGCCGGCGCGCATCGAGTACTACAACGGGCTCGCCTGGTCCCTGTCGCTCCGTCTCGGCGGTGCCTGGGCCCTGGCCGGCGTCCTGGACCCGGCGATCCAGCCGACTCGCCTCTACCAGGCCCTCGTCGCCAACCGCCTCGCGCTCGTGCTCCCGGCGGGGGGGCTGGACCCGGCGGAGGACCTGGACCTGGTGGCCGGCGTGCTGGGCATCCAGGTCGAGCCGGGCATCCTCGGCGCCGCCCAGCGGGCGATCGCCGCCGGCCTGAAGGTGGCGCTGGCCGGCAAGGGTGGCGTCGCTGGCGCTGGCCTGCGGGACCTGGCCGGCATCCGCACGGACCTCCTGACCCTGTCGATGGATCCGCGCATCGCCGCGCTGGCGCTCCACTCCCTGCCCGACCTCGTGGACCTCAAGGAGCTGAGGGCCGCGGGCGTGGCCAGGGGAGCGCAGAAGAACCTGCTCAAGCGGGCCGGGGCTGCGGCCACGGCCGCGCTCTACGCCAGTGCGGTCCGGGCCGTTCGGACCTGGGAGCTGCTGGCTGCCCTGGCGGGTCGGTGTCTGCCCGTGGAGCGCGAGGGCGCGATCTGGCAGAGCCGCCTGGGTCGGATGGCGGGGGAGTTCCCCTGGTGCGTCCTGTCCCCGCGCGGCGACGGGGGCCAGGTCCGCCTCAGCGTGGTGGGTGTCAACCTCGACGGCCTCTGGGAGACCGTGCGGGCCCTGGTCCAGGACCAGGGGGACGTGACCCTGCTGCTCGCGGCCCGCAGCATCTGGACGGGCCTGGCGGAGGGAGCGGCCGGACTGGGTGGCATGGCTCGCCAGGTCGGCGCCAACGGCATCGGGCTGTTCACGACCTCCAAGGCTGCCGAGAGCTGGGCGGAGTCCGTCCGCTCGGCCTATCGACCTCCCCTGCGCCTGGAGACCCACCCCTTCGGCGACGGGATGCAGGTTCCCTCGGGTGGTGGCGTGTCGGTCCAGGTCGCGACGGGCCCCCTGCTGGCGGCCTACGACGGGGTGCAGCTCTGGGCCACCGGCAAGGCGGTCGTGGAGGCGATGGGCACCGCCGGCATCGGGCTCGGTGGATCGCTCCCGGAGGCGACCGACGACGACCTGATCGGACTCGGGCTCCCCGATGCGGGCGCCCCCGACCCCTTCGGGATCGAGCAGCCCCCGCCGGCCGCCGCAGCGCCCGACGATCCCTTCGCCCTCGCCGACCCACCGGCGGAGCCGGAAGAGGAGGACCCGGGTTTTGGTCTCTTCGACAGGGAGGTGCCGGAGATCGAGATGCCGGACCCCGGACCGCCCCAGGGTGACGCCCCGGGCCTCGGAGGCCACGAGGGATCCGGGGAACCGGACGGAGACGACAGGGGCGCCGAGGACCCCGAGCTCTACATGCTCCCCCCGCCCACAGACGACGAGCTGGCGGCCAACGAGGACCCCGTCGAGGGGACCTTCATGCTGCCCCCGCCCAGCGAGGCCGAGCTCGAGGACCTCCGCCAGCGCGAGCAACCGGGGGCCGACACGGGCACGGCCTATGACATCGAGGTCTCCGACGAGGACTCGGACGTCGCCTCCGATGTGCCCGGGCCGGCGGCGGCGGCGGACGACCCGTTCGGTGCCTTCGATGCGGAGGACTCCGACGAGGACTCCGAGGCCGACTTCGAGCCCATGGGGGCCGGGGAGGGCTTCAAGCTCGCCGACGAGGGCACGCAGGAGAAGATGCAGGCCGAGGAGACCTTCCGCTTCGAGACGCCGCTCTTCGACGGGGAGCCGGCCACGGAGAAGAACGCGGGCTTCGACCTCAAGAAGGCCGAGGAGTCGGCCCCCAGCGCCGGCCGCGAGGCCGAAGACGAGGCCGACCCGTGGGACAACGTGGGTCCGCGGGACGAGGACGCCGAGGCGGCGGGCGGAGACCTGTTCGAGGACCCGAGCGAGCTCGATGACTCCGAGGCCCCTGCCCCGACCATGCCCCTCGGCCTGGGCATGGCGGACCTCCGCTACCTCTTCGAGGGCTACGTCCACTTCCTCGACGGCTCGGCGAGCATCGTGTTCGGGCGCCGCTACGGGGAGCGGGTGCTGGATCGCCACGTCTACGAGTTCCAGGGCGATCTCGTCGCTGTCTATCGGAGCTTCCTGATGGACAAGGTCGACGAGGGCTTCGTGCCGCGCACGGACCTCGTCGGAGATCTGCCGAGTGGCGTCACGCCGGAGGCCATCGACCTCAACCGCATGGGGGCCGTCGCGAGCGGAGGCGGATAGATGCCCCCGGCACAAGTCATGCACCGTTGCGCGGCCCCCTTCCGCCCCTGTCGGCCCGGGGTCGCGCTTGGAATGACCCTGCCATGCCGGCGGCGACCCCAGACCAACAGGGACGGAAGTTGCCTCGCGGACCGGCACACTACTTCCGCCGTGGTCACCTAGGACCTCCCCGATGTGGTCCCTGCTGCTCACCGGACCGGCGCTCGCGCTCTCGCCGGGCACCTCCCTCAGCGCGACGCTGGCCCCCAGCCGCGACCTGGGCGACCGGCACGACCAGGTGGACGGCGCCGCCTTCGGCACCGGGCCGCACCTCCTGCTGGCCGGGACCCGCGCTCTGGGGGACGGCTACGTGGGTCTGAGGCTGGGCCTCGAGCTCCAGGCCGGGCGCGGCTGGGATCGCATCGAGTGGCTCGACGACGGCACCCGCTACTACGACGAGGACCACTGGACGCTCGCCTGGAGCGCACGGCTTTTGCTCGGGCCCGAGGTGGAGGTCCCGCTGCCAACAGAGGCCCCGGTGGCCCCATACGGTGGCCTGGGCGTGGGCTTCGGTCGGGTCTGGACGCACCACTCCTTCGGAGGGTCGACGGGACCGTTGATGGACCCGGAGATCAACGATCTGGACGCCTCGATGAACCTGGACCCCTACACGGCGCAGTGGGTCACGGCCGTGGGTGGGTACCTCGGATGTCGCCTCCAGCCCGAGGGCAGGGACGTGGCCTTGACCGTGGAGGCGGGCTACACGGTCTCGTATGTGCCCACGGCCGCGGTGAGGAGGACCCTCCCGGAGTACCAGGTCGTGCGGGCGGACTATGGCCTCAACGTGTTCCGTCTGGGGGTGGGTCTCACCCTCCCCCTCTGACGGAGGTGGACAAGATGAAGCTCTACCGCAACCGCATCCCCGAGATCGCCCAGGCAGTGGTCGCCCGTCTGACCGTAGACGGAGACATCGAGGTCGCGGCCGAGAACCGCTCGGAAGCCGAGCAGGATCTCGTCTCGATCCTCGAAGAGTACCTGCGCAGGGACATGGAGTTGCGGAATCGCGCCCGCGACATGATGTCCAGCGCGGGGATCGGCGCTGACGAGTACCCCAAGGTCCGCAACCGCATGGCGGACGAGTGGAACCACCCGACCGGCGACGATGTCGAACGCTACCTGGCTCGGCAGTTCGTGGAGAACTGCATGATCAGCCGGTTCATCGACGAGGTCTACGCTGACGACCACTCCCTCTGGAAGAAGGTCTTGACCGTCATCAAGGACCACGACGTCGATGAGCGGGAGCTGCGGGACGAGGCCCGCGGCCTCATCCGCAACGTCAAGGAAGGCACGGTGGACTACGAGATGGCCTTCACCCGGGCCTTGCGGGACGTCCGCAAGCGCCGGGGACTCATCTGACGCTTCCCGCCGCCCTCTGGCTGCTGGCCTGTCAGCCGGCGCCAGACGGCGTGGCCGTGTCGGCCGAGCCAGCCGTGCCCTCCGAGCCGCCTCCGACCGCTGCGGAGCTCGCCGCCGTGCCCGAGGGCACCGACCCGATCCCGGTGGAGATCACCTGGGAGGACATCAGCCCGCTCTACAAGTCCTTCTTCACCACCCGGGAGACGTACACCGAGCTCTCGCTGCGCCTGGCCTCCCACCTCGCCCCCCCGGCACAGCTCCACGTGAGCTGGAACCAGGATCAGATGCTCGGAGGCATCCGGCTCGTCGTGCCCCCGGGGGGCTTCCGACACCCGCCGGAGCTGCGCGATGGGGTGCTCGACCTGGACGCGCTGGCGCCGATCACCGTCGCCCTGGCGGCCTACCGCGACGCGATCTCGGCCCGCTGGGACATCCGCATCCAGTCCTTCGTGGTCGGCATCGACGTCTATCGGGGCCCGGCCCACTGCCGGGTCGGCATCGCCGGCACGCCCCCACCGGATGGCTCGGAGGTGGACGTGTGCATGACGGTCAACGGGAAGGAGGCCTGCGGGGCCCGCGGCCCGGGCGGAGTGCGCTACAGCGGCGAGGCCGCGGACATCGTCCGGCGGTGCTTCGGCTAGCGATCAAGCCAGGTCCGTCTCCTGGAGCTGGCCTTCGAGGCGGGACAGCAGGCGCCGCTTGAGGCGGGAGTGGAGCTGGGAGACGCGGCTCTCGGTCACACCGAGGATCCGGCCGATCTCCTTGAAGGTCAGCTCCTGGAAGTAGTAGAGGTCCACGATGTGGCGCTCCCTTGGGGGGAGCTCGTTCATGGCGCAGCGCACCAGCTCGCGCACCTTGGCGCGGGCGCTGACCTCCATCGGAGTCGGCTCGTCGGCGACGAGGGTCTGGTGGACGGCGTCCTCGTCGTCCGAGCCCTCCTCCATCGACACCAGCGTGCGCACCGTGCTGGACTGGATCATCTCCGCCAGGCGGTCCTCGTCGACCTCCAGGGCGCCGGCGAGCTCCTTCATCGTCGGCTCCCGACAGAGGTCCTGGGAGAGCTGGATCCGGGTATTCCGGATGCGGGACGACCGATTTCGGACCGAGCGAGGGACCCAGTCATTCTTGCGGAGCTCGTCGAGGATGGCGCCCTGCACGCGGATCCGGGCGTAGGCCGAGAAGCTGATGCTCCGGCTCTCTTCGAAGCGATCGACCGCGTCGATCAACCCGAGGGTCCCGATCGTGATGAGGTCATCCGCCTCGACACAACTCGGATACCGGCTGACCATTCGATAGGCCACCCGGCGGACCATGGGGTAGTGCTCGAGGATGAGACGGTCTCTCTCCTCGGTCGAGATGCGTGCAGTCTGGGCCATCGCTTCCTCCTGGGACACCCGGAGGTAATACAAGGGCCGTGCCACACTGCTTCGTATGTGATTTCGACGACTTGGGCGCAGTTCCGCCCTGTTTGTCGTATCGGATCCTACTCGGCCACCGCCGGGGGAGTCTCTTCCGACACGTCTTGGCTGCTCGGCGACTTCTCGCCGTAGCGAGAGACCCCCATGGGCAGCGTGCCGGAAGCGGCGAAGCGCAGTCGTTCCGAGAGATCGGTCAGAGCCACGTTCTTGTTCAGCTCCTTTCCTTCGATTCCCCAGAGAACGAATGACGCGTAGCGTGTGGGGTCCGGCGCACCGGAGTACCACTGGAAGCGATCGCCATAGAAGGCGTCGAACCTGAACCTCTGGCTGACCTCGCGATCGACGACGTCGATCGCGGGCGGCAGGATCTCCTTGGGAACCCAGTCGGGCTGACGGGCCAGCCACTCCTGCTGGCGCCGCAGCTCCCGCTCCCGGGCCTCCGGGGTCAGCTCGTTCCAGGTGCGCTGGTCGAAGGGGGAGATTGGATCGCCGGTGGTCTCGAGGGCCACGAAGCGGCCGTCCGGGTGCATGGAGCCCCGCGCGGCGTCCTCCCAGGCGTCCAGGACCTCGCCCGTGCCGAGGGCGTAGGCCGTGACCTTGCCACCGCTGCCGATGAGCACGGCCCCCTGCTCGGGGGTCGTGGTGAAGCTGTCGACCGCGCCGCTCCACCAGGCCAGGTCGGGCGTGACGGACCGGTTGGTGAAGTCGACCCGGTGGAAGGTGTCCGCGCCGTCCTCCGTGGAGGCCAGCACCAGCACCTGGTCCCGGGTGCCGTTGGCCTGGAGCAGTCGGGGGCGGCCGACGCTCGCGGAGACGGTCTCCAGGCTGCCCTGGGAGAGGTTGTAGAGCACGAGGCGGTGGGAGGTCTCCCCCTCCGCTGGCCCCAGCGCCAGCACCAGCAGGTCGGAGCCGAGCCAGACGGCGTTGGTGACGGGCTGCTCGGTGGGCAGGGCGCCGATGGTCTTGTCCTCGGCGTTCATCACGTGGCCCGCCAGCGGGAGCTGGAAGTAGAGGTTCACGCCGTCGGGGGACCAGGCGAAGTGCACGAAGTGGTTGGAGCCACAGTTCTCGAAGGCCGTCTGGATGCCGTGCTTGCTAGCGAGGAAGCGGACTTCGGCAGCGCTGCACTCGGCGTAGGCCTGGCGGACCGTCTCCGAGAAGCTCGACTCCGGCAGCCAGTCATCTCGGTCGCAGGCAGACAGCAGGGCGGCGCTCAGCGCGAGGGCCGTGAGGGCCGGTGCCTTGGTGTGGGTCAAGAGGACCTCCGGGTTCGGAGTGCGACCAGGACCAGCAGGAGAGCCCAGCCGGTCCCGCTGACACGGGAGGAGGAGCAGCGCGTCCCCAGGCGGCGGTCCGGCTCACCGGTGTCGGTGGGCCAGCCGCTGTCGGCGGGAGCTGCGGTATCCAGTTCGGGATCTCCCAGCACGTCGGCTACCGCTACCTCTCGACCCTGGGACACCAGGAGCACGTCGACGGTTCCGGTCTCCGGGAGACCGGCGCGATCCAGGACGAGCTGGCCGTCCCGTCGGGCCAGCACGACCAGCGGCACCAGCGCCCGATCCCGCCCCCAGATCCCCCAGGCCTCGGTGCCCTCCGCAAAACCCTGTCCGTCGAGCACGATGCAGTCGGGCTCCACCCGGACGGAGGCCACGGTCACCCGGTCGTCGCCGGCCCCCACGAAGATCGCTCGGGGCAGCACCACCTCCTCGGCCTCGAGGGAGTAGGGCCCGGGCACGAGGACGTCGGGATTGACCGGGTAGCCGGTGCCGTTGAAGGCCACGTACAGCGGGTCCACCCCGGGCCGCGAGAGCCGCAGGGTGTCGGGCGGGGGCAGGATCGGGACGGTCAGCTCCAGCGCCCCGAGACCCTGGGAGAGCAGCACCGGGTCCGGACGCTCGGTGCCCAACAGGAGGGGCTCGAGCTCCAGGGTGACCAGGAGCTCCTCGTCGTCGAGGGTGAGGTCCCAGGTGGCGTCGGCGTAGCCGGGGGCGCTGGCGGCCAGGGTCCAGGCCCCGGGCTCCAGGAGCCGGGCGAACTGCCCCTGGGGACCGGTGAGGAACGGCTCGGTGGTGTCCACCACCTCGACCTGGCCTGGGAGGCCCCGACCGGTGGAGGCGTCGATGAGCTGTCCTCGCAACCTCACCGGGACCGCCAGCCAGGCCGCGAACCCGTCGAGGTGCCAGGCGAGGGCCTGCTCCAGGTCCTCGGCCCCCGGCGACTTCTCCAGGCTGGCCTCGAGCGTGAAGTCCAGGGTGCCCTGGAGGCCATAGGCCCAGTCGTTCAGATCGCCGCGCGTCGTGTACCACTCGGCGCCGTTGGTGAGGTAGAAGCCGGGCTGCTCGCACGCGGTGTCGTAGATCTCCCCGAAGGCCACCAGGCGGTCCTCCTCGCGGGTGTCGTCCTCGGTGTGGTTCCAGACGTAGCCGAGGTTGGTGGCCCCGGAGTGGAGGCTGATCCCCGTGGGGCTGGGTGCGTAGAGCGAGCGGGTGCGCAGGGCCCGGGTCTCGGGCTCGGAGAACGGGGCCGGACCGGCGCCGTACTCGTTGAGGCTCCACATGTGGGAGAAGTTGCGGTTCAGGTCGACGGCGTTGCGGTTCAGGCGCACGGACGAGGCGAAGCCGTCCGGGTTGGCGAGGGGCACCAGCCAGAGCGACGCCCGCTCCAGGTGACCTTCGAAGCCGGGCTGCTCGTCCAGCAGGGCGTCTCCCAGGGCCAACGCCAGCTCCACGCTGGCGCCCTCGTCGCCGTGGAGGCCGGCGACCACCCGGTGGAGCAGGGGAGCCGTCGGCTCTCCGAGGAGCACTCCCCAGATCGTGCGGCCGTCCACCGAGCGGCCCAGGTCGATGCGCTGGACGCGGTCGGGGTGGTCCAGCTTCCAGGTCTCCGTGCGCCCGGCCACCTCGTCCACCGTCGCGTAGGTGTCGGGAGGGGGCGGTGCCTGGAGGACCTCGTGCACCTCGAGACCGGCCGCCCGGACGCGATCGAGCTCGGAGGCCGTGCCGTGGACGCGGACCCGGTCGCCGTCGGTGCCCTCGGCGAACCCCACGGGGAGCTCGCGCAGAAGCGCCCTGTCGTCGGCTGCGGGAGCGGTGACCCAGGCCTCTCGGAGGGCGAGGTCCGGTGCGCAGCTCAGGCCGATCAGGAGGAGGGGGTACACGCCCGAGTGTAGCCGCCCGGGGTCCTCAGTCGTCCTGGCTGGCCTCGGCGACGGCCGGCGCGGCGGCCTGCTCCAGCACCGGCAGCCAGGCCTCGAGGGTGGCCTCGTACCGGCCCTGCTCGCTGTCGGGCAGCGGCAGCGCCGTGGGCAGGTCGACCCGCATGGCGTTCACGGGGCGACCGTTGACGTGCATCTCGAAGTGGAGGTGGGGGCCGGTGGCGAGACCGGTGGAGCCCACGGTGCCGATGACCTGCCCCTGCTTGACGCGCTGTCCCCGCTTGACCTTCAGGCGGCTGAGGTGGGAGTACGAGGTCATGGTCGGACCCGGGTGGTCGATCTGGACCTGGCGCCCGTAGCCACCGTTGTTGCCCGAGAGCTGGACGACGCCGTCGGCCACCGCCCGCACCGGGGTGCCGGTCGGGGCCCCGAAGTCGGTGCCGTTGTGGGGGCGCCGCTTCTTGAGGATCGGGTGGTAGCGCCTCGGGTTGAAGCCCGAGGTGACCCGGGAGAAGGCCAGCGGGCTGCGCAGGAAGGCCCGCTTGGTGGCCGTGCCGTCCGGGTGGTACCAGCCGTCCTCGCCGTCGGCGTGGGCGTGGTGCAGAGCGGTGTAGCTCCGACCGTCGTTCTCCAGCCGCACGGCCCTGAGCTCGCCCAGCTTGACGAAGCTGCCTTCCTGGTAGAGGCCGTCGCCGACGAGGGTGAGGCGGGCGCCGGCGCGAAGCTCGGTGTTGAAGTCGACCTCGTACTCGAAGATGCGGGCCAGCTCGACGATGTCCGCGGGGCGCAGGCCGGCGGACATCGCCGCGGCCCAGAGGGAGGAGTCGAGCTCCAGCGTGCGGGTCTCGAGCCCCACGTCATAGGCCACCTCGTCCAGCTCGACGGTGGGCGCCTCGGTGTCGAGGCGGATGGTGAGGGTGCGGTCCTCGTCGAGGGGGTAGGCGATGCTCCTGATGGCGTCGTCGAGGAAGGCGAAGGTCAGGGTCTGTCCGGCTCGGATGCGGGTGAGGTCCTTGATCGGGGCGGCCGCCTCCACGATGGCGGTGACGCGGCCGACGCCGTAGCGGTTGAGGATGCCGCCGAAGGTCTCCCCGCTGGCGATGGTGTGGACCACCGTGCGCGACACGGCCGGGGCGGCGGCAGCGACGGCGGAGATCGCCTCGGCGTCGGAGACCTCGAGGACCTCCACCAGGACCGGCACCGGGGTCGGGCCGAGGTCCGTGGCCGAAGAGTGGTAGAGCTTGAAGCCCGTGAAGGCGATGACGCTCAGGGCGGCGAGGGAGAAGGCGCTGCGACCGACGGACATTTGCGCGTCAAGCCCCGAGATTCGTGATCAGATGAGGGATCATGCCACATCCTATCAAAAAGACTCAGGATCGGCCAGTAGCAGGTAGGTGTCAGGCAATCCAGATAAATATTTGGCCGCGCGAAATAATTATAAGGGAAGCCAGACACCTACCGGCGGCTACTCGTCGATCGGCGTCATCCACACCTGGGCTCGGCTCAGGCCCAGGGCGCCGAGGGCCTGGTCGTAGCGCTCCTCCAGGTCGCCCTTGAGCACCAGGCCCGCCTCCACGTCGGTGTAGAGCCAGGAGCCGGTGGCGATCTCCGCTTCGAGCTGTCCGGGGCCCCAGCCGGCGTAGCCGAGGCAGAGGTGGTAGGCGGTGTCGGTCTGGAGGAGCTGCTCGAGCTGCTCTCGCGAAGGGGACACCGCGACACCGCCGGGCAGGTTCCAGCCGCTCTCCTCCTGGACCTGGCCCCGAAAGACGACGAAGCCGGCGCCCTGCTCCACGGGGCCTCCCCACAGGACCTGGTCCTGCAGGGGTCGCGAGGTCGCCACGTCGAGCTGGGCCACCACGTCCTCGATCGTGATCGGCATGGCGCGGTTCACGACCACGCCGAGCGCCCCGTTGACGTCGTGCTGGCAGAGCAGCACCACGGTGCCCTCGAAGTTCGGGTCCCGCATCTGAGGGGAAGCGATGAGGAGGCCGGGGCCCGTCATCGGTCGATGGCTCCCGGGCCCTAGGCCGGAGCCGTGAGCATCTCGGACAGCTCGAGACGGCCCTGGACGCCGTTGCGCACCATCTCCTCGGTGATGACGACCTCCTTGAGGTCATCTCGAGAGGGGATCTCGTACATCAGCTCGAGCATCATCTGCTCCATCACCGTGCGAAGTCCACGGGCGCCGGCCTTGCGGTCGACGGCCATCTGGGCGATGACGATCAGAGCGTCCTCCTCGAAGGTCAGCCGGACCTTCTCGTAGCGGAAGAGCTTCTGGTACTGCTTGGTGAGGGAGTTCTTGGGCTCCTTGAGGATGTGGACGAGGTCGTCGACGTTCAGGGACTCCAGCACCGCCGTCACGGGGATGCGGCCGATGAACTCGGGAATCAGGCCGAAGCCGGTGAGGTCCTCGGTCTTCACCCGCTTGAGGTAGTCCCGGTCGTCCTTGGGCTGGGTGTGGTGCTCGGCGAGGAAGCCCACGCTGCGCTTGCCGACGCGGTCGGCGATGAGCTTGGAGAGCCCTTCGAAGGAACCACCGCAGATGAAGAGGATGTTGGTCGTGTCGACCTGGATGTACTCCTGGTTCGGGAGCCGCTTGTTGCCCCGGACCTGGATGTTGGCGGTGGTGCCTTCGAGGATCTTGAGCAGGGCCTGCTGCACGCCTTCGCCCGAGACGTCGCGCCCGACGCTGGAGGTGGAGTTCTTGCGGGCCAGCTTGTCGATCTCGTCGATGTAGACGATGCCCCTCTGGGTGCGCTCCAGGTTGTTGTTGGAGGCGTTGTAGAGGTTCAGGATGATGTTCTCGACGTCCTCGCCGACGTAGCCGGCTTCGGTGAGCGAGGTCGCATCGGCGATGACGAAGGGCACGTCGAGGAAGCGCGCCAGGGTCTGGGCGATCAGCGTCTTGCCGGTCCCGGTGGGCCCGATGAGCATCACGTTGGACTTCTGGATCTCGACGTCGCCGGTGCCGCTGCTCCGCTTGTTGGCCTCCAGCCGCTTGTAGTGGTTGTAGACCGCGACGGAGATCTGTCGCTTGGCCTGCTCCTGGCCGACGACGTACTGGTCGAGGAAGGACTTGATGCGGGCCGGAGGGGGGATCTTCTGGTGGCCCCAGGCGATCGGCTTGTGCTGGCCGTTCTCCCGGATGATGTCGAGGCAGAGCTTGATGCAGTCCGAACAGATGTAGACGTTCGGACCGGCGATGATCTTGTCCACCTCCCGCTGCGGCTTGTGGCAGAAAGAGCAGCTCAAGCCACCTGGGTTGCTGTACTTGCCCATACCCTCCTCGATTGGCCGGCAAGCCCGCGCGAGGTCAGGATAGCCCTCGGCCGATCTCCCCGTCAATGAATGTCGGACCACAGCCACGCGCGCTCAAGGCAAGCGACACGGAAACCCGCTCCGTCCATCCTCCTATCCTGACGGACGGCACCTGGACCCCTTAGAATCCCCCGAGCCTGCCAGGAGGACCCGATCCAGGATCACTACGAGATCCTCGGGGTGTCGGAAGACGCCTCGACCGAGGACATCAAGAAGGCCTTCCGGAGCCTGGCCCGGGAGGTCCATCCCGACGTGGCCGGCGAGGAACCCGAGGTGGCGGAGCGCTTCAAGCGCATCCGAGAGGCCTACGAGGTGCTCGTCGATCCCACCGCCCGCCGCCGCTACGACCGCCGACGCCAGGGCTACAGCCGGCCACCGCCGGGCCGCTTCGGCTTCCGCCCCGGTGGCTTCTCGGCGCGCCAGGCCAACACCTCCCACACCCAGAGCCGGTCCGACCTCGATCTCGAGGACATCTTCGCCGATCACGGCGGCATCATCGACTTCGGCTTCGGGGCCCAGAAGCCCAAGGACACCAAGCACCGCGCGCCGCCGAAGAAGGAACAGGGACGCGACGTGGTGCTGACGGTGGACCTGGACCAGACGCTCGCCGATCAGGGCGGCTCGATCCGGCTGGACTACAGCCGCATCGTCCGGGGCGACGACGGCAAGACCCTGGTACGGGTCGACGACGTGCACGTGCTCCACGTGTCCCCCCACACCGCCCACGGGGACACCATCCGGATCCCGCGCATGGGCGATGCCGGTCCGAACGGTGGCCTCTACGGCGACCTGGTCTGTGACGTCCGGGTCGAAGGATCGGCGCGGAGTCCCCGTGACGGTGGCCCGCCGCCGCGGTCCGAGAGCGCCCGGCGCGACGCGCCGCCCCGCTCCGAGGGGACCGAGGAGCTCGTGGTCCCGATCACCGTGGCCGAGTGCCTGCTCGGCGGACGGATCGAGGTCGAGACCCCCCAGGGGCGCGTGCGCGTGAACGTGCCGCCGTGCACGGGCGGTGGCGCCCGGCTGCGGCTCCGCGGCAAGGGCCACGACGACGCCAGCGGCGAGCCGGTCGACCTCGTGGTCCGGCTTCGGGTCGTGCCGCCACCGCTCGTCGACGACGAGAGCCGGGAGCTCATCGAGCGCTTCGCGGAGCTGAATCCCTACGATCCCCGACGTGGCGACGGCTGAGCGTTGACACGCTCCTGTCCCAGACGGAGCGTCGCAGAGCCATTAGCCCTCTGGTGAACCCTCTGGTCCGCCTGTGGATCTGCCCCACCAATTCGGCGAGTACGAACTCCTGGAGCGCATCGCCACGGGGGGCATGGCCGAGGTGTTCCTGGCCCGGGCTTTTGGGGTCGAAGGCTTCCAGAAGCGGCTGGTCATCAAGCGCATCCTGCCGAGCCTGGCCCGGAGCGAACGCTTCGTCTCCATGTTCGTCAAGGAGGCCAAGATCTCCTCACTGCTCTCGCACCCCAACATCGTGCAGGTCTTCGACCTGGGGCGGGTGGGCAGCGACCACTACATCGCCATGGAGCACATCCACGGGCGGGATCTCACCCGCACCGTGAAGCGCCTGCGGGCCCAGGGGCGGGGCCTGCCGATCGGTCTGGCCGTGCACATCGGCGCCTGCCTGGCGAGAGGTCTCGCCTACGCGCACCACCGGACCGACCCGGGCAGCAAGCTGGCCGGCATCATCCACCGCGACGTCTCCCCCCACAACGTCGTGGTGTCCTTCGAGGGCGAGGTCAAGCTGCTCGACTTCGGCATCGCCCGCCTCGCCGGGGAGGCCGAGCCTGGCGTGGGACGACCGGGCGGTGGCAAGTTCGCCTACATGAGCCCGGAGCAGGCCCGGGGAGAGCCGGTCGACCACCGGACCGACATCTTCGCCTGCGGCATCGTGCTCTACGAGCTGCTGGTCAACCACCGGCTGTTCGCCCACAGCGACCCGGACGAGAAGCTGCGGCTGGTCCGTGAGGCGGTCGTGCCGGACCCGAGGGAGGAGAACCCCGAGGTCCCCGACAGCCTCTGGTTCGTGCTCCAGCGAGCCCTCGCTCGGGACACCGACGACCGCTACTCGGACGCGGGCACCCTCGAGGAGGACCTGCGGGCCCTGATCTACAGCGAGGGGCTGCGGGGAGACGACGCCGCCCTCGGCGCCTTCGTGCGGGACCTCTGGGCCGAGGAGCTCGGTCCCGACCCGGCGGTGATCGAGATGGAGGAGATGGTCCGGGGACTGGGCCGGGCGGAGGGCTCGACCGCCACCGGGACCGACGACAGCGACCGGTTGGGAGCCTCGGTCGACAGCGGCAGCGGCAGCGGCAGCGGCAGCGGCAGCGACAGCGGGGACGGTGGCCTCGGACGGGTGGCGGTCTCCGAGCGGAAGCCGGTCGCCGTGCTCGCCCTGGAGCTGCTGGGCCTGACGGTGGCGTCGGCCACCCTCGACCCGGAGGCGCTGGTGCGCCGCTATGCCCGGCTCCAGCGCGCGGTGGAGCGGGTGGCCCGGCGCTATGGCGCCTGGGTCGAGCAGCAGACCGACGAGGCCTTCACCCTGGTCTTCGGCGTCCCGAAGACCCAGGAGGAGGACCTCGAGCGGGCCTGTCACGCCGCCTGCGCCCTCCAGCGCGCCATCGGGCGGCTGCGTCGCCAGGGCGAGGCCCTGGAGCTCGCCTGCGGCGTCCACCTGGGCGAGGTCGTGATGACGGGCCAGGCCGACGACTGGTCCTGCCTGCCGCGCGGCGACGCCCTCAAGCTCGCGCGGCGCCTGGCGCTGGTGGCCGAGCCGGGCACCGTCGTGGTCTCGGCCGAGGTCGTGGCCCGGGCCTCCGCTCTGTGGCGCTTCGCCGCTGGCCCGCAGCTTCGGCAGCAGGGGCACCGGGAGGAGACCCCGTGCTTCCGGGTCGAGGGCCGGCGCCGCCGAGCCCAGTCGGCCCATCCCGTGCGCTGGCTTCCCCGCTCCGACGAAGTCGAGCGCCTGACCGAGGGCCTGTCCGTGCTGGCCCGCGGCAAGGGCGGCCTGATCGTCGTGCGCGGAGAGACCGGGTGCGGCAAGAGCCTGCTGCTGCGCGAGCTCGACGACCTGGCCGACCGGGCGGGACTGCCGATGTTCAAGGGGCGCACCCAGCCCTATGGCTCGGACCGGCCCCTGACACCGTTCCGCGAGCTGGTGGCCGACATGCTCGGGATCGAGGCCGATGCCGAGCCGGCGAGCATTCGGGCCTCCCTGGCGCGGCTCGCGGAGCTGAGGCTCTCGGAGCGCGACGCCGCCACCCTGGCCTACCTCTTCGCACTCGAGCTGCACCCCTCCAAGGCCCCCCCCCGCCAGACCTTCTTCGAAGTCGGTCTGCGCCTCGTCCGCGGCATCGCCCGTGAGCGACCGGTCCTGCTCGCCCTGGAGGACGTGCACTACCTGGACCGCGTCGAGCGTGAGCTGCTGCGCCACCTGCTCCGCAACACGACCGACGACCCGATCCTCTGGCTGCTGTCCTGGTCGGGCGACCCGGGGATCGACCTGGGGCGGGACTCCTCCGTCATCCGGCTGAGCGCGATGGACGCGCCGTCCCAGCGGCGGCTGGTGTGCGAGCTGGCGGGTGCGGAGAGCTGCTCCGAGGAGCTGGCCGTCCTGGTGGCCCAGGCCTCCGGGGGCAACCCCCTCTACGTCGAGGAGGTCATCAAGGCGCTGACGCAGGGCTCCCAGGTCGTGGTCGAGCAGGGCGAGGTGGACCTGGCGGGGGGGGTGGACGCGGCGGCGCTGCCCCCGACGCTGGAGGGCTTCATCTCGGCGCGGATCGACGCGCTGGACGCGGCCTCGAAGGGCGTGATCCAGCTCGCTGCGACCATCGGCATGACCTTCAACCAGGCGCTCCTGGGCCAGGCGGCCGGCCTCGACGACCCCGGCCCGCTGATCGACGACCTGGTGGACCAGGGCCTGCTCGTCGCCGAGGGGGGCGAGGGGCGCTACGCCTTCGCGTCCTACCTGGTGTGGGAGGTGGTGCGGTCTTCGATCCTCGGGGTGCAGCTCAGGGACCACCACCGCATGGTCGCGGCGGGCATGGAGCGGCTCTGGGAGGGCCGGCTGGAGCCGCACCTGGAGTCCCTGGCCAGCCACTGCGCCCAGGGGGGGCGGCTGATCGACGCGGCCCGCTATGCCCAGCGAGCCGGGGACCTGCACCGCCGCGCCTCCTTCCTGGAGCGGGCCCTGGCGGCCTATCGCCGGGCGATCCGCTGGCTCGAGGCCGCCGAGCCGGAGCCGGAGTCGAGCGTGAGCGTGGGCCGGAGCTCCCTCGCCGATCGTCGCGACGGCAACGACGACGACGCGGACCTGCGGGCCCAGGGAGAGGCGATCCTCAATCACCGCGCCGGGGAGGTCGCCGCGTTGCTCGGGCGCTACCGGCTCGCGGAGCGGCACTACCAGGTGGCCCTGGAGCTGGCGAGCGACTTCCTGCTCGCGGAGGTCGAGGGCCGCTGCCACCTGGGCCTGGCCGAGCTCTTCGGCCAGCAGGGAAGCCGGGTGCTGGCCAGCGCCCACGTCGACCAGGCGCTGAGCCAGGCCCGCATCTCCCGGGACGTCCGCCGGCAGGTGGAGGCCCTGACGCTCCAGGCGTCACTGGCGCTCCAGGAGGGGGACCTCAGCCGCTCCCAGGCCGCCTCCGACGAGGCCCATGCCCTGGCGGAGGAGCTGGAGGACCCCCGGCTGGCGGCCGAGGCCCTCGTCGCTCTGGCCAACCTGCTGATGCGCGCCTCCGACGAGGGCGTGGCCCAGCGACACCTGGAGCGGGCCCGGGTGCTGGCGGACCAGGCGGAGGACCGCATCCTCGTGGGCCGGGTGATCAACAACCTGGGACTCGCGCACCTCCAGTCCCAGCGGCTCGAGCAGGCGCTGGCCTGCTTTCGTGAGGCCATGCACCTGCGCCGCGACACCGGGTACCGCCAGGGCCGCATCGTGAACCTGCACAACATCGGCGACGTCCTGCTGCGCATGGGCCGGCCGGGACGGGCATGGGCGGCGTTCGAGCGCTCTCGTGACGCCGCGCGCGAGGTGGGGTTGGACAAGGCCGTCGCCTACAACGACGTCTACCTGGGCTACCTGCAGGCCGAGCGGGGGGAGGACGCCGAAGGCCTGGCCCTGCTCGCCGACGCGCGAGAGCGGGCCGGGAAGCTCGACGATCGGGACACGGTGGTCCTGGCGCACTGGCTGGAGGGCCGAGCGCTGCTCAACGCCGGGCGCCTGGGGGAGGCCCGGCAGCGGCTCGCCGAAGGGCTGCGCCTCGCCGGAGCGCAGCCCGATCAGCTCCTGGTCCGGGACATCCAGGCCACCTTGAGAGCGTTCCCCGACGCCGTCCAATAGACTGCCCTCCCTTCCGGGAGTCAGGTCATGGACCCCTTCGTCTACCAGTACGCCCTGGGTGGGGTCGTCTTCGTGGTCGGCCTCCTCTACGCGGCCCGGCAGGGCTACGTCGGCCTGAGCGGTCGACCCCTGCTGAACCTCCTCGTGCTCCTCGGCGGCTTCTTCTTCTTCGCCGGGCTGCAGGGCTGGCTCCAGTACGGGAGCATGGAGGAACTGCCCGCGGTGCCCTTCACGGGGGAGCCGCGCGAGCAGGGGGTGCTGGGCACCGGCCTCGACTACGGGGTGATGGTCACCTACTTCGTGGCGATCCTCGCCATCGGGACCTGGTTCGGGCGCAAGCAGAAGAACACCAAGGACTTCTTCTTCGCCGGCCAGCGCTTCTCCTGGTGGCTGATCGCCTTCAGCCTCGTGGCGACGACCATCGGCTCCTACAGCTTCGTCAAGTACAGCAAGATCGCCTACAACTACGGCCTGGCCTCCAGCCAGACCTACCTCAACGACTGGTTCTGGCTGCCGCTGTTCATCTTCGGCTGGCTGCCGCTGATCTACTTCAGCCGGCTCACCAGCGTGCCCGAGTACTTCGAGCGGCGCTTCGGGCGCTCCTGTCGCAACGTCGTGACCGGGCTCCTGCTCGTCTACCTCATCGGGTACGTCGGGGTGAACCTGTTCACCATGGGCAAGGCCCTGCACATCCTGCTGGGGCTGGACGTGCTCACCGGCGCGGTCCTCGTCGCCTGCATCTCGGCGGTCTACGTGACCTTCGGGGGGCAGACCTCCGTGATCATGACGGACCTGTTCCAGGGCGTGATGCTGCTGGCGACCGGCGCCCTGATCATCTTCCTCGGGGCCCAGATGCTCGGTGGCCTGGAGCCCCTCTGGGAGCACATGCCGCGGGGCCACCGCACGTCGTTCACCAACTTCAACGTCGACCCGGCCTACCACTCCGTCGGCATCTTCTGGCAGGACGCGATGGCGAACAGCGCCACGTTCTACTTCCTCAACCAGGGCATGCTGATGCGCTTCATGGCGGCCCGGAGCGTGGAGGAGGGACGCAAGGCGGTCATCGCCGTGCTGGTCGTCCTGATGCCCATCGCGGCGATCGTCGTGGCCTCCGGGGGCTGGGTCGGCAAGGCCCTGGAGCACGCGGGCGTGCTGCCGCCGAACATGGACGGTGGGGCGGTGTTCTTCATCACCTCCGAGCTGCTGGCCCGGCCCGGCATCTTCGGGCTGATCATGGCGGCCCTGACGGCGGCCCTGATGTCCACCGTCGACACCCTGATCACCGCGGTGGCGGCGATCGTGGTCAACGACGTCTACCAGCCGCTGCAGCCGAAGGCCACGGAGCGCCAGCTCCTCGGGGTCGCCCGGATCACCTCCATCGGCGTCACGCTGCTCGGCATCTCCCTGGTCCCGGTCTTCAACCAGTTCGACTCGATCTACGCCGCCCACGGGGCCTTCACCGCCGCGGTCACGCCGCCGCTGGTCGTGGCGCTGCTGTTGTCTGTCTTCTGGCGCCGCTTCACCGAGAAGGCCGCCCTGGCCACCCTCGTCGGAGGCGCCGGGGCCATCGTGGCCTCGATCGCCTGGCCGGAGCTGGTCGCGCCCTTCGCCCACGGCGTGACGCCCAAGGAGATCGGCGACGGTCTCTTCGAAGGCGCCCAGCAGTACAAGTACATGCGGGCGTTCTACGGGCTCTCGGTCAGCGCCGTCATCGGCGTGGGCGTGGCGCTCTTCACGAAGCCGCCGGCCCCAGAGACCATGGGCGGTCTGGTCTGGGGCACGGTCAAGGACGCCCTGCGGCACTACAAGGGCCGGGACGGCGAGGAGTCGGCCAGCGCTTTTGTGGCCGCGGCCCTGAGGCAGGCCGACGGCGACCGGACCTGCGGTTCGGCGAAGCTGCCCGCCGTGAGGATCTCCTCCGCCCTGGCGCGACAGATCGAGGCCACCGTGGGGGACATCGTCTACGTCACGGACCGGCGCTGGTGGCTCGGTGGACTCCACTCCAGCCACGGCATGGTCGAAGAGCTGGTCGACGACGACGCCCCCTGGGTGGGCGTGGGCCCGTCGCTGCACGAGGACCTGGCGGGCCGGTCGATCCTCGTCCAGCGGCTCTACTGAGGCTCTCGGTGGTTCGCCTCTGTTGGGATGGCCGCAGGCCGCCGCAGCCCGTCGCGGCGCCGGCCGCGAGGCGGGTCGCCCTGCACGCCCCGCTCGGGGTGGGGCCGCTGCCGCTGTCCGAGCTGGGCCCGGGCCAGGACCCCTGGGAGGACCTGCTGCTCACCGGCGACAACCTCGGGGCGCTGGCCTGGCTGCGCGAGGCCGGCTTCGCCGACGCGGTGCGCCTCGTCTACATCGACCCGCCGTTCGCCTCCGGGGCCAACTACGTCCAGCAGATCCGGCTCCGGGGGCGCCCGGAGACCCTGGAGAAGCACCAGTACGGCGACACCCTGGGACGCGACGCCTTCCTCCAGTTCGTCTACGAGCGCCTGGTGCCCCTGCGCGAGCTGCTGGCCGAGGACGGCAGCATCATGGTCCACCTCGACGCCCACGTGGGCCACCTCGTGCGCGCCCTGCTGGACGAGGTCTTCGGCGTCGAGCGCTTCGTCAACGAGATCGTCTGGCACTACGCCGACAACTTCCAGGGCAACGTCCGGGGCTTCGCCAACAACCACAACACCCTGTACTGGTACCGGCGCGGCGAGCGCTGCGTCGCCAACCCGGTCCGCGTGCCGCTGGACAAGCCCGTGAAGCGGGACCGCCGGGTCTGGGACAAGGTGGCGAAGAAGGTCGTGGCGGCCCGAGACGAGCAGGGCCGCCTGATCTACGACACGTACACGGATCGCAAGGCCGACGACGTCTGGCGCATCGGCCAGTCCTCGGTCAGCAAGCGGCGCAGCAAGGAGCACTGGGGCTACCCGACCCAGAAGCCGCTCAAGCTGCTGTCGCGGGTCATCGAGGCGGCGACGAACCCCGGTGACCTCGTCCTGGACTGCTTCCTGGGCTCGGGCACCACGGCCCTCGCGGCCCGACGGCTGGGGCGGCGGTGGATCGGCGCCGACGTCAACCCGATGGCCATCGCGGTGACCTGCCAGCGCCTGGACGCCGAGCCCGGGGGTGGCACCTACAGCGTGCTCGCCCTGGAGGGGGACGCCAGCCCGCGCGACGGGGCCGCGGCCGAGGTGCAGGTGGAGCGGCACGGAGAGGGCGCCACCCTGGACGTGCGGCACTTCACCCGACCGTCGATCCTGCGGGCCCTGGGCCTCGAGGGCGTCGAGGACTGGCGGTCACTGGTCGACTGCATCCAGATCGACCCCGACCACGACGGGGAGGTCTTCGCCGTGCGCCACGCCGACGTGCCCGCGTCGCGCTCGGCGCTCGTGAAGGGTCGCTACGAGCTGGAGCGGGTGGGGGAGATCGTGGCTGTGAGGTTCGTCGACGTGGTGGGTCAGGACTTCGTCGTCACTGAGGTTGTCTAGTGCTCGCGCCCGGAAGTCCTTGACAGGACTTCCCCGAGCGCTATCGCGCTCGCCGCTGCGCGGTGG
>CAZCVP010000017.1:0-23441 GCA_964501915.1 uncultured Enterobacterales bacterium
CCCCAACAGAACGGACGAAGACCGACGCATGCTCCGGTGCGCCCCGACCGACAGATCCGCTATCGTCCCGCCTGTGGGAGGAGCGACGGGTGGAGTCCCTTCAGGATGGCCGCTACGAGCTGCGCGAGGTGCTGGGCCGAGGCGGCATGGCCACGGTCTACCGGGCCTGGGACAGCCGGCTGCAGGTCCATCGGGCGGTCAAGGTACTCGCCGACAACCTGGCGACACGGCCCAAGCTGCGCGATCGCTTCGAGTCCGAAGCGCGCACGATGGCACGGCTGCACCACCCCAACCTGGTGACGGTGATGGATGTCGCCCGGGAAGGGGACCGGTACTACATGGTGATGGAGCTGGTGGAGGGCGGCAGCCTCCAGGACCGCCTGAAGCGGCACGGGGCCCTCAGCGCCCGGCAGGGCAGCGAGGTGATGCAGGGTGTGCTCGAGGCGCTGAACCTGGCCCACAACCGCGGGGTCGTGCACCGCGACATCAAGCCGCACAACATCCTGTTGTCCGCCGAAGGCATCCCGAAGCTGGTGGACTTCGGCATCGCCCAGATCCAGGCCGAGGACACGCGGACCCGCACCGGGGCCGTGATGGGCACGCTGGCCTACATGGCGCCCGAGCAGCAGCTCAACGCCAAGGGCGTCGACCCGCGCGCCGACATCTACGCAGCGGGAGCGACCCTCTGCGCCATCGTCCAGGGAAAGGAGCCGACGGAGACGCTCTACGTCAAGGAAGCTCACGCGAGGGCCCTGGCGGGTCTTCCCGCGCCTCTGGTGGCGGTCATCAAGCGCGCCTGCAGCTACTCGCCGGATGACCGCTTCGGTACTGCCGAACAGATGCGCAGCGCCCTGGTCGAGTCACACGCCCAGCTACCACAGGACCCCGACGCCTTGCCCCTGGGGACTCCGCAGCCCCAGCTCGATCGAGGTGCCTGGAGCCCGACCCTCACCCCAGCGGACTCCTCCCTGGACCGCCGCCCCGACACCTGGACGGCCGAAGGCATGTTCGTGGAGCGCGAGACACCCGCGAGCCGGACGCCGCTCCCTGCCCCCCAGCTCCCCCCGACACCCCCCGGTCGGTCCAAGGAGACCATCTCCTTCGGTGACATCGACGATCCCGAACCGCTCCCAGCTCCGGAGCCCCTGCCCGAGGCACCCTCCGATGCTGGCGCGACGGCCTGGGGGACAGATCGCGGGCGCACCCGGCGGCGTGCTGGTGTCGTGGCCACGATGGTCGTCGGGATCACGGCCCTGGCTCTCCTCGCCTGGCCTTCGGGGGAGCGAGCCACCCCTGGGCCGCCACAGCCGGGGGCGACCGTCGGGGAAGCGCCGGCGCCCGCGCGCGAACCCGAGGCGCAGACCGAGGCCGAGCCCGAGGTCGCTGCCGAGCCCGAGGTCGCTGCCGAGCCCGAGGTCGTCGCCGAGCCCGAGGTCGCTGCCGAGCCAGGACCGAAGCCGACAGAGCGACCTTCGGTCGAGG
Source organism: uncultured Enterobacterales bacterium (assembly GCA_964501915.1). Classification (GTDB taxonomy): domain Bacteria; phylum Myxococcota_A; class UBA796; order UBA796; family CAJQPC01; genus CAYFPX01. Next base: position 1,483 of record CAZCVP010000017.1, read on the forward strand.
CACCTCCCGCACCTCGACCGGAGCCCACAGCGCCGAGAGCTGAGGCAGAGGGAGAGGCTCCAGCCGAGCCGGAGCCCGAGCTCGCGGTCGAACCCACCCCACCGCCAGTGGCAGCGCCCAGCCGAGGTCAGCTCATGATCAACTCCCTGCCCTGGAGTGAGCTGACGCTGGACGGGGCCAGCCGGGGAACGACGGACTGGTCGGGGGAGGTCACAGCCGGGCGCCACAACCTCGTCCTGGAGACCCCGGACGGCCGGGTCCACCGGGCCACGCTCGAGGTCCCCGCTGACGGCATCGTGCGCTACTGTTGGGACTTCTCGGAGGGGGGACCGTGCTTGCGCTGATGGTCTCGACCGCGCTGGCGACAGAGTGGGTCGTCGACCTGGACGGCGAGACCGAGCCCGAGTCGGTGGCGAAGGTGTTGGGACTGGCGGAAGCTCCCACCCCCATCACCGCCACGGACCTCGCACAGCGGCCAGCCCGCCTGCTCGGAGGGGGCAGCCTGGACTGGTGCGACTCGGCCCCGACGAGCCTGGAGGACCTGGCAGGGGCCATGGAGACGGCCGAGCGCGAGATGGCCTACATGAGGTACGAGAGCGCCGCCCGCACCCTCGGCCGGGCGTTCGACGACCTCCAGTGTCTGGGCGATCCCATCGACCCGAACCTGGCCGGGCGCCTCTTCTACCTCCGCGGCCTGGTGGCCCACCGCTCCGGCTTCGAAGAGCAGGCCCGTCGGGCCTTCAGCGCTGCTCTCGTCTTCCAGCCCGAGCTGGTCTGGGACGACGCCTTCCCCCCCAAGGCCCTGGACCTCTTCGAGGCCGCCCGAGCCGCCGCGGACTCCGTGGAGACGGTCCCGATCACCCTCCAGCCAGCGGGGACCGTGATCATCGACGGCGTCGAGCACAGCGACCTGGAATTGGCGCCTGGCACACACCTGCTCCAGCTCCAGGACCAGACGGCCACCCTCCAGGTCTTCCCGGGGACCCGTCCGACCCTCGTGCTGCCCGCACTGTACGAGGGCATCGAGGACTTCCCGAGCGTCGAGAGCCAGGCCACGCTGCTCCTGCTGGCAGACGAGGACACCCTGCACGTGGTCCACGAGGGGCACGTCTGGTCCCCGGGCCCGGAGGGCTACGAGGACCGAGGACGCCTGCCCCGCGCACGGCCCGAGCGGCCCGCGGCCGAGCCCCGGGAGCCTCGCCCCCAGGCGCCCCGAGACGGACCGCGCTGGCTGGCCCCCGGGGGCGGCGCCGTGGCGCTCGGAGGTGCTGCGGTCGGCACGCTCGGCCTGCTCCTCACCCGGGACGCAGCCACGGACGCCCGCACCGCCACCTCCTGGACGGACCACCAGGAGGTCGTGGGCCAGGCCAGGACCCGCGTGCGCATCGCCCAGGTCGGCTACGGCGTCGCGGCGGTCGGTGCGGTGCTCGGTGCCACGGGGCTCGTCCTCACCTCCGAGCGGGGCTGGACCCTGGCTCCGGTGCCCGGGGGGCTGCTCCTGACGGTGGACCGATGACGCTCATCCTGCTGGCGGCCTGCTTCGATGTCACCCCGACCTCCGTCGAGGACGCCCCCTGGTTCGACGGTGACGGCGACGGCTACGAGGTCGGCGAAGGAGACTGCGACGACACCGACCCCCTGGTCTACCCCGACGCCGTCGAACTCTGTGACGGCGTCGACAACGACTGCGACGACACGACCGAGCCCCTGGTGCTCGTCGCCTGGTACCTCGACGACGACGGGGACGGCTACGGCCTCGAAGACGACGTCGTGCAGAGCTGCCATGCACCCGTCGGACGTGCCGACGTCGAGGGGGACTGCGACGACGACGACGCCTCGATCCACCCCGGAGCCGACGAGACCTGCGACGGGGTCGACAACGACTGTGACGACGAGACCGACGAGGACCCTGTCGACGGGGAGACCTGGTACACCGACGACGACGGCGACGGCTACGGCGATCCGGCGACCGGACAGAGCGGCTGCAAGCCGGCCGGTCCGGTCACCGAGATCGCCGACGACTGCGACGACGCCGACGCGGGGATCCACCCCGGGGCAGCGGAGGTCTGCGACGGGGTCGACAACAACTGCGACGAGGCGATCGACGAGGGTCTCGCCGGGGAGGACTGGGTCGAGCTGGACCCGCTCGAGGCGGCCGTGACCAACGGCGTCGCCCTGGCGACGGAGAGCCGGATCTACGTGCTGGGTGGTGCCGCTGCCGGCCCTTCGGCGGTCTTCGAGACCGACATCTACGCCGCCGAGATCCTCGCCGACGGGCTCGGTCCCTGGACCATCGCCGGCGCCATGCCCACCGAGCTCGCGAACTACGGCGCAGCCCTGCACGAGGACCGGGTCTACCTCTTCGCGGCCTGGCGGGGCCCGGTGTCGCACTTCGCCGACCTGCTGGAGGACGGCACGGTCGGTAGCTGGGTCGGGGGCTCGGTGCCGAGCTCGGCGGGCGAGAACGCCGGGGTCGCCGTGCACGACGACACCCTCTACGTGCTGGGGGCGCGCAGCGACGAGGTCAGCCACGTTCCCCTGGACGACACGACCGGCTGGCTGAGCTGGGTCGACGATCCGCCCCTGCCCCGCACCGCCAACGCCAACACCTCCACCCTGGCCCGGGACGGCTACCTCTATGTCAGCTCAGCCCAGAACGACGCCGACGGGTATCACCCCGAGATCTTCATCGGCACCCTCGACACCGACGGCAGCGTCCTGGAGTGGGAGACCGTGTCAGCACCCATCACGCCGCTGACCATGATCGCCGTCGAGGACCAGCTCGTCCTGGTCCAGGACCTGGAGACCAGCTCCGAGCTCCTCGTCTATGCCGCTCCCTTCGAGGCCGGGGAGATCGGGGACTGGACACAGCTCCCCTCCCTCCCCGTCTACGTCACCAGCAGCGCGCCCGTGGTCGTGGAGACCCGTCTCTACCTCTTCGGGGGCACGACCAGCGGAGAGGGCTACGTCGGCTCCACCGAGGCCTGGAGGCTGGACCTGTGCCCGACGAGCGAGTGAGCGCACCGAGATGATCACCTGGTGGCTGGCAGCGTGCCTGGTCGGCGTGCAGGACGAGGACGGCGACGGCTACGCCCCCTCCGACGGGGACTGTGACGACACCCGCGCCGAGGTCTTCCCCGGCGCCGACGAACACTGCAATGGCCGCGACGATGACTGTGACGGCACAGTCGATGGCCGCGACGCACTGGACGTCGAGGTCTTCTACCTGGACCTCGACGGGGACGGCGCGGGCGGGACCCCGGTGGCGGCCTGCGAGGCGCCAGAGGGAGCCGCGGACACCCTGGAGGACTGCGACGACCTCGACGCGGGCATCTACCCGGAGGCCGAGGAGATCTGCGACGGCGTGGACCAGGACTGCGACGACGAGATCGACGAGGGTCTGCTGCCCGAGGGCACCTGGTGGGCGGACCGGGACGGGGACGGCTACGGCGATCCGGAGTCCCCCCTGGAGAGCTGCGAGCCTGCGACAGAGGCTGTCGACAACGACCAGGACTGTGACGACGACAGCGCCGTGGCGAACCCGGAGGGGGTCGAGGTCCTGGACGGGGTCGACAACGACTGCGACGGCGCCATCGACAGGCTGACCTACGAGGACGCCACGATCGTGCTCGACGACGTGGGCGACAACTGCATCGGGCGCTCCCTGGCCACGGCCGGCGACACCCTGCTCATCGGGGGCTTCTGCGGCAGCGACCGCGAGGTCCCCGGCCACGTCTGGCTGCTCGACGGGCCGATCACCGCCTCTGGCGACCTCTCCAGCGCCGTCACCCTGGCGGGCGAGTACAACATGGCGGCCGGCAACTCCCTGGCGGTCTTGAGCGAGACCCAGATCGCCGTGGGAGCCCCCGTCGCCAAGTGGGCCTCCGGCGCCCCGGAAGACGGGGCCGTCTATGTTGTGGACCTGCCCGTCGAGGAGTCCGCCGACCTGGTGGACGTCTCCACCGCCGTCATCCGAGGCATCTCGGCCCCCGACCGCCTGGGCATCCGGCTCGTGGCCGGCAGCTACACGAGCGACGACACCCCGGACCTGGTGGTGATCGCGACAGGCTATCCGGACTGGGACAGCACCGCGTTCGTCTTCGAAGGTCCGCTGGTGGGCAGCCCCAGCTACGGATCCGCCGAGGCCATCCTCTCGGGCCCGGAGGGTGTGGGCATGCAGATGTCCGTGGTGGCGGACCTCGGCGACCTCGACGGCGACGGAGACTCGGAGCTGGCCTTCGGGGGGTACGCCGCCAACGACGAGGACGGAGCCGTGAGCGTGGTCACGACCCCCGTCGGCGGCAGCCTCGACCTCGCGGACCACGCCTGGGCCTGGATCGAAGGGAAGTCCGCGACTCGCTTCGGCGCGAACGTCGCGGGCGCCGCCATCGACGGGGACGGCACCAACGACCACCTGGTGTCGTCCACGGAGTCCGGGGAGCTGCACGTCTTCCCGGGGGTCTCGGTGGCCACGGCCGAGACGCCCGCCGACGCCACGATCACCCTGTCGGGCCTCGGGGACGCCCCGACCCTCCGACCCCTCGGGGATCTGGACGGCCTGACCGGAGACGAGCTCCTCCTGGGCTCCAGGGCCTGGGGCGGCGGCGGCGCACTGCTGGTGATCCCGGGCGGACTGGGAGACGGAACCCACCAGGCCAGCGACGTCACGCTGATCGAGGTCCTCGGAGCCTCCGGGAGCTGGTTCGGCGAGGCCGCCACCCTGGGAGTCGACGTGGGAGAGGCCGGCCAGGAAGGTGTCTGGGTCGGCGCACCCTTCTCGACCGACTACCACCATCCGGGAACGGTCTACGGCTTCGCCTGGAGTCTCTGAGACCCCGGGACCAACCCCCCACGGGACGGACGGCGGCGCGTCCGGCTCCCCGGTGCGGAGCCGTGACACGGGTGCGACCAGGATCCGGGGGGCAGAGACCGCCCTCCGAATCGCCTGGGTGGGAACGACCCACCGCACCCCGCGCTCACAGCTCCTGTCGAGGAGCTCGGCGAAGGAGTCTGCACTCGGGATCCGGGAGGATCTCGAGCGGACCAAAGGGAACCGGGCCCAGCCGTGGCTGAGCAGGGTGGTGCTACCGGCTCCCGGTCGCTGCGTGCGGGCCGCTCCCACCTGAGAGGCCATCGCCTTGCCGCAACCACCGAGCGGGTGGACACCATTGTCGGGCAAGCCCGTCCGGGGGTCCACCGCCCGGGCCCCGGCTCGTGGGGGGCCGAATCGCTCCTTGTCCATGCCCATCACCGGGACCGGCACGGCCCACCACGGCCCGACGGCCCCGGTGCGGGGTCCTCAGTCCGAGGTGTCTGGTTTCGAGCCGAACGATGCCAACCGATCGACCCGTCCCGCGGGAGGTGTCAAAGAACCGCGCGGCGAAGGACGAAGTCCTTCGTCCGCGAGACCCGACGTGGACGTCGGGGGATTCGCATCGGACATGTGCGGCTCCGGTTGGTTGTTGGGCATGGAAGCGGGGGCACGAAGCCCTCGCCGGCGGGCACCCGGCGGGTGTCCGCACGAACATAGAACGCGGCGGGCCCGGAAGTGTTCGTGACGGTTGGGTGACGAGGCTCAGTCCGCCCCGGCGCAGGCCTCCACGTCGAGCCCCCCGGCCTCCAGCGCGTCCCGACTCCAGGGGTCGGCGGCGTGGATGGCCTCGAGATCCGGGACTTCGAGGTCAGAACCCAGGACCTCGTTGATCGCCTCGATGAACAGCTCGGCGATCATCGCGTAGCCCGTGTCGCTGAAGTGCACGCCGTCGAGGCTGAGCAGACCGCCGAACTGGGTCACGGGCAGCCAGGTGTCGCCCGCCGCGACGACCGCCGCCAGGTCGACGACGTGGAGGGTCGGCCGCTCGGTCGCTTCGGACACGAGCAGGTCGTTCATCGCGTCGGCCGAGCCGTCGATGAGGGCCACCAACTCGTCGACCTCCTCGGGGGAGCTGCCGGCGGCGACCATCGCGTCCCGCTTGCTCTCGGTGATCGGCAGCAGGCTGGGCCGCGGCAGGGTGGCGAGGAAGACCTCGGCCCCCAGGGCCTCCAGGCGGTCCAGCAGGGGCACGAGCCCGGCTTCGAAGTCCTCCAGGGTGGTCACCCGCTCCGGGTCGATGTCATCGCCCTCGACCAGCGCCCCGATGACGTCGTTGCCGAACAGGTCCGTGCACACCACCAGGGTCGGCGAGGCCTGCTCCAGGACCTCGAGCTGGCTGGTGACGACCGGGGAGCCGAGGGCGCCGTAGGGGTCGAGCACCAGGTGGGCGATGAACTGCTGTCCGAAGTCGTCGGAGGGCACGCCGTGCAGCACGTCGGCGAGGTCGCTGTCCCCGATCGCCAGGTTGCGAGGAAAGAGCTCCGGGGTGATGCGGCCCCAGGAGAAGCCGAACTCCCCCGTCTCCGGGTCGGACAGGGTGGTGAGGACCTCCAGGGCGGCGTCGCTGACGAAGTCCACGATCGACGGCGGCTGGCAGGCCGGGGGATCACTCAGGTCGCCGGGCCCGATGTGGGGGAAGAGCCCGGGCTCCAGCAGGGGCAGCGGGTGGTAGGCACCGCCGTGCTGGGCGATCACCGCCGACGGGCTCACCAGCGCACCGTGGGTGGTCGGCACGCCGCCCTGGACGCCCATGGTGAGGCTTGCGCCGATGGCGTAGAAGCCCTCGAAGTCCGGGGTCGCCGCCGGCTCGTAGGTGTAGGCCTCCTCCACCACCAGCTCCTCGTCCGCCGTGGTCAGCACCAGGTCCGCCGGACCGGGCTCCGGTGCGCCCTGGAGCGTGACCTGAAGGGTCTGGTCGGAGAGGGCGACGAGGTCGTAGGCGGGCACACCCCCGAGGGTGACGGCGAGGACCTCGTCGGCGGCGAAGTCCAGCTCCAGGCTCACGGGCTGGTAGCCGCTGGACGGACCGGACTCCGGAGTCACGGTCGCGGCGGGGCCACAGGCCAGCAGCGAGAGGGCGAGCAGCACGTCAGCCCGCCATGCGGGTCCGGAGCTCGTCGAGGTGATCGCGCACCATCTGGGCGTCGCGCGCACAGGGGCAGGCCACCAGGTAGGACTCCAGCTCGTCGATGGCCTCCGGGACCCGGTCGAGGCGGGCCAGGACCCAGCCCCGATCCCGTCGCTCGGGCAGGAGCCCCGGGTCCAGCAGGAGCATGCGGTCGATGCACCGCAGGACCCCGGCGAGGTCCGTGCGTCGCAGGTAGCTGCCCTTGAGGTTGTTGTTCAGGCGCACCAGGATCTGACGCGGGCTGGCGGGCCGGGTGTAGCGGGCGAAGCGCTCGGCGCCGACGGGGCCGCCACCGAACATCGCGCTGAGGCGACGCTCGAGGTGTTCCTCTCGCAGGACGTCGCCCCCGTGGAAGGGGTCGAGGTAGAAGCGGGGCACGGCGTCGGCCGGAGAGACGAGGAAGTGGGACGGGAAGGCGATGCCGTCCAGCGTGAGCCCGGCCCGCCGCCCGACGGCGATCGCGATCACGCAGAGCAGGATCGGCAGGCCCTTGCGGCGCTCGAGCACCTGGTCGAGCAACGAGTTCCGCGGGTCGTCGTAGGTGTCGACGTCGCCCTGGAGGCCGAGCTCCACGTGGAGCAGGTGGTTGAGTCGAGCCACCCGCTCCACCAGGCCCGCGCCGGGAGGAAGACGCAGGCGCTGCCCGAGGGAGTCCAGCTCCGCGAGGATGGCGAAGGGGTCGATGCCCGGCTGCTCTTCGGCGGCGACATAGGCCGCGCCCAGCTCCAGCGGCAGGTCCTCGCCACAGCGCTCGATGAGCGCTGAGAAGGAGCCCGGACAGCGGAGCGCGACCTCGGCCATGAGGATCGCTAACCGGGCGAGCGACCTGTCAGATCCCCCAGACGGGGGTCCTTGGCGGGGCCGAGGCCCGAAGCACGGCGACGTCGTCCTCCTGGAGGCCGAAGGCGCGCTCGACACCGGCAGCGATCCGGGCCTCCAGGGCCGGCCGTTGCTGGGGCGCCGCCCCCTCGATCAGCGCGGCGACGCTCTCCCCGATCTCCCGCTGCAGCGATCCGGAGGCGTCCGGGATCGGCAGGCGCTCCACGAAGCCCCGCACGAGTCTCAGGGCCTCGTCCTTGCCGTGGGCCGCGTAGCGCCACATCCAGCACCACATCACCGGGCTGTTCACCACCGCGAGCACGTAGTGGTCCGCACAGGGCCAGGCATAGGCCGTGTTGAGCAGGAAGAGGGGTCCGGGCGAGAGAGCGAAGCCGGGGCGCCAGGTGATGTCGGTGTGCACGATCTTGGGACCCTCGAAGAGCCGCCAGTAGGCCGTGGTGTCCTGGAGCTCGTACCAGGCGTAGGTGCCGGGCTTGCGGCCGGGGCCCGCGCGCCCCGGCTCTCGGGGCGTCAGCCGCTCCCGGAAGCGCTCCAGGTGGGCTCGAACGGCCGGGTAGGCCCCGAGGTCCAGGCCTCGACGTAGGAAGAGCAGCCACTGTTCCGGCGGGGAGACGGACCACCGGCTCAGGTCCCTCCCCCGCGCGACCCGTCGCAGGACCTCGGCGGAACGCGGGTCCGCCGCCACCAGGGCGTCCCGGGTGGCACGGTCCACCACGAAGGCCGCGTTGAGGCCGGTCAGGACCCCGCGCCGAGGGGGGCCCGGGAGGACCTGCCCGAGCGGTGTGCCGCGGTCGGTCAGCTTCTCCAGGGCCTGCTGCACGGCCTCGGGCTCCAGGCACCACGGGGCCCGGCCGAGCCGCCGCCGGGCGACACGATGCACCGGCAGCCTCTCCGGGTCGTGCACACCGGGCACGGGGGGGCGCACCGCGACCGTGTCCGGACCTTCGCCCTCCTCAGGGCGGCGCAGGACCACGAGGCTGGGAAAGGCGTCGGTGGTGCCGAAGACCGGCGCGTGGCCGAGGTCCACGACCTCCTCGAGCCAGGCCTCCCGGGCCAACAGCTCCCGCAGCGCGGCGCCATAGGTCACGCGCAGCCACTTGTTGGACACCAGGAAGACCAGCCGCCCACCCGGCCGGAGCAGCTGGAGTCCACGTTCGAAGAAGCAGACATAGAGGTCGGAGGTGCCCGAGAAGGTGGCGTAGCGCCGTCGCAGGTGCTCCTTGCGGTCGCCGAGGCGTTCCTGGCGCACATACGGCGGATTGCCGAGCACCACGTCGTAGCCCTCGCCCACCGGATCGAGCAGGGCGTCCGCGAGGTGGATCCGGACACCGGGACCCACCGCTCGGCGGGCCTGCTCCACGCCGTCGGGGTCCAGGTCCACGCCGTGCAGGCAGCTCGCCAGCTCCCGGGGCGCGAGGTCGGGATGGAGCGCCTGGAGTCGCTGCCGCGCAGCGACCAGGAGCGCACCGGCTCCACAGGCGGGATCGAGCACCCGAGGAGGCTCCGGTGTGGCCTCCGGCAGGGCACGCCGGGCCATCCAGGCCGCCAGCGCAGGCGGCGTGTAGAAGACCCCGTGATGGGAGCGGGTCTCCTTGTCCAAGGGCCTCACTCCACCCAGGCGGTCGCCGGCTCCCAGACCGTGATCAGCTCGTCGAGCCCGCTGACGTTCCGTCGCTCGTAGTCGACGCTGGCCACCGAGCGCAGCCGGTAGTAGCCGGCGGGCGCAACCTCATGGGGCGCCCGGAAGAGGATCGGCCCGGTGTGGGCCTCGGCGCCCGGCGGGTCGACCACGCCGCGGGCTCGGGTGCCGTCGCAGTGCCAGGTGGTGGCGCCGTAGCTCGAGCCCCCGCAGCGGTGCACGTAGTTGGTGGCCCCGCCGGTGAAGTCCTCGACGAGGCCCAGCTCCTGGAGCGCCCAGGCGGCCACCGCGACGTCCAGGGCGTCCGCGAGCAGGTCGGGGTCGTAGCGGCTGGCGGGGTCCAGGGCCCGCCAGGTCCCCATGCCGTTGTACTGGGCCCGGTTGGCGCAGCTCGCGAAGCTCGCCCCCTGCCCGCAGCCGTCGAAGGGCCTCACCCGGGCCCCGAGGGGGTTCCAGATGGCCGGATCCCGCCGGTTGTCGACGGTGTAGAGGATGCCCACCGCCTCCTGGACCACGTTGCGGTTCACGACGAGCCGGTCCGCTCCCACCTCGGCCACGAGCAGGCGGACCGCCAGGGAGAGCTCGTGCTCCCGGGCCAGGGCCCGATAGCTGATGGGGCGGCGGACCTCGTCCGGGTAGTAGCCGACCCACAGCTCCGACCCTTCGTGGCTCACCGAGATCCAGCGGAGCGCCAGGCAGTCGGCCTCGCTGCCGCAGAAGACCTCGGGCGTGCCCTCCCAGAAGACCCGTGCGCCGTCCAGGCCCGGATCCACCCCGCCGGCGAGGGCTTCGGGAGCCAGGCTCGATGCCAGCGCCCCGGCGAGAGCCGGAGCGAGCCAGGAGGGGAGTCGGATGTGCCAGGGTCCGGGAGGGGACGGTGCATCCTAACTTCGGTCGGCACAGGACAGGGGGTCAGGTAATTCGCCTTTCGCCTTTTCGCCTTTCGCCTCTTCCAGCCGGCGCCACCCGCCCAAGCCCCCTGATCACCGTGCTAAGGAGCGACGTGGCCCCGATCCTGCTCTCGCTCCTCGCCTGCACCGACCCGGGCGACACGTCGACGCGGGACTCGACCGCGCCGGCGCCGACCTGCGACGTCGCCATCGAGGAGGTCGTCGTCACCGACAACCCGCTCCTGGTCCTGGAGAAGCGCTTCCAGGTCACCTTGGACCGAACGGCGACCGCCTGGGTGACCTGCACCGCGGACCGGGTCCCCGAGGAGCTGCACCTGGCCGAGTCCAGCGAGCCCGACACCGCCCACGACTTCGTGCTGCACGGCCTGCTGGGCGACACGGCCTACACCTGCACCGTGAGCGCACCCTGCGGCGAGGGCGGCCAGGTCGATCACAGCGAAGAGGTCCTCACCGCGCCCCTCCCGGCCTCCCTGCCCACCTTCGTCGCCAGCCGCGGCGAGCACACCACCGGCCACTACACCCTCTTCAACGACGCCGATGTCTGCAACGACAGCGACCAGCGCCTGGTCATCGTCGACGACCACGGCCGCGTGCGCTGGTACCACGACGTGCCCGAGGACCTGGACATGGACCTCGACGCCCACCTGACCCCCGACGGCCACATCTACTACGGCGGCGGCTGGGGCCTGATGGACTTCGAGGCCGACCAGCGGGGCCTGGTGCGGGTGATCGACCTCTCCGGTGCCGAGCAGCTCCTGCGCACCGCTCCCGCCTTCGGCATCAGCTTCAACCACCACAGCGAACCGCGTCCCGACGGCACGCAGATGAGCCTGACCTCGGACCTGAACCAGGCCGACGGGCTGCCCTTCGTCGGCGTGGGCGCCGAGATCTACGACCCGATAGCCGGCGAGGTCCTGTGGTCCTGGAGCAGCCAGCAAGCGGTCGACGCCGGCACCCTGCCCCCGCCGGACCGCCCCGGCTCCAACCCCTACTGGGCGAACTCGATGAGCCTGGTGGACGAGCCCGACGGCACGAAGTCCGTCTACCTCAGCTTCTTCGCCGGCGACCAGATCGTGAAGGTGGACTACGACACCGGGGAGATCGACTGGATCCATGGCGCCGAGGGCGACTTCACCCTGATCGACGCCCAGGGGGAGCCTGAGGGTCTCGGTCGCTGGCACTACAGCCAGCACGACCCCGAGATCGACGGCGACCGCATCCTGATGCACGACAATGGCGGCGATCGACCCGGCGATCCGTACAGCCGGGCCGTGGAGTTCACCGTCGACGAGTCCACGATGACCTCCACCATCACCTGGGAGTACACCGAGGACGGCTGGCTGGAGCCGATCATCGGCGACGCCGACCGGCTGGACAATGGCAACGTGCTGATCACGATGGGCCACTGTGCCTGCTGCTGGTGGGCCCTCGGAGAAGACCACTGGTCGGCCCTGGTCGAGGTCGACCCGGCCACCAACACCGTCGACTGGCGCCTCGACTGGCCCGACGACTCCCACGGGTCCTACCGCTCGGAACGACTCGGAGGCTGCGACCTCTTCGCCAACGCCGCCACCTGCCCGGCCGTCGCGGACCGGGTAGAGGCCCTGCGATGACCTGGCTCGCCGCCTTCGCCCTGCTCGCCTGCCCTCCCAGCCCCGACGACTCGGGAGACACGGGGCCCTGCGGCGGGGATGCCTACACGGACTTCTACCGGGACAGTGACGGCGACGGCTTCGGCGACCCGAACGAGACCCAGGCAGCCTGCGAGGTCCCTGCGAACCACGTCGAAGACGCCTCGGACTGCGACGACGACGATCCAGCGGTCCACCCCGACGCGACCGAGGTCTGCGACAACGGGCTGGACGATGACTGCGATCGCAGCCCCGGGACCTGCGGCGCCAGCGGCGTGATGGACGGGACGACCGGCGGTGCCGTCCTGCTGGGCGACGGCGACGCGGGCCGCTCGGTGGCCGGCGCCGGCGACACCGACGGCGACGGCCTGGACGAGGTCCTGGTCGGCGCACCCGAGACCTCATCAGACGCCGGCGGTGCCTACCTCGTCGGGGGCCCACCCAACGGCGAGAGCCGGCTCGACGCCGGCACGACCACGCTGGTCGCCAGCGCCCTCGAAGGACGCGCCGGCTACAGCGTCGCCGGCCCGGGCGACATCGACGGCGACGGCCACGATGACGTCTTCGTCGGCGCACCCCACACCGCGGCCGGCGGCACCGCCTACCTGCTCCTGGGACCGCTGGACGGGAGCGAGGACCTCGACCAGGCCAGCCGGGTCTTCGACGCCGAGCTGATCGACGATCGCGCCGGCCAGGCCGTCGCCGGGGCCGGCGACACCGATGGAGACGGCTTCCGGGACCTGCTGGTCGGCGCCCCCGAGGCGGGGCGCGGCATCGTCTACCTCGTCCGCGGTCCGACCTGGGCCTCGGACACCCTGCGCGACACCCCGGACCGCATCGAGAGCGAGGTCGACAGCCCTTCGACGGGCTTCGCCCTCGCCTCGGGCGACACCGACGGCGACGGCCTCTCGGACGTCCTGCTCGGCGTGCCCCAGGACGGCGCCGACAGCTCCGAGGCGGGCGCGGCCTACCTCTTCCGCGGACCCCTGACCGGCACCCTCTCCATCGAGGACGCCGCCGCCGCCTTCAACGGCGCCGAGCCCCTGGACTGGGCGGGCTCCGCGGTCGCGCTGGGAGACCTCGACGACGACGGCGACGCCGACCTCGTCATCGGTGCCTACCGCCACGACAGCGGCGGCACCCAGGCCGGCGCCGTCTACGTGATCTACGGTCCGGCCGACGGCCAGCTCCGAGACGCCGACCACGTCCTCTACGGCACCGAGGACCAGGAACACGTGGGCATCTCGCTGGCCGTGGTGCCCGACCACGACGGCGACGGCCACGCCGACCTGCTGGTGGGCGCCGACCGCTCCTGGGACGACCACGGAGGCGCCTGGCTCCTGACCGGTCCGCTGACCGGCAGCGGCTCCCTGGACCAGGCCCACGCCCTGGTGACCGGTGGCCAGGAAGGCAGCCGCGCCGGCACCAGCGTGGCCTCCGCGGGGGACGTGGACGGTGACGGCACCTCCGACCTGCTCCTGGGCGTGCCGGTCCACGGCGAGGGAGGGGCGGCCTACCTCGTCTACGGTGGCCCCGGGTACTGACCGCGTCGCGGACCGTACGGGCTCCAGGCCCGCCCCGGACCGTGGATTCTCCTTCCATAGTCCCGCGTGCCTGCAGTAGGCTGGGCACAGCGGACAAGAAGGGCTCCGCAAGGCACTGGACCTGGAACTCAGACTTCCCAATGAAGGGGACCTCGGGCCTCGCTTCTGTGCGGGCGACCCGCAGGCCTTCGAGACGCTCGTCACCCCCCACCTGGACGTGCTCTACACCCTCTGCCTCCGCCTGGTCGGGCGACCGGAGCAGGCGGAGGACGTCGCCCAGGAGACCCTGGCCAAGGCGCTGGCCGCCTGCCACCGCTATGACCCCTCGCGACCCTTCCGGCCCTGGTTGCTCACCATCGCCCGCAACACCTGCCGCGACCGGGCACGCAGCGCTTGGATGCGACGGGTGGTGGTGCTGGTCCGGCCCGCCGTCGATCCGGATGCGAACACCTTCGACGACCTGGCGGCAAGGGAGCGCGACGCGGTGGTGCGCTCGGCCCTGGCCACCCTGCCGCTGACCTACCGCGAGGCCGTCGCCCTCTTCCACCTGGAAGGGGTCGGCTACGCCGAGATGTCGGAGATCACCGGCAGCACCGTCTCGGCCCTCAAGCAACGCGTACGTCGAGGCAATCAGATGCTCCGGCGCGCGATCGAGCGAATGTATCCGGAGCTTCTGGCCGATCGTATAGGGTGATCGGAGAGAGGTTGACGGCAATGGGTGTTCTTGGACTGCTGGTCGCGATCTGCTTGGGCACCGCCCCCGTGTTCGCGGCCGAACCCCTTCCCCCGGAGGTCGCCGTGGTGATCGAGCACGCGCGCGAGGCGGGCCTGCCCACGGCCCCGCTGGAGGCCAAGGCCCTCGAGGGACTCTCCAAGGGTGTTCCCCCCCAGCGCATCGCCGGGGCGCTGTCGCGCCTGGAGGCGTCGATGGCGGCCACGGCTCGGTCCCTGGGCGCTGGGCTGTCCACCAGCGACCCGGCCGGTCACCTCACGGCGGGCGGCGCCGCCCTGACGGCCGGTGCCTCGGAGACCGCCCTCCGCCAGGTCAGCGAGGACGTGCCGGAGCACCGCGTGGTCGCCACCCGCACCCTGGCCGACCTGATGGTCCAGGGCTTCAGCGAGCCCCAGGCCCTGGACCTCGTCCGGGGAGCGAGCCACAGCGCGGATCCCAGCCGGGCCCTGTCCGGCCTCGCCACCACGGCCGCCAGCCTCGTGAACTCCGGCCTGACGCCCACGGCCGCCACGGAGCAGCTCCACAACCAGCAGAAGAACGGCAAGCACCCCCTCGGCAACGTGCCGCCCCAGAGCCGCGAGGACCTGCCCGAGCCCGCCCAGGACGCCCCTGGCAAGGGTCCGAAGCCCAAGTGAGGTCGGCATGAGGGACTACGGCGAGCACCTGATCACCCACGAGGCCCCCGAGGGGCTGGTCCCAGGCCGGCCGGTCGCGGCGAGCAGAGCACGAGGCTGGAGGAGCCCCGTCGCCATCGTGGCGGCCTTCCTGCTGGGACTGGGCTTCGGACAGCTCGAGCGGGGCAGCCCGCCCGCTCCCGGACCGACGGCCGACGTCGTGCTCGCCGAGGCCACCCTGCCCGTGGCCGGCCAGGGCACCGAGATCCCGGTGCGCCTGGTCCTGCTGGCGCCCGAGGCCGAGGCCGTGACCGTGGCCGGGAGCTGGAACGGGTGGGACCCCCGCCAGGTCACCCTGGAACGCACCGAAGACGGCCTCTTCCACGCCGTGGTCCACCTGCCGCGCGGTCGCCACGAGTACATGTTCGTGGTCGATGGCACCCACTGGGTGACCGATCCGACCGCGGCGCTCGCCGTGGACGATGGCTTCGGCAACCAGAACGCCGTCCTGGAGATCTGAGGGCCCTTGGGGGCCGCGACCACCGCCGTCGCCGGAGTCCTGGTCCTCCCGGGGGGGCCGGCGGCCCCGGACACGGCCACCATCTCCGACACCAGCGCCGACGTCGCGCTCTACACAGGGGGCGACTGGTGGGGTGAGGGCGTCGCCCCGACCGGCGAGGCCCGGGCGAGCGCCGCCACGCGACGAACCCTGGGAGCCGCCACCTGGAGCGGAGGCTATGCCCTGCTGCTCCAGGGCTGGACCGAGCCCTTCTGGGCCGACGCACACGTGCTCCAGCTCGAGGCCAACACCCCGGGGCGCCACCGCCTCGGGGGGGTGGGCACCCTGCGGGCGAGCGGGCGCATGGGCTGGGCCGAAGCCACCCTCGGCGCCACCGGTTCCTTCCGGCTGCCGGCCCAGGTCCAGCTCAACCTCCAGGCCGGACCGACCGTGCGGGGAGAGGCCGAAGCGGCGGGACTCGGCCTGGCCGCCGTGGCCCGGGCCACCCGGATCCTCTCTCCACGGGCCACCGTGAGCCTGCGGGTCGACGCCCGCGGCTGGCGCGGCGAGGACCTGGTGCCTTCCACCCTCGACGCCGACCTCTCCGCCTCCTGGGCCCCCCGACCGGGCTGGACCCTGTGGGGGGATCTCGGCTGGAGCCGCCTGGGCGGCAACCACAAGACCCCCTATTGGGCGGGCCTCCCCGGAGGGGGCGGCCACTACGGGAGGGTGCTCGGCGCCGTCACCTACAGCCTCTGGCGTGGCCTCGGGATCGCCGCCGAGGTCCGCTACGATGAGCTGCTGCTGGCAGACGGCGGCTCCCGACTGAGAGCGGTCCTCGGCGTGACGGGCCGGCTGGGCCGCATTCGAGGACCCGCGCCCAACATGCACGACCCCACCGGCGTGTGGTTCGAGGTGGTGGTGCCGGGAGCCACCGAGGTGGTCCTGGTGGCCTCGTTCCGCGACTGGGAGCCGATCCAGCTCGAGCCGACCGGACCGGACCGCTGGGCGGTGGAGCTCCCCGTCCCTCCCGGCGAGCACGAGTACCTCTACCTGGTCGACGGGGAGCCCTACGTGCCCCCCGACGCGGCCTTGCTGAGACCCGACGGCTTCGGCGGGGCGAACGTGGTCCTGCTGGTGGGCCCAGACGGCTGACCGGCGTCGAGGTGGACGAACCCGACTTGGAGTATTTGGATCTCATGGCGCCATCCGCGAGGTCCAAGCCCCTTTTTGTCACCGCGCCGGGGCCCACCCCGTAGCTGGTGTCGGGAGTCCACGGCCTCCCCCTCTCTTCCTGCCTGGAGCCGATCCTCATGCAACGGTCATCGACCGCAGGGGCGACCTTCGTCCGCGCCTGCCTGCCGATCCTCGCTCTCGCCCTCTCCGCCCCGGTCCTCGCTGCGCCGACCGTCGACGGCTACGTCCGCGACCCGGTCACCGGGGTCGTCGAGGCCGACTACCTGGTCCAGGGCATCAACTACACCCTGGACTCCGCCACGGGTGACTTCGCCGGCGTGCTCTACCTCGCTGAAGACGCGAGCTCGCTGTACTTCGCCTTTGAGCAGTCGGTCCACATCAACGACAACACCTACGGCACCGACAAGATCGGCTGGAAGACCAACCACCACCGGGACCTCAAGCCCCTCGACAAGTCCGAGCACGCCAAGGTGCAGCTCCAGGACTGCACCGGGGCGGTCGTGCTGGACTTCTACCTGGACTACATCACCAAGGTCGGACCCGGCAACTACCAGAACCTCGGTGTGAGCGGCGGCGACGGCTCGATGCTGATCGGAGATCCGGCCTACGTCATCGCCTCGGACAGCTCGATCGGCTGGAACCTCCACGACGCCTCGCCGCCCTACCCCGGTGGCCTCGGCGACAGCCCGCCCCGGACCCCGACCAACACCTACGACTACGGCACCACCGCCGATCCCAACGCGCCGTGGATCTACCCGCTGGTCTACGAGTGGCAGGTCGACAAGGCCGCCTTCGGGGCCAGCGGCTACTGCGACCTCACGATCTCCGAGGTGCACAACTCGCCGCTCAAGTCCGGCGCCAACCCCACGCCCGTGCCGATCCTCAACGGCGTCAAGGAGGCCAGCCCCGTCTCGGGCACCGAGGTCGACTGGGGCGAGAGCATCCTCTACACCCTGACCTTCAACAACACCGGCCTCGTCGATCTGACCAGCACCACGATCACCGACGTGGTGGACCCGAACCTCATCGACGTCGTGCCCCTGGACGGCGGCACCTGCGACACCACGCCCTGCACGGCCGGCTCGACCCTGACCTGGGACGTCGGCACCTTCGCCGCCGGCACGACCGTCTCCGTCGCCTTTGCCGCGACCGTCGACTGGACCGGCGTCGACGGCGACTGGATCTACAACGGGGCCACGCTGGACTCGCCGGACCTGCCGGAGCCCTTCGACACCAACGTCACCGAGCACCCCTGCTTCGACAGCGACGGCGACGGGGTCTGTGCCGCCGACAACTGCCCCAACGACTACAACCCCGACCAGGCCGACACCGACGGCAACGGCCAGGGCGACGCCTGCTCCAACCCGGTCCTGGACCTCACCAAGACCGCCGTGTCCTACACCGACACCGACGGGGACGGCGTGCTCAGCCCCGGCGACACGGTCCACTACCAGCTCGACTACGGCAACAGCGGCAGCGGCACGGCCAACAACACCGTGCTCACCGACGACCCCGACGAGACCTGGGTCGCCGGCGTCACCAACATCAGCGGCGGTGGCACCTACGACGGCGCCACCCTGACCTGGTCCCTCGGCAGCCTCGGCACGGGGGCCACGGGCTCGGTCACCTACGACGCCACCCTCCAGGGGGCAGGCGTCTTCGCCGCCGGCACGACCCCGGTGTCCAACACCGCCACCATCGTCGCCGACGAGGACGGTCCCAACACGGCGACCGCGAGCGTGGACGTGATCGCGGCGCCGCTGCTCGGCCTGACCAAGACCGCCAGCGGCTACTACGACAACGACGCCGACGGCACCCTCAGCCCCGGCGACTCCGTCGTCTACGAGCTGGCCTGGTCCAACGACGGCAACGCCGTGGCGACCGGCGCCACCCTCAGCGACGACCCGGACGAGACCTACGTGGCCGGTGTGGCCAACATCAGCGACCTCGGCACCTACGACGGCGACACCGTGTCCTGGAGCCTCGGCACCCTGGCCGTAGGCGCCACGGGCACCTTCTCCTACGAGGTCACGCTCTCCGCGCCTGACACCTTCCTGCACGGCACCACCACCGTGCCCAACACCTCGACCCTGACCGCCATCGAGGACGGTCCCGTCACCGCCAGCGAGGCCGTGGTGGTGACCGCCGCCGCCGACATCACCCTGGCCAAGTCCGTCACCGGCACCACCGACCTCGACGGGGACGGGCTCCTGAGCCCCGGCGACGAGGTGCACTACGCCCTGACCTGGTCGTCGGTGGGCAACGCCGCGGCCACGGGCGCCGTGCTCACCGACGATCCAGACGAGAGCTACGTCGCCGGCATCTCCGCCATCAGCGGCGGTGGCACCTACGTCGGCGGCACCCTCTCCTGGTCCCTGGGCACCCTGTCCAGCGGCACCAGCGGCACGGTCACCTACACCGCGAAGCTCCTGGGTGCCGGCGCCTTCGCCCACGGCGACACCCACGTGCTCAACACGGGCACCCTGACCGCCACCGAGGCCGGCCCGGCCCAGGACACGGCCAGCGTGACCGTGACGGCCGCGGCGGTCCTGACCCTGGCCAAGGCCTCCACCGGCTACACCGACACCGACGCCGACGGCCTGCTCAGCCCCGGCGACACCGTCCACTACCAGCTCACCTACGCCAACACCGGCAACGCCTCCGCGACGGGCGTCATCCTCAGCGACGACCCCGACGAGCCCTGGGTCGCGACCCTCACCAGCATCAGCGGCGGGGGCCTCTACGACGGCAACACCGTCTCCTGGGGCCTGGGCACCCTCGCCCCTGGGGCATCGGGTTCGGTCACCTACGACGCGCTCCTCGGCAGCGCCGGTGTCTTCCCCCACGGCGACACGCCGGTCACGAACACCGCCAGCCTGGTCGCCCTCGAGGACGGCCCCGTCGCCGCCTTGGAGACCGTCACGGTGACCGCGGCGGCGGCCCTGTCCGTCTCCAAGGTCAGCACCGGCTACGTCGACAACGACGGCAACGGCCTGCTGAGCCCCGGCGACACGGTCGGCTACGCCGTGACCTACGGCAACACCGGCAACGCCGACGCCACCGGCGTCACCCTCACCGACGACCCCGACGAGCTCTACGTGGCCAGCATCGGCCTGGTGAGCGACGGCGGCCTCTACGGCGGCGGCACCATCTCCTGGAGCCTGGGCACCCTGACCCCGGGCGAGACCGGCACGGTGACCTACGAGGCCACCCTGGCCGC
This sequence comes from uncultured Enterobacterales bacterium, assembly GCA_964501915.1. Classification (GTDB taxonomy): domain Bacteria; phylum Myxococcota_A; class UBA796; order UBA796; family CAJQPC01; genus CAYFPX01. The sequence goes on from CAZCVP010000017.1 coordinate 21,312, forward strand.
CTCCGGGACCTTCGCCGACGGCACCACCCCGGTGTCCAACACGGCCGTGCTCCTCTCCACGGAGGTCGGGCCGGTCAGCGACGGCGAGACGGTGGATGTGGTGGCGGGCGTGGCCCTGTCCCTGGTCAAGTCCGTCACCGGGACCACGGACGTCGACGGCGACGGCCTGCTGAGCCCGGGTGACCTCGTCCAGTACGCCCTGACCTACGCCAACGACGGGGACGCCGACGCCACAAGCGCCGTGCTCACCGACGATCCCGACGAGGCCTGGGTGGCCGCGGTCGGAGCCATCTCCATCGGGGGGACCTACGACGGCGACCTGATCACCTGGAGCGTCGGCGCGGTCCCCGTCGGCGGCTCGGGCACGGTCACCTACGAGGCGACCCTGGCGGGGGCGGGCACGTTCGCCCACGGCTCCACGCCGGTCACCAACGTCGCCTCCTTCGTCTCGGCGGAGGACGGCCCGGTCGGCGACACCGCCACGGTGCCGGTCGTAGCCGCGGCGTCTCTCGCCGTGTCCAAGGCCGCCACCAGCTTCACCGACACCGACGGCGACACCCTGCTCAGCCCCGGCGACACCGTGCACTTCGCGGTCTCCTACGCCAACAACGGCAACGCCGCTGCCACCAGCGTGTCCCTGAGCGACGACCCGGACGAGCTCTACGTCGCCTCCATCGGCCTCATCAGCGACGCCGGCCTCTACGGCGGCGACACCATCGCCTGGAGCCTCGGCAGCCTGGCACCCGGCGAGATCGGCACCGTGACCTACGACGCCGTGCTCGGCGCTGCGGGCACCTTCCTCCACGGGTCGACCAGCGTGGTGAACACCGCGACCCTGGCCTCGGCCGAGGACGGACCGGTCAGCGCCTCCGAGGCGGTCACCGTCTGGGCCATCGCTGTGATCTCGGTCGCCAAGGCCACCACCGGCTACACCGACACCGACGGCAACGGGATGATCAGCCCCGGCGACACCGTCCACTACCGGGTCGACTACGCCAACAGCGGCAACGCCGACGCCACCAACCTCACCCTGTCGGACGACCCAGACGAGACCTACGTGGCCGGCATCTCCACCATCAGCGCCGCCGGCAGCTACGACGGCGACACGATCTCGTGGAGCCTCGGCAGCCTCGCCGCCGGCGCGTCCGGCAGCGTGACCTACGACGCGCTGTTGGGCGCAGCGGGCACCTTCGCCCACGGCACCACCGCCGTGTCGAACACGGCGACGCTGACGGCCTCCGAAGACGGCCCGGTCGGCGACTCCGAGACCGTCACCGTGACCGCGGCGGCCGCCCTTAGCGTCTCCAAGGTCAGCACCGGCTACACCGACACCGACGGCAGCGGCGCCCTGAGCCCTGGCGACACCGTGCACTACGGGGTGACCTACGCCAACGGCGGCAACGCCTCGGCGACGGCCGTGGCCCTCACCGACGACCCGAACGAGGCCTGGGTGGTGTCGAACGGCGCGATCAGCGGCGGCGGCCTCTACGATGGCGACGTCATCTCCTGGAGTCTCGGCACCCTGGCCCCCGGCGCCTCGGGCACCCTGACCTACGCGGCCACCCTGGCGCCGGCCGGCACCTTCGGAGACGGCACCACCCCCGTGGACAACACCGCGGTGCTGACTGCGGCCGAAGACGGTCCGGTGACCGCCACCGAGACCGTGACCGTGATCGCGGCAGCGGACCTGGCGGTGGTCAAGGCCCTGGTCTCCGCCGCAGACGTCACGGCCGCCTTCGACAACCTCGCCTCGGCCTCGAGCGGCGAAGTCGCTGCCGCCACCAGCAACACGGTCAGCACCACCGTCACGGTGACGACCCGCCTCACCTGGAGCCTGGACGTGACCAACCCCGGTGACGCCACGGCCACCAGCGTGAGCCTCTCCGACACCCTGCCGGCCGGCACGACCTTCGAGTCGGCGACCGGCCTCCACAGCGAGGTCGGGGGCACGGTGACCTGGTCCCTCGGTGACCTGGCGCCCGGGGCCAGCACGCAGGTCTCGGTGACCGCCACCACGGACTGATCGGGCGGCCCCGGCACGGCGACCTGTGACCGGGGCCCTTCGATGCCGGAAGAGCGGCCCCCGCCCCCCCCCCCCCCCCCCCCCCCCCGGCGCGCGCCGGGGGGGGG
>CAZCVP010000017.1:23451-60226 GCA_964501915.1 uncultured Enterobacterales bacterium
CCCTGCGATGCCGCACGCCCGCCCGGCTCCCCTCCCGCCTCCACCCGACGCGGGAGGAGAGCCTGGGGCGGTCTACAGGTCGTTCATCTCCTGGAGGACCTCGGTGTACCAGGCCACCTCGTCGGTGTCCGCCACCCCTGCCCGGACCTGCTCCAGCAGGATCTCGCTGAGCATGAGCACGCGACGGTGCACGGCAGGAGAGTCGAGGGTCTCACCGGAGAAGTAGTTCAGCTCGGCGACCAGCAGCTCCTTGCCGAACTTCAGGCCGGCCTGGGAGTCGTCGACCACCTCGAGCACCTCGACGACCTCTCCGTAGCTCTCGATGCTCAAGGCGCTGGGAATGAAGAAGGCCTGGAGATCCAGCAGCAGGAGGTCCAGGTCGTCGGCCGCGACGGAGACCCCGTGGTCCTTGCCGTCGGCGGCCGCCTGGAACTGGTGCTTCCAGAAGCCGGAGCCCATGCTGGTGCCGCTGAGGTCGTCCAGCCAGTCCTGGCAGGCGTCAGCCCCGGCGCCCGGGCACTCCTGGGCGAGGGCGGTGGGGGACCAGGCCAGGACGGCCAGGCCCACGAGCACAGAGAACGCAGGGAGGGTGCGCACGAGACCTCCGGGTCTGGGGGGGTCGGCGAGGACACTCTTCCTACGAGACGGGAACGGGCCAGGTGACAGAGATCCCCGCGCCCGCTCCGAGCCGGCCTCTCGATCCATGTCACCACCCGGCGGGCCCGCTCGTAGGACAGGGTGAGTTCCGAGCGGGTGGCGGGGCTCCTCACTCGCAAGGAGTGTCCGAATGCGTCCTGTGTCCTCGCGACTGATCGCCTCGGTCCTCGGCCTGGTGGCCGGTGCCACCTGCGCCCTCGTGGTCTCCCACACGGTCTTCGCCAAGACCCCCGACGGCGAGCCCCCCGCCGAGGAGTCCGTCTGCGAAGGCGAGACCGGAGCGCTCTACGGCCTCTGCGTCTCCTACTGCGAGGCCATGGACTGCGGACACCCCGACCAGCACGCCGACGACCGGGCCTGCAACCGGGTCCTGGACAACTACCGCGACAAGAGCGGCGGCGAAGACCCGCCGTGCGTCGAGGAGCCCCACCCCACCGACACGGGCGGCGCCGACGACACGGGCTGCGTCGACTGCGAGCCCCCCGCCTGCCCACCCCCGTGCATCGAGCTCGAGGGCGAGTGCATCTGCCTGGAGTAGCCCCGGTCCCAGAGCGACCAGGCACCCGATGCCCCCCCGACGTCCTGCCCGGGGGGGCATCCCCTCCGGATCCCTGCGGCTGGTGCGGGGTCAGGTCGGGTGCACGCCCCCGCCTCACCACCATCCCGTCTTCGCCACCCCGCGCTCGCCCACCCGAGGGGACTCTGAACCACCGAGGCCAACCACACCGCAGACCCGGTGAACCCGCCCCACGTCCTCTCCCCCACGACGCTCCAGGGTCCCCGGTGGCCGCTGTCTACGCACCCGACGCCGACCCGACGTCGGTGCTGGTCTCCCCACGAACGTCTAGGGACAGGCGTCGCCGACGCAGGTCCCCTCCACGTAGCAGTACCGCCCCGAAGGCTTGCCATTGGTCTTGCCGGGGCAGTCGCTGCAGGCCGTGGTGCCGTCGCGCCCGTCGCAGCTCTCTCCGACGTCGCAGATGCCGTCGCCGCAGGTGCCCGGGCCGGTGTCGCCCGTGTCGCCCGTGTCGACCACCGGATCGGTGAAGGCCAGGATCTCGGCCTCGAAGGCATCCGTGCGGGTGCTCACGCCGTAGACCTCGCAGCCGGCGTCGCCGTAGCTGGTCAGGCCGCCCACGTAGGTCCCGCTGGTGCGGGTGATGAAGGCCGGACCACCGCTGTCGCCCGAGCAGGGGCCGCCCTCGACCAGGGGCTGGCTGTAGGAGATCTGGGTGGCGGTGTCACCGGGGTCCGGGCAGCCGCTCACCGAGCAGCCCAGCCCGCCGAGGATCAGGTCGACCTGGAGCTTGACACCCGAGGTCCCGGTCTCGGTGACGCCGAAGCCGGCGAAGTTGAGGTTGGTCACCCCCACGTCGGCGGAGGTGAAGCCCTCGGCCGCCGGCAGCTCCGGCACCGGGGTGACCCCCTCGGCCGCCGCCGCGTCGCTCTTCAGGCGCAGCAGCGCGATGTCGTTGGTGAGCCAGGCGCTGCTGTAGCTGGGGTGCCACCAGACCTCGTCGACCGAGTAGACGTGGTCCAGGAGGTAGTTGGGATCCGAGGGGTCCGTGGAGGCCTCGTCGCCTACGAAGACCACCAGCTTCTTGGCCGACATGCCGGCCACGCAGTGGGCGGCGGTGACGACCACGTCGCCGCGGATCAGGGTACCGGAGCAGAACGGGGAGACGTAGACCGAGCGACCACCCCGGGCCGTCTGGTGGAGGGCCACCACCGCGTCGTGCTCGAGCGCGCTGGGCGGGGAGCCGTTGTAGATCTTCGACGCGGCGTCGGTTCCGGTGCCCTCGAGGAGTTCGACGGGCGCCTCGGTCTGGCAGGCCGTCAGACAAGCGATGGAGAACAGGGGCCAGAGGACGCGTGACATGGGGACTCCCGGGGCGGATCCAAGCGGTTCGCCGGCCCTACGATCGCGGAGGGCCGGTGGTTACAAATTGCTGGAGCCACCGGCAGGACCAGCTCCGCAATCACCCGATGGCCCGCTCGCCTTGTGCTGTCTCGGCAGTCGCCGATGGAGTGGACTAGATGACCACGGCGGAAGTAATGTGCCGGTGCGCGAGGCAACTTCCGTCCCTGTTGGTCTGGGGTCGGCGCCGGCATGGCCGAGTCATTCCAAGCGCGACCCCGGGCCGACAGGGGCGGAAGGGGTCCGCGCAACGGTGCGTTACTTGTGCCGGGGGCATCTAGTACTCGACAGGCTCCCCGTCCGCGCCCAGGTCGACGCTGCTGGCCGTGATGCCCGCCAGCTCGGTCGCCGTCAGCGACGAGGCACCGGCGTAGCCCTCGGCGGTCACGAAGCCACCGGCGTCGAAGAGCTGTTCCAGGTTGGACCCGCCGTAGCCGGTCGGGGGCAGGAAGCCACCACCGGGAGGCAGCGGCGGCGGCGTGGGGTCGAACCCCACCGGACTGGTCACGATGCCCGAGCCGCCGAGGGTGAAGAAGGCGAACCCGGAGATGCCCACCGGGCTGGTCACGATGCCCGAGCCGCCGATGACCAGCAGGCGAGGAGGCAGGAAGCCGACCGGGCTGGTCACGATGCCCGAGCCGCCGAAGTCGATCAGCCAGATCGGCAGCAGGCCGACCGGGCTGGTCACGATGCCCGACCCGTCGAGGTCCAGGTCCATCGGCGTCAGGGTGGCGTGGGACAGGACACCGGGCGTGAACAGGAACCCCACCGGGCTGGTCACGATGCCCGAGCCGCCGGCATCGACGACCGCGTAGGACTCCAGCGTCGGACCGACGTCGGCGTCGGTCTCCGTCTCCCACCGCAGGGCCAGCACCCGGCCGGCGGCGTCTTCGTCGGCGGCCACGGCCGCGACCAGGACCTCCAGCCCCTGCGTGCCGAAGAGCACGGACCGGGGCGAATAGGCGACGTCCTCGGCCACGACGTGGCTGGCCTGGATCGCCCAGCCGAGGGCCTCGGTCTCCACGTCGGGGGCCGTGAAGTCCTCGCTCTCAGCCGTGCACTCCCCGGTGGACGCGGTCACGCACTGGAAGCTGGTGCTCCCCGCCGGGCCGTCGATCGAGCCGATGACCCGCACACCCACCGCCGCTGCACCGGTCGCATCGACGACGGACAGCCGCGCCTCGACCCTGGCGGTCTCCCCACCGTCCACCAGGTAGGGCAGCATGGCGACACCGTACTCCCGAGGCTGGAACGAGGTCGGGTCGTAGGTGTCCAGCTCGCTCAGGGCACTGTCCAGGCGGGTCTGACCGGCCCCGCCGCCCTTGTGGTAGGGCTCGTTGCCCCACTCGTTGGTGGCGGAGAGGATCAGGGCCGTCCGGGCATCATCGTCTGAGGCGCCCGCGGCGATGAGCTGGACGGCGCTGCCGCTGATGATGGCAGCGGCCTGGCTCGTGCCGGCGGCCAGCCACAGGCCGGTCGTGGTGGGATCCCCCGGCGTGATCGACTCGGCCAGGACCCCATCGGGCAGCCCGTCCTTGTCCTTGTCCCGGAGGAGATCACCACCGGTGCCGACAAGCAACACACCGGTGCCGACGTTGCTGTAGGAGCTCACCTTGAGCCCCCTGCCGTTCTTGAGGGTCGAGGCTCCGACCGCGATCACATCCCGGAAGGCCGCCGGGAAGCTCACGGCATCAACGCCGTCGTTGCCCGACGCGGCGATCATCAGCACACCGCTGTCCGCGGCGTAGGTGATGGCGTCCGAGAGCGCCGGAGAAGGCAGGTAGCCGAGCGTGAAGCTCAGGCTCATGTTGATGACGTCGGCCCCGCTGTCCACCGCGTGGTAGAGCGCATCGACGAGGTCCGTCTCGATGCCGCTGTTGGCCGCGTCGAGGACCTTGAGCGGCATCAGGGTGGCCCCGGGCGCGATCCCGTGCACGGTCCCGTCGCCGAGGATGACGCTGGCGATGTGGGTCCCGTGGAAGTGGTCGTCGTTGGCGTGGCTGTCGCCGTTGACGAAGTCCCAGGGAGAGAGCACGGGGACCGACGCCAGGCTCTCGGCCGCGACGTAGGTGCCCGAGGCGTCGCTGTGGTCCTCGTAGGCGGCCCCGGAGTCCAGCACGGCCACGACCACACCGGAGAAGTCCGGGACCTGGCCGGGATCGTCCCAGTACTCCTCCCAGTCCGGCACACCGGAGCTCTCGAGCTGCCACTGGTCCCAGCCGACCTGGGGGGCGCCGGCGCCCGAGATGCGGCCGATGGCCGACGCGGAGAGCACCCGCTCGTCCGCGAGCAGGCTCGCCCGCAGGGCAGGCACACCCTGGTCGGGGCCGGTGGCGAGGATGCCGTAGCCGCTGGGCCCCGGCAGCCGCACCAGGTGGGCTCCGTGATCGAGGGCGATGGCCGCCAGCGACGTCCCCGCGGTGGGGCGCACCTGGACGCGATCGTCGACGTAGATCACCGGGTCGACCGCGAGGTCCGCGACCTCGATCGCCTCGGGGGCAGGCGGCGGGACGTGGAGCCGAGTGAGCAGCGGCGAGCGCTCGGCGGCTCCGGTGGGGTGCGGCTCGACGGCGACCGCCGACTCCTGCTGGTCGTGGAGACCCAACAGGCCCGCGAGCAGGAGAGAAAGGAGGATCGTCCGTCTCAGCGCGCCCTGGTCCATCTCGGTTCCGCGACCGTCCCAACCCAGAACTTAGGGTACTTGGATCTCTTTGATCTTTGCAACAGCTTTTTGACGGGGAAGCCCCCTCATGGTGGGGGCATGGGATCGTCTCCGGCACGCCCGCCGAGACCCGGAGAGCCCGCAGGCGCCTGGCCTCCCGTCCAGCCCCGGAGGGTCGCGCTGGCGCCGAGGCCGAGGATCGAGAAGGACACGGCGTCCGGCGTGCCGTCGAGGTCGGTGTCGACGTCGTAGACCAGCTCGGCCTCCAGCAGCTCGCCCAGGGCTCCCAGGCGGTCCGCGACCTCCTCGACGGTGGTCGCCGGGAAGGCCCCCGTCAGGGTGTAGGACAGGTCTCCGTGGACCCGATCCGCCACCACGCGGCAGCCGCTGACGTAGGCGAAGAGGGGCTCACCGTCGACGAGCAGCGGCAGGAAGCTGTCCAGGACGCCGGACTGGAAGCCCTCTTCGCCGCGGTCCACCGGCAGGGCGAAGCCGAGCCCCGGCTCCTCGATGCGCAGGTGGCCGTCGGTGGGGCGGACGGGGCCGACCAGCAGGTGGTCCCCGGCCAGCACGCCGATCAGGTGGGCCCGCGAGAGCACCTGCTGGAGCAGGAGCGCGGCGTCGCGGCCGCCGCCGAAGCTCTTCACCACGATCTCGTCGGTGAGCAGCCAGGCCTCTCCCTCGCTGGGAGCGGCCGTCGAGACCCGGTGGACCAGGCTGCGCCCGTCGCCCAGGTCCACCGAGACCTCGAGGTCCGTCGCCGCGGGCAGGTCCGCCAGGGGCTCGCAGGTGGCCGAACGACGGCCCGGGTCCACGGCGCAGGCGACGTCCCAGGTGCGACCGGCTCCGGTGACCCGGACCTGGGGGACCCGCTCGATGTCCTCGTCTCCGACGCTGATCCGGACCTCCAGGTCGCCGCGCAGGGCCATGCTCCCGTCCGCCGGGAAGGCGACGAGCTGCTGCTCGCTCTGGGGGACGGCACAGGCCACCAGGGCCTTGGTCAGGAGGAGGAGGAAGGCGGTGAAGAGGCGGGTACTGGACATGGTGGCTCCGGCTGCCCCCCTGGAGTGGCAAGCGGCGTGCCAGGACCGAAGATCGCCTGATCTCAGATAGTTGCGCCAGATCCAGGCCACCGGGAGGCCCCGCCGCGTCTCGCCCGGCCGCGCCTGCGTTCGAGCGCGTCGCGGCCGACAATGAGGACTCTGGAGGCCGCGCCGGTGATCCGATGGGCCGGCTGGAGGACCTCATGTCGACGGACATCCGCCCCCTGCTCGACGCGGTCCTGGCCGCGACGACCTTCGAGCAGGCGGCCCACGCCACGCTGAGTCAGCTCCTGGCGGTCGCCTCCGAGACCTTGCAGGCCTCGCCCCGCTACGCGCGCCAGGCGACCCTGCTGCGGGCCCTGATCCACCTGCGCCCGGACCGCGGCTACCGGGGACTGGCGGTGCTCGAGACCGCCGAGGGCGCCGCCACCGAGGGCACCCCGCCGTCCTCGTCGGCCACCGCCTGGAAGTGGATGGCCTCCCGCGGCGAGAGCGCCATCCTCGACGTGACCATGCAGGCCTTCTGGCAGGGTCGGCAGGCCCCCACGAGCCTCGGGCCCGGGCGCTTCGGGAGCTGTGCTGTCCTGTTGGAGCGGGGCGCCACGCACCTGGTGCTGCTCCCCCTCCGGCACGCGGGCCAGGTGCAGGGCATGGTGAGCCTGGAGCTCCACTGCCAGGCCTCCATCGGGACCCGCTTCCGCGGTCTCGAGCCCTGCGGGCAGGCCCTGCAGCTCCTCACCGACGTGGCCGCGCCAGCCCTGGCCAGCCTGCCTCCCACCCGCGGCCACACGGACCTGAAGAGCGAGCTGCTGCCGGTGGTGGGCTCGTCGATGGAGCCGATCGTGGCGATGCTGGACACCTTCGCCCGCTTCGAGGAGACCCTGCTGCTGCGCGGGGAGACGGGGACCGGCAAGAGCCACCTCGCCCACTGGTGCGCCACGCGCTCGGGCCGGGCCGAGGGGCCCTTCGTCGCCATCCAGCTCCACACCCTGCCGCCCCAGCTCCGCGAGGGAGAGCTCTTCGGCTGGAGGAAGGGCGCGTTCACCGGTGCCGTGGCCGACCACGCGGGCTCGGTCGAGCGGGCCCGCGGCGGCACGCTCTTCATCGACGAGCCGGACAAGCTGCCCACCGAGGCCCAGGCCAAGCTCCTGCGGCTGCTCGAGGAGCGTCGCTACACCGTGCTCGGAGAGACCGGGGAGCGCGAGGCCGACGTGCGCTTCATCGTGGGCACCAACGTGGACCTGGAGGAGGCGGTGCGGGCTGGCACGGTGCTCGAGGACCTCTACTACCGGGTCAACGTGCTGCCCGTCGAGCTGCCGCCTCTGCGGGCTCGCCGCGAGGAGATCGGCGACTGGGCCACCTGGATGCTCCGGCGGGTCCACCAGCGCCACACGGCTTCGGTGGCCGTGGACCTCGACCAGGAGGCGAAGCGGCTGCTGGCGTCGCAGACCTGGCCCGGCAACCTGAGGCAGCTCAACAGCGTCGCGGTGCGAGCCTATGCCTTCTCCAGCATCGGGCGGCTCGGCGAGGCGCCCGAGCACCTGGTCGTCGAGGAGGCCCACGTCGAGCGCGCCCTGGCCCTCGACGGCGCCGGGCGCGCCCGCCCGCTGGTCCAGGCCCTGCAGGCCGCGGCCGAGGCCTTCGTGACCGAGGCCGAGTGGCGCCGCGAAGAGGACCTGGAGCCGCTGGACCTGGACCTGACCGAGGCCTTCTGCGGCTACGTGCTGACCACCGCCGCCCAGAGGCTCGGCGGCGAGAAGGAGGCCTTCCGGCTCTTCGGGCTCGCCCACCGCCTCAAGGGCGGGAGCTACCTGAAGACCTACCGCCGCGAGCAGGATCGGCAGGCTGCGCTGGAGGGCGTGCTGAGAGCCCACCGCAAGGCGTCCTAGCCTCAAGACGCCCTTGCTCCGGACCGATTCGCTCCCCGAGGCGAGAGTCGAGGGGGCCTGGCGTGCACGCAGACGGGAGAGTCCGGAGGCTCCACGCGGCGCTCTTGGTCCTGCTGGTGTCGGCCTGCTCCGCTGCGAACGAGGAGACCGAGCCCCCCGGCACGCCCGACCCCTGCGCGAAGGTCGGCGCCGAGGACCGGGACTGCCTCCCCGCAGCCACCGAGGCCGTGCTGGACCACCCTCCCCCGACCGACGCCGATCACGACGGCTTCACCAGCCTCGCGGCCGGCGGCGAGGACTGCGACGACCTGGACGCCGGGGTCCACCCCGACGCGGACGAGATCTGGTACGACGGTGTGGACCAGGACTGCGACGGGGCCAACGACTACGACGCCGACGCGGACAGCTACGAGGCCCAGGTCGCGGGAGGCCGGGACTGCGACGACGCGGACCCCCACGTCCACCCCCTGGCCAAGGAGGTCTGCCGCGACGGGATCGACAACGACTGCGACGGCAGCGTCGGGCCCTGTGCGTTGCCCAAGGAGGTCTTGCTGGACCAGGCCGAGGCCAGGCTGGCCGGCGCCGGGCAGTGGGATCGAGCCGGGCACGTGGCCTGGACGGAGACGGGCTGGACGACCTGCTGGTCCTGCTCACCGGCGATGGCTCGGGCCAGGTCCTGCTGATCACCCAGGGGCTCCAGGGAGATGTGCGGGCCGCGTCGTTCTCGGACCGGCTCCTCGGCGACCTGTCCGACGAGATCCACATCGAGGACGTGGCCTGCGCCGGCGACGTGGACGGCGACGGGCACCGCGACCTGCTCGTGGGCTCGGCTCACCGCGATCGAGACGAGGAGGTCGACGTCGGCGCGGCGCTGCTGGTGCATGGGCCGATCCGCGGATCGGCACCGCTGGACGACGCCGCGGTGCTCTGGGGAGGTGCCGCCGGCGACCGCCTCGGCGCCCACCTGAGCGGGCTCGGCGACCTCGATCTCGATGGCCTGGACGACTTCGCCGTCGGTAGCCCCAACGCCGACCTCGGCGCGGAGGACGCCGGGCTGGTCCACGTGTTCCTGGGCGAGGGGCTGTAGGAGGGCAGGCGCCAGCCATCAAGCTCCGCGCCGAAGATCCGCTTCCTGGGGAGATGACTTCCCTCCACCCGGTTCGCACAGGCGCAGGGTCCGTCGCTCGCACACGGGCGGGAGGCCAGCCGTGAGCTCCGCGATCGCCCAGGTCGAGCCCACCAGCGACGAGAGGCTCATCAATGGCCGCTACCGGATCCTCGAGCCGATGGGCCGGGGGGGGACCGCGGTGGTCTACCGAGCCTGGGACACGACCCTGGAGGTCGAGCGGGCCCTGAAGATCATGTCCGCCTCCATCACGCCCGGCAGCTCCCTGGCCAAGCGCTTCCACCGGGAAGCGCGGACCATGGCCCGCATGCAGCACCCGCACATCCTGGTGGTGTCGGATGCCGGTCTGGACGCCGACCGGCCCTGGATGGCGATGGAGCTCCTCAGCGGCGGCAGCCTGCGCGAGCGGCTCGACCGCTGCGGCTGCCTGGACCTGCACCAGGCCGTGTCCGTCACCCTGGCCCTGCTCTCCGCCCTTCAGCACGCCCACGCGCTGGGTGTGATCCACCGGGACGTGAAGCCCGGCAACCTGCTGATGGACGACAGTGGGGTGGTGAAGCTGGCCGACTTCGGGCTCGCCCGGGTGGTGAGCCGAGCCACCGCGCTCACCCGCACCGGCACCGTGATGGGCACGTTCGCCTACATGGCGCCGGAGCAGCGCACCGACGCCTCGCGGCTCGATCACCGGGCCGACATCTACGGTGCCGCCTGCACCCTCTACGCCCTGCTCACCGGCTCGGACCCCTACGACCTGGGGGTGCCCGAAGCCGCCGAGGATCGCTTCGCCACGCTGCCGGCCGAGATCTGCGAGGTCATCCAGGGAGGCACGGCCTACAAGGTCGAGGATCGACACGCCTCGGCGGCGGAGATGGCCGAGGCGCTGAAGCAGGCCTACGAGCGGGTGTCCGCGGGCTACCTGCCGCCGCTGACCCTGCCGGTCGCCTCCAGCCTGCCTCCGGAGCTGGACTCCGGTCGCCACGATGCCACCCTGGCCCACTCCCGCGACACCCGGGCCCGGCGGGAGACCTCGACGGGCCGCTCGACCTTCGAGCTCCACCCGGGCCTGCGGGTCACGGCCCGGGCCCGGCGATGGGCACCCCTGCTGCTGCTGATCCTGCTCGGCCTGGTGGCCTTCTCCTACGCGCGACAGCCCGACGAGGCGCCCCGCGAGGTCTGGACGGTCCCGGCACCGACTCCCCTCGGCCCCGACGAGCTGATCCTCGCCCCGCTGCCCCTGGTCCCGGCACCGACCCCCCGGGAGTTCCGCGGCACGGCCCGGACCGTTGCGCAGAGCCCGGCACCTGCCGCGGCGTCCGAGCGGGAGTTCACCACCCGCATCGGCAGCCTGCCCTACGCGACGGTCATCCTCGACGGCCGCCGGGTCGGCGTGACGCCCTGGGTGGGAGACGTCGCCGCCGGCTCCCACCAGGTCACCCTGCGGACCGAGGACGGTCGGTCGCGGACCCTGAGGCTCGAGGCCGACCGGGACGGCAGCTCGGTCTGCTGGGACTTCACGCTGGGAACGGCCTGCCCTCCCTGACGATTCCCGGCGGACAACGGCCTCAACCTCGGCTCGTGTGAGCCGATGATCCGGGGGGGAGGCGGCGACGATCGTGAACAAGGCAGGCCTGCTGGTGCTGTCCCTGGCCTTGGGTCTACCGGACACTGGTCAGGCCGGCCCGGCCGTGCACGCCGTGGTCTACGAAGGCGGAGACGAGGACGACGCCATCGACCGGGTGGCCTGGAATGCCCAGGTCCCAGAGGCCGATCTGCAGCCCGTCCCACTGGACTCCCTGCTCGACGGAGGGGAGGCCCGTGTCCTGGGCGGCGGGACCTGGCACCCCTGCGCGGAGCCCTCGACCAGGACGCTCTCGGAGGCCCTGGCGGAGGCTCGCCGGGCCTGGATGTACGCCCGGCTGGACGAGGTGCACGCGGCCCTGGAGGGCCTGGAGGACGTGCTGGCCTGCGGCCCGGAGTCCCCGACGAGGGAGACGGCCTGGGACGCCCTCGTCCTGCTGGGCGTCGCACGGACCGCCCAGGAAGACACCCGTGGGGCCTACGAGGCCTTCCTACGGGCCGTGCTGGTCGATCCGGGGCGCCCCTGGGACGCGTCCTACGCCCCCCAGCACGGGGAGGCCGGCTTCGACACCGCGGTCGCCGTGGCCCGCACCGAGGCGCCGGCGACCCTGAGCCTCGTGCCGACAGCCGACGTCGTCACCCTCGGTGGCCGTCCCGGTGCCCTCCACCAGGAGCTGCCGCCAGGGCTGCACCTGGTCCGCGTGGGCGACACCGGGGGCTGGCTGGACCTGGGACCCGGCGAGCAGAGCGTGCTCGTCGTGCCCGACCCGGAGGTCGACCTCGCCACCTGGGCCGAGCACCGGCCCGAGGCGCTGGCCCGGGTCCTGGCGACGGATCACGGACCCATGGAGACCGTCTACCTGACCGCCACCGACGCGATCTGGCGGGGGGAGGTGGCAGCGCCCTCCTTCCAGGACCTCCAGGTCCTTCCCCAGCCCCGCTCCCTGGTCCTGCGCCGCTCCCTGCTGGGCGGTGGCGCGGCGATCGCCGTCGGCGGAGGCGCGGTGGCCGGCGTGATGACCTACAAGGCCTGGCGGGCGGTCCGCGAGTGCGACGACGCCCGGGGCAGCGATCCGGAGGTCTGCGAGGCCTACGAGTCCCCGTACGACTCCGCGCTCCGGGTCCGGCCCTGGGCCTGGTCTGCTGCCGCCGTGGGCACGGCGCTGGGCGCGTCGGGCCTCTTCCTGGAGCTCCAGGCCGGCCGGCGGGGCCGGGTGGTGCTGGCCGCCAACGGGCCCCAGGTGGTGGCGACGGTCACCCTGGACGACCACCTCAGCGACGGGCCTCTCTGAGCCGACGGCCGGGTCCCCGTCCACCAGGCGGTATCCTCACCCCTCGGAGGCCCCCCTGCCCTGGTTGATGCTGCTCGCCTGCTTCACGATCGGCGATGCCGAACACGCGGCCCGTCTGGATCCAGACGGAGACGGTGAGAACCTCGACAGGGACTGCGACGACGACGACCCCGAGGTCACGATCCCGCAGTGGTACATCGACGGCGACGGGGACGGCTTCGGCGGTGACCTGGGCGCCTATGGCTGCGAGGCACCGCCGCGCCACGTCGCGATCGGTGGGGACTGTGACGACAACGACGCCGCGGTGAACCCCGACGCCGAAGAGGTCTGCGACGACATCGACAACGACTGCGACGACCGGCTCGACGTGGAGGCCACCGACGCCTCGGCCTGGTACCCCGACGAGGACGGCGACGGCTACGGGGACCCCGCCGGCGAGGTCCTGCGCTGCTCCGGCGGCTCCGGCTGGGTCGCCAACGACAGCGACTGCGACGACAGCGACGCCCTGGTGGTCTGCGAGGGGGTGGACCGCGACTGCAGCGGCGAGATCGACGACCCCCGCTGGTGGTACGACGGCGACGGCGACGGGTACGGGGACCCCGAGCAGGAGGCGACGGCCTGCACGGCCGCCGAGGGCTACGTCGCCTACCAGGACTGCGACGACGACGACCCCGAGGTCCACCCCAGCGCCGAGGAGCGCTGCGCCGACGGCACGGACAACGACTGCGACGGCGTGGTCGACGAGGACGACGCGATCGACGCCGGCTACTGGTACCTGGACGCCGACGGTGACGGCTACGGACGGCTCCAGGACAAGGTCCAGGCCTGCGATCAGCCCTCTGGCTACGTCGCCGACGACACCGACTGCGACGACGACGACCCCGAGCAGAGCCCGGCCGCCAGCGAGACCTGGTACGACGGGGTGGACTCGGACTGCGACGGCGCCGACGACTACGACGCCGACGCCGACGGCCATCGCTCCGAGGACAGCGGGGGACTGGACTGCGACGACGAGGACCCGGACAGGAGCCCCGACGCCTTCGAGGCCTGTGGCGACGAGCTCGACAACGACTGCGATCCGTCCAATGACCTCGGGGCCTGCGCCCTGGAGGGGGAGCTGGTGCTGGCGGAGGTGGCCTGGGCGATCTACCGGGGGTCGGCAGAAGGCGACCAGGTCGGTGAGACCGTGCGCGGCCTCGGTGACCTGGACGGCGACGGAGCCGAGGAGCTGGCGATCGGCTCCTACTCCGGCCTCTACCTGGTGCGAGGAGTCAGCGAGGGCGAACACTGGCTCGACTCGGGCTCGGACGAGCGCTACTGCCACGACGGCTGCAGTTCCTGGGAGCCGAGCGTCGCGGCGCCCGCAGGTGACCTGGACGGCGACGGCACCGGTGACATCTGGTTGCTGTTCGAGCCCTACGCCAGCGTGGTCTACCTGGCGTCCGGCGCCGAACCCGCCAGCCCGACCCTGACCGACGAGGCGATCGCGACCCGCACCTGGAGCGGAGAGACCACCTTCTACCTGCTGGACAGCGGCCACGACGCCGACGGAGACGGGACCTGGGATCTCGCCATCTGCGGCGTCGAAGGCCCCTGCTTCGTCGACCTGGCTCCCGAGGCGAAGGACCTCTACGACTTCGAGATGGACGCCAGGATCGAGCCCCCTGAGGTCAGCACCTCCTTCGGGCGGGCCATGTCCTGGGTCAACGACATGGACGGGGACGGGCGGGCCGAGCTGGCCATCGGCGACCCCGATCACGAGGACGCGAACGGAGACGCAGCCGGGGCCGCCTTCATCATCCGCGGTCCGGACATCGCCGATGGCAGCGCCGACGACCTCGCCGAGGCCCTCACCCCAGACGACAGCTTCTGCTGCAACGCGGGCCTCTCCCTGGCGAGCGCCGGCGACACCGACGGCGACGGCTACGAGGAGCTGCTCGTCGGCAGCAACGAAGACGGCGCCTTTCTGGTCCAGGACATCGCCTCCGGCGAACTGTCCTCGGTCGCCCACGCCACCTTCGTCGAAGGCAGCCGCACGACCCGGCCTGGCCTGGGCCTCAGCACCGCAGGAGACGTGAACGGTGACGGCCGAGACGACCTGGTCATCGGAGACTGGGCGCTGGGCAACGAGCACGGGTGGGGCTACGGCGGCGCGATGCTCTTCCTCGGCCCCCTCGAAGGCACCGTGGACACCACGGCCGACGCGGATGCGCTGTTGCTGGACGACGCCAGCTACTCCGAGGCGGGCGGCGTGGTGGCGTCGGCCGGAGACCTCAACGCCGACGGCTTCGGCGACTTCTACATCGGCGCCTCCGAGGAGGTCGGCACCTACGACGCCGAAGGCGCCGTCTTCCTGCTGCTCGGCGGGGTGGACTGAGGTCGCTCTACCAGGACCACACCAGGGCCGTGGTGAAGCCCACGGCGAGCACCCCGGTCCCGAACGCTGCGTAGTTCGAGCCGTTGACCCGCATGCGGAGGGCTGCCAGCTCGGCTTCGGTGCGCTCGATCGAGGTGTCGAAGTAGGCCTTGCGCTGCCCCCAGGTCGCGAGCTGGAACAGGGTCGAGAGCGCTCCCGTGCCGACGGAGCCCACGAAGAGCAGGCGGTGGCGTCGCCGGGTCCAGTCCACCGGGGGCAGTCCGTAGACCGGGGTGGGCTCGCCCGGGAGCAGCGCCACGGACTCCACCAGCCCCCCGCCAGGGCCGTAGGCCTGGAGCAAGGAGGAGATCTCGGTGGGACGTGGCGCCCCCTCCTGGCCATCGACATAGACCACGCCGGCCACGGGGGGGGAGACGCTCTCCCTGCGCCCGGGATCGACCTCCAGGCTGTCCTCGTAGGCCACGTGCAGCGGGTGTCCCGGCTGGGCGACCTCGCCGGGGAGCGCGTAGTCGGGGTCGAGCCGACGCGCAGCGTGGAACTCGGAGAGCACCCAGGCCCGCTGCCGGGCCGTGAAGGCCACCAGGGCCATCAGGCGGTGGAAGGCGGCCGCGTCCCGAGGCGTGAGCTGCTCACCGAGGCACTTCACGGCGTCAAAGGACCGATCGCGGGCCCCGTAGAGGCCGACGAGGTCCAGCGCGGCGAAGGCCTGCTCACCTTCGGCCAGGGCGCTGCGGAGGTCCCCCACCGTGGTCGGCTCGGGACACGCCGCCGCCAGGGCGCCAGAGACCAGGATCGAGCTCAACACAGGGCGACGCTACCACTCCGGGCACTCACGCCGGGACACGAGTGCGCGCCTGCTGCCGCTGGCGGACCGCCGCCTCGCGCTCGGCCTCCTGTTCGCGCTCGCGGGCCCGACGAACGATCACGTAGAGCGCCGTGTACAGGGCCAGGAACTCCCAGACCGGCTTCTCCGTGATCGTGAACTCGAAGAAGCACCAGCCGGAGTAGCCGGCCATCGCCGCGGGCATGGTCCAGGCGAAGACCTCCATGTCGGTGCCCCGCGTCATCCGGATCAGGTTCCCGGTCATGGCCAGCACCGTCAGGGTGAGCACGACGAACAGCACGATGCCGACGACCCCGTAGTGGGCGATCAGCTCCCAGGGGATCCCGTGGGGGTAGTTGTAGAGCGACGTGGAGAGCTTGTAGTTGTACTGCGGCAGCAGGTCCGTGTAGCCCCCGGCGCCGATGCCCCGGCCGAAGGTGTCCTCGAACATGCTCAGGCAGACCCTCCAGTTCCCGGGCCGGTAGTTGTGGCCGATCAGCAGCGTGCTGAGGATGCGGTCCATGGCCCGCCCGCTGTCCAGCAGGTCCCAGCGCAGCCCGACCAGGAACAGGGCCAGCGCCGCGGCCGCGAAGCGGAGGAACCAGCGGCGGAAGCCGGCGTGGAAGAGGGCGGCGAAGACACCGCCGATCAGGGTCGCATAGGCCCCGCCCCGGCTCCCGGCCTTCACCATCATGAAGAACACGAAGAGCCCGGCCGCCGTGTAGACGAGCCGCCTGTGCCAGCCGCGCTGGAGCAGCGCCATGCCGAAGGCGCTGTGGATGATGAAGATGAGGTTCATCGCGAACCAGTTGGGCTGCTGGCCCAGCCCCGTCTCCCGCCCACCGGCCATCGCCGCCTTGAAGGCGTGGCCGATGTCGACGTCCATCACCCCCGTGCCGATCGCGATGAGGCCGATCAGCACACAGGCGCCCAGCCAGAAGCGCATCATGAGCTGGAAGTCCTCGGTGGTCCTCACCATCGCCACGATCAGGGAGGCGTTGACCAGCACCAGGCCCAGGGGCACCACGTCGCGCAGCCCCGCGGTCCGGTTCACGGACCAGATCAGCGACACCCCCATCCAGGCCAGCAGCAACAGGAAGGGCAGCAACCAGGGCCAGCCGCGCAGGTGGGCGACCCCGGTCATCGCCGCCCGGGTCGCGAAGGCGACGAAGCAGACCAGCAACACCACCTCGAAGGGACCGACGCCGAAGGGCCCCACCTGGAGGAGGACCGTGGCCCCCGTGGTCGTCAGGCGGGCCACCAGCAGCAGGCCCAGGCCCCAGATCGGGCGCACGACGACGACCACGGTGACCATGCACAGGCCGACCGCCGCGAACGGCAGGGCGGCGTGCATCAGCGACAGGACCACCAGGGCGACCTGTGCCGAGAGGATCACGGCGAACCAGGGAGGTCCGCCGGCCCACCCGGTCCAGCGATCGAGCAGGGTCACGCGACGGCTCCCGCCGCCAGGGCCGCGAGCATGCCCAGCGGCCCGGCGCGGCCGGCGGCTGCGAAGGCGTCGAGGATCCGCTCGATGCCCGCCTCCTCCAGGGTGAGCGGCGGCGTGAGGCGCAGGACCCGCCGGTCGCCGGAGGTGGGCCCCACGAGCAGCCCCTGGGTCTGGAGCAGGTAGCGAGCGGTCAGGATCGCCAGGCTCCCTCCGAAGCGGTCCAGGAGCGCTCGCCGGCCCGGTCCGTCCAGCAACAGCCCGGGAAGACCGACCGGGTCGGCGAGCTCCAGACCGAGCAGCAGCCCACGACCGCGGACCTCTCGGATCCAGGGCGTGGACCGGCACAGCGCGGCGAGCGCGGTCCGGACCCGCTCTCCGACCTCGGCGGCACGAGCCGACAGGGCCTGCTCGTGCAGCAGTCGGACCCCCTCCAGTCCGACCATCACCGCCAGCTTGCCGCCGCCCTAGGTCGTCGAGAGGTGGGAGGCCCCCGTCGACCGATCCAGCGCCGCGGCGAGGCGTCGGTGGACCAAGACGGCACTGATCGGCACCAGCCCGCCGCTGAGGGTCTTGGAGACGGCGAGCAGGTCGGGCGACACCCCTTCGTGCTCGCAGGCGAACAGGCGACCGGTCCGGCCGAGCCCCGTGGCGACCTCGTCGACCACCAGCCGTGCACCGACGCGGCGACAGGCGGCCGCCAGTCCCCGCAGGAAGCCGGGAGGGGGCAGGCGCAGGCCACCGTTGCTCTGGATCGGCTCGACCACCACCGCCTGGACCCGAGCCCCCTCCCGGTCGAGGAAGCGCTCGGCCTCGACCAGGTCCCCGAAGGGCAGCAACTGGGTCTCCCCGGTCGGGGGAAAGCCCCGGCGCTCCAGGGGGATCCCACCCACGGCTCGCGCTCCGGCGCTCTTGCCGTGGAAGCCGCGGTCAAAACCCACCCTCAGAGTCCGCTCCGGACCGGAGGCCAGGGCCGCGATCACCAGGGCCCCTTCGACAGCCTCGGTCCCGGTGCTGTAGAAGACGGCCCGCTCCAGGCCAGGGGGGGCGATCGCCGTGAGGTCGTGGGCCAGCGCCGCGATCCAGCGAGAGGGCACCGGCCCCTGGAGCCCGAGGTCGGGGTCGGTCAGCGCACGGCGGGCGGCCTCGAGCAGCCGAGGGTGGTTGTGCCCGAAGGCCACCGCCCCGTAGGAGGCGTGCGCATCGAGCACCCGGCGGCCGTCCGCGGTGGTGAGCCAGGCCCCCTGGGCGGCACGCACATCGAGGTCGCAGCCGAGCAGGCTGGCGACCGACGCCAACCCGCCGACGTGGTGGGCCCGGTAGCGGTCGACGACCTCCTCGGGTGCCAGCCCCGACGCGCCCCGGGCACCGAGCAGGGCTCGGGTCGGCGGCGAGACCGCCTGCGCCTGCGGGGTGGCCTCCGCAGCCGGCTCCCGCGCCGGGGAGCGAGCGCCACCCGGCCTGGCGAGGAACCTCAGGGCCTCCCAGCCGGCACCCAGCCAGTAGCGGGTCGAGCCACGACGGAGCCGACCCAGCTCGTGCCGGGCCCGCCCGGGGTGGAGGTAGAACCAGCGCAGGAAGCGGCGCTGCTCCCGGACCAGCGCCTCGCTGCTGAAGCGCTCGGTCCGCCAGGAGGGGGTGGTGTCGTAGTAGCGGTAGGTGTCGAAGTCGTCGTCGGCCAGCAGGCCGCGGGCCTCGAGCTGCCGCCGGAGCTCGGTCCCCGGGTAGGGTGCGGCGATGGTGAAGCTGACGAAGTCGGGGCGGGCTCGCTCCACGAACCGGCGCGTGGCCGCCAGGTCCTCCGGCCCCTCGGAGGGGTGGCTGCCGATCATCAGGTAGGCGGTGGTCAGCAGACCGGCTTCCCGGGCCAGTCGGAAGGCCCGCACGGCCCGGTCCAGGTCCAGCCGCTTGCCCAGGAGCCGGTGGAGACGCTCGCTCCCGCTCTCCACGCCCAGCTCGACCTTGAGGCAGCCCGCCCGGGCCATCAGTGCCAGCCGCCGCCGGCTGATCATGTCCACCCGGGCGTTGACGTTCCAGGTGACCCGGTGGCGACCGAAGATGCGGCACACCGACGCGAGCTGGGCGTCATTGAGGGGAAAGATCTCGTCCTCGATCGAGAAGTGGTTGAACCCGAGCCGGTCGACGCACCAGGCCACCTCGGGCCCGATGCTCTCCTCGGAGCGCCGCCGGACCCGTCGCGGGCGGGTGCCGTGGTCGGACACGACCGTGTGGGCGCAGAAGGTGCAGTGGGCGAAGCAGCCCCGGGCGGTGAAGAGCTGGGTCCCGGCCAGGCCGGGGCGGGAGATGCCCGGGCTGGCCACACGACCGAGACCACGGCGCCTGCGGTACCGCGCCAGGGGCATCAGGTCCCGGGCCGGCATCGGCAGGCCGTCGAGGTCCTCGACCGGGGCCCCGGCGGGCCCGAGCTGGATCTCACCGTCCTCGCCGCGCCAGGCGATGCCGGGCACGTCGGCGAAGGAGCGATCCGGGAGCGCCTCGCAGAGCCTCGGGAGGACCTGCTCGGCCTCCCCCCGGATCACCACGTCCAGCTCGGGCTGACCCTCCAGGGTCTCGACCGGCACGGCGGTCGCGTGGGGACCGCCCGCGACCAGCAGCGTGCGGGGGGAGGCCACCCGGGTCAGCCGCGCCAGGCGGCGGATCGCTCCCCAGTAGGGGGTCTGGAAGGTGAAGCCGAGAGCCACCGGACGGGCCTCGCGGACCCGCTCCAGGAACGACGCCTCGGTCCAGCGCTCGACCTCGTAGTCCCAGATCCGGGGCTGCCACCCCGCCTGGCGCAAGGACGCGGCGAGGTAGCCCAGGTTCAGCGGGTGGTGGGTGTTGAGGCCCCCCAGCCGGCCCATCACGGTGGGCGGTCGCACCAGGACCACCGTGCGAGAAGGGGACGTCAGTGCCTGCATGACGAGACCTCCGGGGCCCGGGGGGAGCCGCGCAGCGAGAGCCCGGCGAGGCCGAGCAGGCCGAGCAGCGACAGCCCGACCGAGGCGCGCAGCCAGCGGGGCCGGTAGGCGAGCGCGACCCGGTGTGCGCCAGCGGGCACCACGACCCCTCGCAGGGCGAAGTCGGCCCGGAGGACCTCGACCGGCGCCCCGTCCACGGTGGCCTGCCAGCCCGGGTACCAGGTCTCGGCGATCACCAGCAGCGCGGCCCGGGAGGCTTCGACCTCGACCTCCAGCGCGGTCGGGGACCGGGAGGCCACCCGAGCCGACCCCCCGATCCCCGAGACACAGGACGGCAGGTCCGGGGTCGAGGTCTCGACCACCGCCTGCCGCTCCAGGTCGAGCCCACCGAGGAGCTCCCAGGCCGCGTCCGGGCCGTCGACCGGCACCGCACAGCCCACCAGGAAGGCCCGTGGCAGGGCCTCGGCGTCCCGGTAGAGCCTCACAGGCCCCGCGCGCAGCGGCTCCAGCCGCGGGTCCTCCAGCGGATCGAGGCTCAGCAGGTAGCGGACCCCCATCAGCCGAGCGATCTCCAGGTTCTCCGACAGGGTCCGGGCCTTGTCCGCCGCGCTCCCCTCCCCCAGGTCCAGGCCGGCCCGCCGGGCCAGCAGCTCGCTCCGCGCCACCAGCAGCGGACTGGGCACGATCACGTCGTCGAGCCCCCAGACCAGCCCCAGGCTCGCGGTGGCCGCCTCGGCGTCGAGCACCGCCGGCAGGCGCTTCCCGACCACCGTGACCCGACCCGCCGCCGGGTCGACGGCCTCCAGGAAGGACGGCGGACGCTCCACCACCTCCCGGGCCACGCGGGGGTGGTAGTCCCCGCCGAAGCGGTGCAGATCGACGGCCAGCAGCGCCACGCAGGCGACCCCGAAGGCCCGGTCGCCGAGGCGACGTCGGGCCAGCAGCGCCCCGCCCAGGACCAGGACGGCCCCCACGCCGAGGGGCCACAGCGTCTGATCCGAGGTCGGCGCCGTGCTCTCCGACAGCGACGCCAGGATGCGACGCGCCTGGGCAGGGATGGTGGCCGGGTCCCGAGGCTCGGCCAGCGGCAGGGCGGCCCGCTGGAGCACCCCGGCGTCGGGGGCCACCTCGAGCGCTGGCTGGGGCTCGGCGAGCCGGGCCACCACCGCCGCCTCCGCCCGGGGTGCGAGCACCTCGAGTCCCGCGTGCAGTCCCACCAGCGCGAGCCAGCCAGCGGCGACGGCGGCCCCACCCCACCGCACACCGCGCCAGATCCGGTCCGGCGGAGCCCGGACCACGGCGTCCAGCCCCGAGGCGGCGAGCAGCGCCGCCGCCAGGGTCAGCCACAGCGAGAACCGGACGGGGAAGCGGAAGCTGCCGAGGCCGGGCAGCCAGCGGGTCCACTCATAGAGCGGCGTGTAGCGGCCGAGCATGAGCACCACCGCCACCGCGGCGACGCCGATCCAGAAGCGCGACCGCCGGGCCCACAGCGCCAGGGCGAGGGTCGGCAGCCCCAGGTAGAAGGCCATCTCCCAGTGGCTCTCGCCGGTCCCCCAGTAGCCCTGGCCGCGGTGGGAGTGGCTGAGCGGGATGTCCGCGGGACGGTCGAAGCCGAAGAACTCCGGCAGCACGCCGTTGAGCAGCTCCTGGGGCGGCAGGCTGCCCAGGCCGGCGAGGGCCCGGTCCAGCCCGCCGGCGCGGAGCCCGTGGCCCGAGAGCTCCAGGGTCGCGGCGAGCTGCGGTGCGGCGAGGGCCACGGCGGCCAGGGCCGCCGCCAGCGCCAGCAGGTGGGCTCGTCGCGGCGGCCAGCCCAGGCGCCAGAGCACCACCGCCCCGGCGAGGATCCAGCCATAGACCGCCACCTGGGGGTCACCGGCGAGCACCATCATCGCCAGCCCGAGCCCAGCCGCCCCCCACCAGGCCCGGCTCCGGACCGCCCGCACGACGGCGAACAGGGTGAAGGGCAGCCACGCCGCCCCGTTCTGCATGCCCAGGTAGAGGGTGTGGGTGGCCAGGAAGCCGCTCATCGAGAAGGCCACCGCGGCGAGCAGGGCGGCGAGCCGGCTCCGGCCGAGGGACCGCGCGAGCAGCCAGGTCCCCAGGCCCGCCCAGGCCTGGTGCAGCAGGATGCTCCAGTTCAGCGCCAGCCCGTCGGGCAGGGCGACGAAGAGCCCCATCGTCGGCGGGTAGAGCGCCCCCCCTTCGAGCGCCGCCATCAGGGGGAAGCCCAGGCCGACCTCCGACGACCAGAGCGGCAGGCTGCCCGCCAGCCACTCTCGCGCCGCCCAGACCCGCCAGGGGTAGTGGTGGTGCCTCAGGTCGTGGTGCCAGAAGACGCCGTCGCCGAGGGCCGCGTCGGGGGCCTGGAACACCGCCACGCCCAGCAACAGCAGCGCGACCAGGGGCCACCCCCGGACGGACCGGACCGCTCTGGCTGGTGCGCGCGACACGAAGGACCTCCCGGAGCACCGGGAGTGCAACCGCCGTGCCGCGGCCCGGATCGGCCCCCGTCAGCGACCGGGGGCCGCTGGGCCGTTCCCGTGGGACGGGGACTCGTTCCCCTGGGACGCCGGACGGACCACGTAGCGCTCCACCTCCAGGGTCCCTTCGACGAAGTCGACGAAGGGCTCGCCACCCCGCAGGCCCACGGTCCCCCACCCCGTCGCCGTGCTCAGGAAGACCTCGAAGTCCCCCTCCAGGACCGGATCGAGGAACAGGGTCCGGGTGACCGCGTCGTACCGCACGCCGGTCCACCCCTGGAGCAGGCTGTAGCTAGAGAGCGCCCGGGCGTAGAAGGAGCCACACTCGAGCTCCTCGAAGGGGTTGCGGCGGGTGCCGTCGTAGCGGGCACGGACCCGGCCCACGGCCTCCAGGGCCTCGTCCACCAGGCCCAGGCGCAGGGCGTGGCAGGCCACCTGGTACTCGATGCCGGTCCAGACCTCGTGGGCATAGGGGAAGGGCAGCGACGGCGCATCGCCCTGCGGCCAGGTGCAGAGCAGCAGCCCCCCCTCGTCTCCGATCGCGATCCAGGGGCGCAGGGGGTTGGCGTGGTCGAGGAGGTCGTCCCGCCCGTTGTGCTCCAGCACGGCGGCGAGGTGGCTCCGGACGCGAACGGCCTCCAGCCCCGGTGCCAGGCCCGAGCACAGCGCCAGCCACTCCCCCAGCAGGGCGTCGGCGTGCACGCCCTGGCCCACCTGGTATCGCGGCCCTTCCTGGGCGAGCAGGGCCCGGGCCTCGGGGCTGTAGGCCACCTCGTCGTGCTCGTCGCTCTCGGTCCCCGGGGTCCAGCGCACGCGCTGCACGAAGTGATCGCCGTCGAAGAGCTCGTCTTCGATGGCCTCTCGGGCGCGGTCCGCCAGCTCCCGGTAGCGACCGACGTCTTCGCCCAGGGCCCCTCCCAGCTCCACCATGGCCCTCAGGGCGGTGAGGTAGACGCCGCAGCAGCACGGATCGGGTCCGAAGAAGCGGATGTCGTAGGTGTTGTGGTGGGGCTCGGTGAGCAGGCCCACCTCGCCCGGGTCCCAGGTCCGGATGCAGAACTCCAGCGACCGCACCAGGGCCGGCCAGAGGCCACGGACCCAGTCCAGGTCGCCCTGGAGGCGCCACTCGCGGTGGACCCGGACCAGCGTGCCGAGCTGCCCGTCGGCGGCCGGGCGAAAGGGCAGGTCACCGACCCGGATCGGCAGGGGCAGGCGGAACACGCCCTGGCCGTCCGACCGCAGGCCCTCGGACAGCTCGTCCTCCCGCAGCCCGCGCTCCAGCTCGGGCAGGAGGTGAGCGACGGCCTGGGCGTAGTTGAAGACGTGGGTGCAGGTGCCCGCGCAGCAGCCGTGGTCGGGCTCGACCCCCTCCCAGGCCCAGAGTCGACCGTCGGCCTGGCGCAGCACGGTGGGCGACTTGAGGATGCTGAGGTTGCGCGACACGGCGTCCAGCAGGTCCTCCGGCAGGGTGCTGCGGTGCAGGGCCTCCCCGAAGGCCAGGCTGCGGGCCTCCAGGGTCGGTCCTTGGGCTCGCCAGTGGTCCAGGAGGGCGTCGATGTCGGCGAAGCGCCCCGCGTACCAGGGCACGTAGGACGGCGTGGTGTCGCCACAGCACTTCGGTCCGAGGTCCGCGGGCTCGCTGCCACGGAAGGGCACCACGACCAGGTCGCTGACCGGCACGTGCCAGGCGACGAGCACCCGCACCTCCCGGGTGCCTCCGGGCGGCACCTGGATCGGCAGGGCCAGGCTGGCGCCCGGGCTCGGATCCCCTTCGGCGCGGGGTCCACGAGCCTCGACCCGGCCGGCGACCACGCCGCGCCAGAGCATCGCGCGCCCGTCCGACCAGCCACCCCGGAACCAGGCGCAGTCGGACACGACCCGGTCCTCGTCGGGCAGGACCACGGCGAGCGCCCCCCGGTCCCAGGGGCGCTCGTCGGAGCCGGCCTGCTGGAGCACGAAGCCCCGCTGGACGGGCCTCACGGACCGCTCCGGGGTCTCTGCCACCAGGACGTGCTCGCTGTGGAAGGAGAAGACCCCGTCGACGGGGACTGCGCCCGGGTTGTGGAAGCGGTAGGTCAGCGCCGCCACCGGCAGGCTGCAGGCCTCCGGGTCTCCCGGGACGAAGGGGCTCCAGGCGACCAGCTCGACGTCCAGCGGGAGCCGCCCCTCCCGGAGCACGACCCGAGCCGAGGGGAAGCGCCCCTCGAAGGTGGCCTCCCGGAACCGCGGCAGCCCGATGGACCGGCCGGCCCCTCGGCCCCGGGCGACCCGGCGGTGAGGCACCGGCCCCTCCAGGACCCGCGCCTCGCCAGCCACGCACAGCGCCGCGAACATCAGCGGCGTGGCGTCCAGCGCCGGCCGATGCCTCAGGGAGTGCCGCGCCAAGCCACCAGACCCCTCGAGGCAGATCATGCCCGCCCCCAGGCCCCCCAGGGGGAAGGCGACGTGCTCGAGCTGCGGCCCGGTGCGCAGCGGCACGAATCAAGCGGCCTTGCGGGCGTCCAGCACCCTGAGCACCCGGTCGTAGACGATCATCAGCACGATCGACGCCAGGCCGATCCAGGCGATGTCGTACCAGATGGTCTCCGGGTGGTAGGTCTCGTAGAGCATCTTCTGGACCTCGGAGGCGGTCAGGCCGAGCTCCTTGCCCAGGGTGTCGACCACCTCGGAGCGCTGGATGGCCTCGACCTTGTCGTGGCTCCAGCCGAGCACGTTCTCCAGGTGCTGGCGGGCGAGGTTGGCCTTGTCGCCGCCCTCCTCGTAGGCGCCGCCCGCCAGGTAGCTCCCCGTGATCCAGCCGATGGCGACGGGGATGTTGGCGTAGCCCATGAAGAGACCCTCCTGGCCCTTGGGGGACAGGGTGGCGAGGTACTCCATCTTCTTGGGGCTGCTCAGCATCTCGCCGATGGAGAAGATGGCGATGCCGCCGATGCAGATCCAGCCCAGCACGGCGGTGCCGGCCACCAGCGAGCCCAGCGTGGCGATGACCATGCCGATGATGATCGACACGAGCGGCCGGACGAAGGACGACAGGTAGGCGAACCCGACCATCGTGAAGACGATCAGGCCCGGGTTCAGGTTGATCATCCACTCCGGGTTGACCTGCTGGCCGGCGTTGGCCATCTCCACCAGCCCGGGCGCCGCGTCGATGAAGGTGGTGCGCAGGTTGAGGAAGGCCGTCACGGCCCCCACCACCGCCCCGCCGATGGCGAGGGTCCGGGCTTCGATCCGGGTCAGCATGGCCCCGACGGCCACGATCACGGCGAGGCCGGCCCCCAGCCCGAAGGCCAACAGCCCGTCGGTCAACACGCCGGCGGTGGTCCACAACGCGCCCGTCATCGCGATCCACACGACGGCGTAGGCCTG
Organism: uncultured Enterobacterales bacterium; assembly: GCA_964501915.1. Taxonomy (GTDB): domain Bacteria; phylum Myxococcota_A; class UBA796; order UBA796; family CAJQPC01; genus CAYFPX01. Next base: position 49,028 of record CAZCVP010000017.1, read on the forward strand.
GGGCGGCACGTCCTCGACGGGGCGCCGATCGGGACGCATCGAGAGCAGCACGCCCACGGCGCACAGCCCCCCGTAGAGCGCCCCCAGCACCACGGCCAGCGCGGTGGGGAAGGCGTTGCTGGAGAACGCCGTGCCGATGCTCATGATGATGCCGGAGCTGTCGACCCAGTCGTCGATCATGTTGGGCAGCAGGTCGAAGACCTGGTTGAACATCAGCCAGAAGCCAGCGAAGACCAGGCAGAACATGAAGACGCGGGGCTGGAAGAGACCCACCGACGACTGGGCCAGCACCGCGACCGGGTCGGCCCGCCCTCGATCGAGAGACTCCTTGTGGAAGGCGAACCACCCGAAGGACCACAGCAGGATGGCCGCGGTGAGGATCAGCATCCAGTTGGGGTCGCCGCTCATGTAGCCGGAGATGACCAGGTAGAGCTCCAGCGCGGCGAAGAGGCCAGCGCCGATGAAGGCCCACTTCGCCGGCACGGCCCGAGCCAGCACGGCCCAGGTCTCGGGGTCGTCGGCGCCCTCGCCCTCCTCGGCCTCCTGGGTCGGGTCCTTGTAGAACGGGAGCCAGAGGAAGTTGACCGACACGATGACGGCGCAGGCGAAGAAGACGTACTTCCAGTCCATCAGCCGCAGGACGCCGGCGACGACGGGGCCCAGGAAGCCGCCGATGTTCACGAGCTGGTAGAAGATGCCCCAGCCCACGGAGGCGTTGGACTTCTTCAGGGTGGCGGCCAGGGTCCCCTGGACGCCGGGCTTGAAGATGGCCGTCCCGGCCGCCAGGAAGGCGCAGCCGGCGAAGAAGCCCTCGAAGCTCATCATCACGCCCATCAGGGCGTACCCGATGATCTTCAGGACGATGGCGACCGAGATGGTGTTCTTGTGACCGTAGCGGTCGGCGAAGCCGCCGGTGAACATCGGCAGGACCGACTGGATGAAGGCCCACCAGGCGAAGATGGTGCCCTTCTGGATGTGCGTGAACTCCGGCCCACCGTGCTCCAGCGGCAGCACCATGTAGATCGCCACGACCGCCCGCACGCCGTAGTAGGCGAGGCGCTCGAACATCTCCATGATGTTGACGATCCAGAACCGGGTGTCGAGGTCTCGGATCTGGGGGTAGAGGCCGGGACGCTCCTCGGCGCCAGTCGGGGCGGGGTGGCTCATGGGGAGCCCTCCTGGAAGGGTCGTGTGTCATAGCCCGGTTGGGGCCGGCACCTCCAGGATCAGCTCTCGGGAACACGACCTCTTCGCGTTGATCTCCGCGATCTCCGCCGCGGTGAACGGGAAGGCGGAGACCTGGATCTCGTAGTCGATGTAGGCCTCGACCATCTCCCGCACGTTGTCGCCATAGGCGTTGTCGGCGCGGCTCTCCCAGAAGGCGAGCAGCACCTGCCGTCGCTCGGCGGGAGTGGGGTAGACCACACCCGTGTCCAGGTCCTGGCCCGTCAGCCAGACCGCGTCCAGCCAGTCCGCCACGTCCTCGAGGCGCTGGCCGAGGGCCCGACCGGCCAGGGCGTCGCCATAGGCCCGCAGCTCGTCCTCCAGCTCCTCGACGACCAGCTCCTTCTGCTGCTCGAGCCGGGTGGGTGACATGGTGAGGCCCGGAGCATGGAAGCAGTAGAGGGGCGCGACCAGGCACAAGGTGGCACGCAGCGGGATCGCCAGCCCCGGGTTGTCGACCCCCACGTCCGGCGGGGTGTAGGCGAAGCCGCGCCGACGGAAGATGACGAAGCCGTCGTCGTAGACGAGGACCTTGGGCTTGTAGGCGGTGGGGTGGAGGTAGATCGTCACCCCGTCGCGGCGTCGCCTGGCGGCATAGCCCTGGTTTCCCAGTGCCTCCGTGACCTGTCGCCGGGCCTGCTCGACCACCGCGTCGCCCACCACGATGACCTCCTCCCCGGGGGTGGGTCGCTCGGGCAGGGGCTCACCTGTGTCCTCGAGCTCCTGGGCGACAGCCAGGGTCAGGGTCCAGATCCAGAGCAGCATGGACCCCACTCACTCCGCGCAGGTCACCGTGATCCGCACGGGGATCCAGATCCCGAAGGTCACCCACCGGATCAGCAGGCCAGCGCCCGCCACCTGGGTCTTGACCTCCCGGATGCCCTGCGGGCAGACCCGCGAGAGATCCGTGGTCCCCGGGCTGAAGTAGCCACCGATGAAGGTGTGCTGCCGCATGCGGTGGACCTCGCCCTTGGGGGCGTCCTCCAGCTCCGAGTAGACCATCTTGGTCGTGTAGCAGGCCGTGAGGCCCAGTCCGAGGACGAGCAAGAGCAACAGCCGCGTCATGGAACCTCCGCTGACACCGCTCAGGTGCCCGAGAACTGTACGCCGTCGAAGACCAGGGTCGGGACCCTCATCGCGCTCCAGGTCCACACGTCGCTCGCCGCCTCCGAGAACTGGCCCAGCAGCTCCTGGATGTTGCCGCTCACGTTCATCTCCGAGACGTTCTGCACCGGCTCGCCGTGCTCCAGGAGCTGACCGCGGATGCCGAAGGAGAAGTCGCCGCTGGCGCTGGAGGTGTTGCCCCCGAGGAAGGAGGTGACCCGGATGGCCCTGGGCAGCGTCGCGGCGATCTCGGCCACGCTGCGGGGCCCGGGGGCGATGACGACGTTGGAGGTGCCCCCCGTGGTGGGCTCGCACTCCAGCTTGCGGGAGTGGTAGAGATCGACGAAGAAGGTGCTCAGCAGGCCGTCCTCGAGGATCGGCCGCGGACGGGCCTCGAAGCCATCGCCGTCGAAGGGGGAGCTGCCCGAGCTCCGGGCGATGGTGGGGTCGTCGTGGATCGAGAGCTTCTCGCTGGCGATGCGATCGCCGAGCCGGTCGGACCAGATCGAGCGCCCCTGCCAGATGGCCCGTCCCGAGAGAGGCCCGAGCGCAGCGCCGAGGATGCGCCCGACGCTGCGGTTCGCCAGCAGCAGCGGGTAGCGACCGGAGGGCGCCGAGCCGGCCTGGAGGTTCTGATCGGCCCGCTCCCAGAGCTCGTCGGCGACCTCCTGGACCGTCGGCAGGTCGCCGAAGTGCCGGGCCGAGAAGAAGGCGTCGGCCTCCGGCAGCTTGCCGCCCGGCTCCTTGAGGGTGAGCTCGCTGCCGAGCCCGAAGCTGGTGGAGGCCGTGGCGGCACCGAAGCCGTTGGAGAAGCCGACATAGCCCTCGCCGGTCACCTCCCAGACGTGGGCCGTGGTCGAGACCAGGTCGTCGCGGCCCCGCGCGAGCACCGTGCCCTCCAGCTCCGCCACCCACTCCCGGCGGGCCGCGGGCGAGCGGCTGCCATAGCTCGGGTCGAAGAGATCGAGGCTGGCCAGGTCCAGGCTGCCCATGCGCTCCCGGGCCGCCATGCGACGGTCCGGGTCGGTCTCCAGGGTGCGGGTGGCTTCGATGGCGCGGGCGAGGAAGGCCCACACGGCCTCGGGGCGCAGGTCCGAGGTGCTGTGGGACGAGAAGCGGTCGTCGACCAGCAGCGACAGGCTGAGGCCCTGGGTGCGGGCCTCGCTGGTCTTCTCGATGCGCCCGTCGCGCTGGCTGAGCTCCACGTGGGACACCCGCGAGGTCCGGGCCTTGACCTCCTGGGCGCCCAGGGACCGGGCCGTGGTGATCGCGTGGTCGACGACAGCGGAGAGATCGGTCATCCGTCCACCCCCCCGACGACGAGGCTGCCGATCTTGATGGTCGGCTGGCCCTGGCTGACCGGGACCCCCTGGCCCTCCTTGCCACAGGTCCAGCCGCCCGCGTCGAGCTCCATGTCGTCGCCGACCATCTCGACCGTCTCCAGGGCCGCCGGACCGTTGCCGATGATGTTGACGTCCTTGATGGGCCGGGTGAGGCGACCGTCCTCGATGAGGTACCCGGTCTTCATGTAGAAGGCGAAGTCTCCGGCACCGATCTGGACCTGCCCGTTGGCGAAGGTCTCGCAGTAGATGCCCTTCTCGACCGAGCGGATGATCTCCTCCGGGTCGTGGGGTCCGCGCTCCATGTAAGTGGCCCGCATGCGGGGCATCGGCGCGTGCCGGAAGCTCTCGCGGCGGCCGGAGCCGGTGGGGTCGACGCCGTAGTGGGCGGCGCTGATCTCGTCGTGCAGGTAGCTCTCCAGCACCCCCTCGCGGATCAGCACCGTCTTCTCGGTGTGGTTGCCCTCGTCGTCGACGTTGATCGCGCCCCGGCTGCCGACCACCGTGCCGTCGTCGACGATGGTGACGAACTCGGGCGCGACCCGGCTGCCCATCTTGGCGGCGTAGATCGACACGCCCTTGCGGTTGAAGTCGGCCTCCAGGCCGTGACCGATGGCCTCGTGCAGGAGAATGCCGGAGCTGCCCTTGGCGAGCACGACCGGCATCTCGCCCGCCGGGGGCTTGCCCGCCTCCAGCAGGAAGGTGGTCCGGTCCACGGCCTGGTTCACCAGCGCTTCGTGCCGGGCCGGGTCGTCGTAGAACTCGAGGCCCGCCCGCCCGGCCAGGTTGTAGCTGGACGACTCCCGCTTCTCCCCGTCCACCGCGGTACAGACCACGTACGACAGGGTCATCGGCTGGTAGTCCTGGACCAGGCGCCCGTCGGGCCGCACGATCATCACCACCCGCTCCCCGTCCATCAGGAAGGCCTGGACCTTCTCGATGCGGGAGTCGCGGGCGAAGGCGGCCTCCTCCCAGGCCTTGACCATCGGCACGCGCACGTCCATGCCGACCGCCTCCCAGCGCCGCTGGACCGGGTAGTAGCTGGGAAGCTGGAGCGCCCCGAGATCGACGCTGGTGCGTCCGGCCTGCGTGGCGGCGATCTCGGCTGCGGTGCGGGCCGCGGACAGCAGCGCCTGCACCGAGAGGTCCTCGGTGTAGGCGTAGCCCACGCTGTCCCCGGCCCGAGCCCGCACCCCCATGCCGAGGTCGACGTGGGTGCTGGCGCGGTTGACCTGGTTGTCGGTCAGCCCGACCGAGGTGCCGAGGGAGTGCTCGAAGTAGAGGTCACAGTCATCGGCGCCACGGGACAGCGCGGCATCCAGGACGCGGCGCAGGGTCCTGCGGTCGATGCCGAAGCGCTCGAAGTAGGTGCCGACCGGGAGGTCCAGGGCCGCGGCCGGTCCGGTGAGCAGGATCTCGGATGTCACGTAGGTGCTTCCTCCACGGCTCACCCCTAGCACGGACCGGCGCGGAGACAAGGCGGAATCCGCTGGACGGTGGAGGGCTGAAGGCGGAGACACTGTGGACGAACACACGTCGAACGCAGCCTCACTGGCTGCGGATGCTGCCGTGATGGCAGCCGCCTGGCGACGAAGAGGACCGCTGCCCGGAGCTCCCGGTGCTCGACCCGGGCGGGTCCGCGGGCGCGGGAACGGGCGGCGGCGGGGCCGCCTCCACCGAGATGGTCACCTTCATCCGCTCGCCCAGGGACTTGTGCTGGCAGGTCGTCCGGAGCTTCTCCAGGGTCTCGGTCAGCCCGAAGCCGTCCATGCTCAGGGGGACGGGGTCACGGGACTCGAGCGTCCAGGCGTCCGCCGCTGTCCGGGTGACCACCACCGGCAGCTCGACGCCCTGGCTCTGACCGGCGAGGGTGACCTCGCCCACCAGCGACGCCCGCTCCCTCGACCCGACCGCGAGCCCCTCGGCGGGCAGGCCCGTCACCTCGCTCAAGACGAAGGTCGCCGTGGAGAACTCCTCGACCCGCAGGAAGATGCTCTTGACCCGGGAGTCACGCATGAGGTCTCCGCTGTCGTAGGAGTCCAGGGCGAGCTCGACCCGGCCCGTGGCACCACTCCAGGTGTCCCTGTTCTCCAAGGAGAGCGCACCCTCCTGGACCCGGAGCTCCCCCCCCACCTCGACGATCCCGTTCTTCAGGGCGCTGACGGTGGCCGACCCGGTGACCTCGACCTGCGCCGGCAGACCCGGCTCGACGGGCGGAGGAGCGGCCTGTTCGAGCTCGGTCGTCGACGTCGGCAGCGCGGGGTCCCCCCGGCAGCCCGAGATGGCCAGCACCAGGACCAAGCCAACCAACACCACCTCCGTGAAAAGCACCCTATTCACGTCGGTACGGGCAGATCAACAGCGGTGGGGGCCTCGGGAACGCGACCCTGTCCTGCGCCACCACCGGCGAGGCCGGCCGGGGGGTCAGGGCGCCAAGGGCGCGGCCAGCACCCGCTGCGCCTCCTCCAGGTAGATCGGCAGCAGCACGGCGTGGTGCTGGTACTCCGCCCGCGCCCCCTGCTCGGCCTCGTAGGCCTCGACGAGGCGCTGGTAGTAGCCGTGGGCCTTGGCGACGTCCGCCGAGGCGATCGCCGCGCGCCCGGCGATGCCCAGCGCCAGCAGGTGGGTCGGGTGTTGCTCGAGCACCTGCTCCGCCGTGGCGATCGCCGCCGGTCGCAGCCCGCCCGCTTCCTGGAGGGTGGCCACGTGGAAGAGACCGTCGGGGTCGAGCGAGGTCACGCGCTCGTAGGCGGCCAGGGCCTCGGGGATCAGGCGGGCGGCGTCGATCGCGGGGCCCAGCTCGTGGGCGCGCATGGCCTGGTTGAAGGCCGCGTCTGCGAGCTCTCGTGGCGAGCCGGCGGCGGGGCGCTGGTCCGCGACGGGCGACGGGGTCGGGGACTGGCCGGGCCAGCTCGTCACGACGGGCTGCGACGGTGTGGCGGGCGCCGGCGGCGGGCTCGCGTCGCTGCAGGCGAGCAGTCCGAGGACCACCAGGGCGTGGGCGTGGGCTCGTGGCATGTCTTCTCTCCTCGGCTGCGCACCGCTCGGGGGGAGAGGTGCGGGCCGGACCCTCAGGCGGCTCGCCGGACCTCTATGCCGGCCGGACGGGTCGGTCGGACCGCGACGCGGCCGGCGGAGTCCAGGCGCTCCTGGCATCCCGCCTCCTGTCATGGACGGCGGTGGCCGATGGCGGGGGTGGCGCCGCCTCGCCATGACACGGGTCGGGCGTGCGGCTCTGCCACACTCGGGAGCGAAGCCCTGGAGTGGTTCGAGCCGTCCTGGCGCCTGCTCGATCCAGGGATCGATCCCATCCACGTCACGGACCGGGGCCACGAGCCGCGGCAGCACGAGGAGCTCGTCGCCGCAGGGTCTCAGCTCGACCTGCAACCGCGCCCGGTCGAGGAGCAGCCCCTGGGCCCGTAGGCCCCGGGGGCCTGCTGGGGCTCCACGGCTACGTCGCTTCCATCGGGTCGCCGCGCCACACGAAGCACGCTCGGCGCTCCGACAGCTCCTCGCGCTCGAGCCCCGGCACGGCCTCCAGCAGCGCGACCGCCGAGCGACACCTCCGCGCGTCGTCGATGCACAGCCGCCCACCGACCGCGAGCCTGGGGAGACAGGCGAGGGCGTGGCGCGCGACGTCGGCGTCATCGTGGGGTCCGTCCAGGTAGGCGAAGGCCAGCCAGCGCTCACAGCTCGGGTAACGCCGCCCGCTCTCCCACCAGCGGAAGGCCGGCAGCAGGCTCTCGAAGAACAGGTCCGCGTCGAGCCGGTAGAGCGCGCTGTTGGGGAAGCTGGCCAGCAGCGCGCGGGCCGTCTGGTAGTGGCCGGCACCGTAGTCGAGCCGACGGGACACGTCGAAGCCGCCCTCGATGTACGGCGCATTCCCCCAGGGGTCGACGCCGATGACCAGAAAGCCGGGCCGCCCGGCTGCCGCGCGGCACATCATCGCGCTGGTCCCGCCGGAGCGGACGCCGATCTCGAGCGCGGCTTCCCCAGTGCTCTCGCGCAGGGAACAGGCGAAGCGATCGAGGACCTCGCCGATGGTGTTGGCGTCGTCGCAGAAGCGGGCGAGGTCCGGCTGCATCATGCCACCAGCTCCTCGAGGAGCTCCAGGGCCCGCCGCCCGCCACCGCCGCGCCGTGGCGCGGGGCGAGGTAGTGAGAGCGCGTAGCGGATCCACGGCTCAGCCTGCTGCGACGCCGGGCAGTGGTGGTGGAGGCCGCAGCGCGCCCAGGTCAGCGCCTCGTGATCCGCCCACCCCGCATCACTCGGCAGGTGGCGGAACGCTCTGCCCTCGGTGAAGGCGACGATCGGCGTGCCACCAAGCAGGGCGACCTGCATGCTGGCCGCGGTCGCATGGCTCACGAATAGCCGCGCACCCGCCACCTCGCGACCGTGCGCCTCCGGTGGCAACCACGGCCGCCACCGCAGGTGTGGCGGCAAGGTCAGCCCGATCGCATCGCCGACGACCAGGGCGTCGATCTCTCCCGCGAGGACCAGGCGCTCGACCGCTGCCAGGGCATGGGGCCGCCAGTCCCAGGCGCTGACGGTGAGGCCCGGTTGCCCCAAGTAGACGACGACGCGATGTGTCGCCGAGCTGTCCACCTCGGGAACGGAGCCGGCCCACCCGACAGGCACGCACCGCTCGTAGGACGCCTCGCTGGGGTCGTAGGGGCCGTCCGCGAGTCCCTGCCTCCAGGCCTCCTCCGACATGAAGACCGCGTAGCGGTCCACGCGATCGCCTCGCTGTGGAAGCCAGGTGTGCTCGGTGGCGAGGGTCGGCAGCCGCGGCAGCAGGTCGAGGAGCCGGCCACAGGTCAACGAGCTCGAGACCACGACCGCGTCGAAGCGGCCTGGCTCGGTCACGGCCGTGTCCACGCGGGAGACCACTGCGCCCGCAGCCTCCATCAGCCGCGCGTTCATCGGCGTGTTCACGAGCGCGCGAACGGTGCCCCCGTCCCGGCAGACCTCCCGCGCCAGCTCCGCGCCGAGGGCCGCCTCGCCCGCACCGACCCCGATGGCCGCGTGGAGCACGCGCAGGCTCATGTGCTCAGCACCGGAGGTGTCCAGGTGCGGGGGGGCGGAGGAGTAGCGGCGGCAGATACGGCGAGCGCACCATCCAGCGTGTTCCGGCTCGGCAGGCCGACGAGGAGGCCCGAGCCGCGCTCAGCCAAGGCCAGGCCGGCCCGATCCGCGTCGACGTCGAGGGCCTGTCCCCGGACGAAGCCAGGACACCAGGCCACCGCGGCACGCCCCGCGGCGAGCGCCGCGTCCACCGCGCCGGAGGCCGGATCGGCGATCAGGGGCTCCAACTGCGCAGCGGGTCCGCGCTCCCAGCGCTCGGGCAGCTCCCACCCGGCCGGAGCCGCGGCGACCACCTGGCGGTCACCGAGCAACTCGTCCAGGTCGGACAGCCACCGCCGCGCCCACGAGGCCGCATCGGAGAGCACGACCCCGATGGGGGTCGCCTCGTCGGGGGGTCGCCTGCGGTCGTCACGATCGATGACCGCGCGCCAGGCGTCCTCCCAGGCCGCCCAGGTGCGCGTGGTGGCGTGGCGCCGGGCGCGCGCACTCCAGCTCCCCCGGTCGGTGAGCACCTCCTCGGTCGCTGCGACCCAGTCCGCGGGGGCGAAGCCCTCGACGAAGCGCGCGGCGTCGCCATACTCCTCGGGGAAGCAGTCCACGGGCGCCAGGATCGGCGGGACGCCCGCGGCGCAGGCTTCCAAGACAGACAGGGCGTAGAGCTCGCTCTGTGGGAGCACCGGGTCGAGGGTGTAGAGCAGCGCGAGCGAGCGGGCACGGAGCGCAGCCAGCTCGTCGTGGTCCAAGCAGGGGTGGACGACGACCCCAGGCTGGTCGAGGAGCGGCGCGATGGCCCGCAGGCGATCGCCCAGGGGTCCCGGCTGGGCGCCCCGGCGAGCGAGCACGCCACGGACGTCGTAGGCGATCGACAGGGGGCGCCGGAAGCGATCCCAGAGGGCCGGCCAGAGCGCGAGGAGGCGGTGGAGGCCGCGGTCCGGCGAGGAGGCGTAGAGGAAGCGGTCGCCCTCGGCGCTGATCTCACAGATCTCCGCGCCCCCTGGAATCACCGTTACCTCGTGCCCGAGCCGTCCCTCCAGCAGACGGCCGTGGTAGCCGGAGACCGCGATGACCTCGTCCCAGGCGGCATCGACCGGGAGCTGCGCGGCGTGGCTCCAGTAGATCCGGCGACATCCGTCGGGCGCTCCCGCGCCGTGCCCGCCGACGGCGATCCAGCGATCGGGGGACTCCGGGGGGGCTTGGTCGGCCAGGAAGCGCACGCCGGCGTGCTCGTGGGCCTGCCCGCCCCCGCACAGCGTCACCTCGTGCCCCTCGTCGACCAGCAGACGCGCCAGCCGGACGGCCAGAGCCTCCGTACCACCCATCATCCGGTCCGAGGCCGGTACCAGCGGGCGCCAGTCGGGGGCGACGGCGACCTCCAGGTGGATCCGCATCACCACCAGGCGCTCGTCGTGTTCCAGAAGTTCGAGGTGATCTCGTTCGGGTTCATCCAGACCGCGCTGTTGGGGACGTTGAGCAGGGCGTTGACGGAGTCCACCCAGGCGCCGATGCTGAGCGGCACGTCGTTCACCTGGGCGCCGGAGGTGAGGAGTCCAGGCTGAACGTGGATGTACCAGACGTTGGAGATGCTCCCCTGGTAGTCCTCCATCTGCTCGTAGGTCGACCAGACCTCGGTGAGCGCGGCGGCGAGGTCCTGCGGCGTGATGGTGTTCGCCGCTCCCTGGTAGGCGCTCCGCCCCTCGGCCAGGCCGCCCAGGTGGACCCTGCCCGGGTTGGGGATCATCAACAGCGACTGGACGGTGACCTCGTTGGGGAAGGTGCAGGAGATGTTCTCGTCCCACTTCGTCGAGGCCTCCACCCAGAAGGGTCGCTGCCGCATGGTGGTGGGTGCACTGTCCTGGAGCGGGCCTGGAGCGGCGTCGTGGAAGTACACGCCGCTGTTCCCCATGTCCTTCGCGCTCATCCGGTAGGGTCGGAGGGACTCCGGGGTCATCGCGTAGTAGTTCACCACCGGGCTGTTCATCCGGCGGATCCCGGCGGCCACGGTGATGGACACCCAGTCCAGCGTCTCGTCGTTGATGTCCGCGCCGCCGCTGCGCCCCGCGGTCTCCGGGGTCGCCACGCTCATGGCAACGGGACCGCTGGGGTGCTCCGAGGCGTAGGCGCTGGCGACCGTCATCCACGTCGACTGGAGGTGGTCGTAGGATCCGTCGTGGTTGTGGACCCACAGGTTGCCGCCGCTCTTCAGCACCTGCTGCAGGGAGGTGGGGCCACCGGGGTACTGGCCGCCGTTCTGGTCCAGCCAGGGGAAGTCCACCTGTACGGAGAGCTTGCCGCCGCGGCCGCCGGAGGCGATCACCTGAGCCAGGGTGCCGAGGGCCATGGCGCGGCGGTCGTTCGGGTCCCCCGGATTCGGGTCCCCATCCCAAGAATAATTGGGGCATGATCATCGTTTCGGCCACCATCGCGATTATGCAGGTTGAAATAGGCG
>CAZCVP010000018.1:0-1308 GCA_964501915.1 uncultured Enterobacterales bacterium
CCCAAGGACGAGCCTGGTCCGGTCCGGGGCCTCACAGAGGCCTGTGACCGGCTGAGCCGGACGCCTGGTCCGGTCCGGGGCTCCATCGACTCCCACCCTCCCCACCGCGAGGGCTCGGCCGGGTCGCCGCCCCGGGGGGTCATGCTGCTTCATTCTCCCCGGCCGACGTGGTTACCTCCCCCCTGGGCTCCCGAGGTGACCCATGCTCTTCGTCGGCTTCACGGTCCTCGCGCTGCACGGCTGCGGCTCCCTCCGAGGCGTCGACACGACCTCCGGCACGATCGAGGAGACCGGCACCGACAGCTCCGAGACGGATGAGACCGGCGTCGACAGCGCCTCCCCCGGGCCGGAGAGCCCCGAGCCGTTCACCGTGGTCGTGCTCCCCGACACCCAGAACTACTCGCGGAGCTACCCGTCGATCTTCGCGGCCCAGACCGCCTGGATCGCCGATCAGCGGGACACGCGGGACATCGCCTTCGTGCTGCACGAGGGGGACATCACCGACACCAACAGCGCGGCGGAGTGGGAGGTCGCCTCGGGCGCCATGGCCGCGCTGGACGGGCTGGTCGAGTGTGCCGTGGCGGTGGGCAACCACGACCTCGGTGACCACGGCAGCGCGAACGTGCGCGACTCGAGCGGCTTCAACACCGCCTTTCCCATCGCCGACTTCCGAGGGCGACCCTCTGGACAGAGGACAACGACGGCATCGGGGTGATCTTCAGGTGGCAGGGCGAGGGCGACTACCTGAAGTTCGAGATGGACAGCCAGCGCAGCTTCCGCAAGCTCCTGCTCTACGAGGGCGGGCAGGAGCAGACCCTGGCGGCCACCACCGATGGCTACGAGCCGGGGGCGGTGATGCGACTCCTGGTCGAGGCGGCGGGCGACGAGGTCGAGATCTCCCTGGACGGGACCCCGGTGTTCGGGGGGGCGGTGGCCATCGGAGGGGCCCCGAGCTCGGGCACGGTCGGCCTGTACTGCTGGGGAAGCGAGGCCTGCTGGTTCGACGAGGTCGTGGTGCGCTGAGGTGGGGTCCGTGGGCGCTGCTGGACATCCGCGGTGGGGAAGTGCGAGGTGCAGGCCTACAATGACCCATCCAAGGGGTCGCCATGCACCGCCTTCTCCCCCTGCTCGCCCTCGTCGTCCTGGTCCTCGCCGGCTGCCGGGACAAGGACGACACCACCGAGACCGGTACCCCCGCCACCGACAGCGGCGTCGCCGACGACGACGACGGCGACGGCTGGCCGTGCGCCGAGGACTGCGCCGCCACCGCCCCCCGGGTCAACCCCGGCGCGGAGGAGGGGTGCCACG
>CAZCVP010000018.1:1318-58208 GCA_964501915.1 uncultured Enterobacterales bacterium
GGGGCCCCCCCCCCGGGGGCCCCCGCCCCGGCCCGGCCCCCCCCCCCCCCGGGGGGGGGGCGGCCGCCCCCCACGACGACGGCTGGCCGTCCGACGAGGACTGCGACGACACCGACCCGCTGGTCAACCCCGGCGCGGAGGAGGTGTGCAACGAGACCGACGACGACTGCGACGAGGCGGTCGACGAGGGCCTGACCCGCACCTGGTACGCCGACAGCGACGACGACGGGTATGGCGACCCCGGCGAGACCGACGAGGCCTGCGAGGCGCCGTCCGGCTACGTCGAGGACGCCACGGACTGCGACGACGGCAACGCCGACATCCACCCCGACGCCGAGGAGGTCTGCAACGACCTCGACGACGACTGAAACGACCAGGTCGACGACGCCACCGGCGATCTCTGGTACGCCGACGAGGACGAGGACGGCTACGGCGACCCCGACAATCACACCCAGGACTGCGACGGGGCCACCGGGTACGTGGCCGACGCCACGGACTGCGACGACGGCGACGCCGACATCAACCCCGGCGAGGCCGAGATCTGCGACACCGTCGACAACGACTGCGATCTGCTGGCAGACGACGAGGATCCCGACGTCTCCGATCCCGAGGAGTGGTACGGGGACCTGGATGGCGACGGCTGGGGAGATCCGGCCAACGCCGTGACCGCCTGTGACGGACCCTCCCAGTTCGTGCTCGTGGCGGACGACTGCGACGACTCCGACCCCGAGGTGCACCCCGACGCCCAGGAGGTGTGCAACGAGGTCGACGACGACTGCGACGGCCTGGTGGACGCCGAGGACGACAGCGCCATCGGCCTGAGCACCTGGTACGCCGACTCCGACGGCGATGGCTACGGGATCCCGGAGGACACCGTCGAGGACTGCGAGGCCCCGTCCGGCTACGCCGACAACCCCGACGACTGCAACGACGACGAACCGACGGCCTGGCCCGGCGCCAACGAGACCTGCAACGGCCTCGACGACGACTGCGACGACGAGATCGACGAGGACGCCACGGACGGCGACACCTGGTACTTCGACTACGACGGCGACGGCTACGGCGACGACACCTACACGGTCGAGGCCTGCGACCAGCCGAGCGGGTACCTGGCGGAGGCCACCGACTGCGACGACGCCGATCCGAGCGTCTACCCGGGGGCCGAGGAGACCTGCAACGACACGGACGACGACTGCGACGGCAGCATCGACGAGGACGCGACCGACGCCAGCACCTGGTACGTCGACGACGACGGGGACGGCTACGGCGACGCGAGCTCCACGGTCGAGGCGTGCGACGTCCCGACCGGTGCCACCGACGACAACACCGACTGCGACGACACCGACGCCTCCAGCCACCCGGGCGCGATCGAGCTGAGCGGCGACGGCCTGGACAACGACTGCGACGGCTCCGTCGACGAGGACCCCTGCAACAACACCTGCTCGGACTCCTACACCGCGTCGACCGACAGCGACTTCGACGAGCTGCAGTACTGCAACGCCGTCTCCGGCGACCTGACCATCGAGGGCGAGGTGCTCGCCGATCTCGACGCCCTGGCCTGCCTGGCGACCATCGACGGCTCCCTGGTCGTCAGCGGGACCACGGCGCTCACCGACGCCACGGGGCTCTCCGGGCTGACCACCGTCGGGGGCAGCGTGAGCGTGGTCGACAACGAGGAGCTCCTGGACCTCGAGCTGGGCGCCCTCTCCGAGGTCGGGGGCTCCGTGACCGTCGGCGCCAACCCGGCGCTCACCTCGGCGCTGGACCTGGCCAGCCTCACGAGCCTGGGCAACACCCTGAGTGTCTACGACAACGACGAGCTGCCCTCGATCGACCTGAGCGGGGTGGTCGAGACCGGCGGGATCTCCGTCTACCTGAACAGGAACCTCCTCACGATCGACGTCACGGCGCTCACCGAGCTGAGCGCCGGGCTCTCCGTCTACACCAACGACGAGCTGCTCTCGATCTCCGGCCTCGACCTGCTCGAGGTCGTCGGGGGCAGCTTTGCGATCTACGACAACGAGGAGCTGTCGAGCGCGCTGGACCTGGCGGCGCTCTCGGTGGTCGAGGGGAGCGTGTCGATCTACAGCCTCGACGAGCTGCCTTCGCTGGACCTCACCGGGCTCGTGGAGCTCGTCGGGTCCCTGCGCATCAGCAACAACCCGTCCCTCGACAACGGCCTGGATCTCACCGGCCTCGTCGAGACGGGGGGCAGCGTGCAGATCTACGCCAACGAGCTCGTGCCCGAGATCGACCTCTCGGAGCTCGTCGAGACCGGGGGCTCGCTCTACGTCTACAGCAGCGAGTCGCTGGAGACCCTCGACCTGACCGGTCTCCAGGTCGTGGAGGGCGAGCTCTACGTGGTGTCGAACGAGGTCCTGACCTGGCTCGGTGGCCTCGACCTGGTGGAGGAGGTGACCGGCTCGATGTACATCGCCAACCTGCCGCTGCTCGACAAGGACCTCGACCTGGCGGCCCTGACCACGATCGGTGGCACCCTGCAGATCTACAACAACGAGCTGATCACCGACCTCGACCTGAGCGCGCTGACCGGGACCGGCAGCAGCGTGGCGATCTACGACAACGAAGCGCTGGAGACCCTCGACGTGTGGAGCCTGGAGGAGGTGGAGGGCTCGCTGCGCATCTCCGGCAACCCGCTGGTCACCGGCGGGATCGACCTGAGCCTCTTGCCCTCCGTCGAGGGCAGCCTCCAGATCTACGGCATGGACGGCGTCACGGACATCGACCTGTCGGGCATCACCCTCACCGAGGGCTCGCTCTACGTCTACAGCAACGAGTCCCTGGAGACCCTCGACCTGGCCGGGCTGGTTGAGGTGGAGGGGGAGCTCTACCTGGTGTCGAACGAGGTCCTGACCTGGCTCGGTGGGCTGGACCTGGTGGAGGAGGTGACCGGCTCGATGTACATCGCCAACCTGCCGCTGCTCGACAAGGACCTCGACCTGGCGGCCCTGACCACGATCGGTGGCACCCTGCAGATCTACAACAACGAGCTGATCACCGACCTCGACCTGAGCGCGCTGACCGGGACCGGCAGCAGCGTGGCGATCTACGACAACGAAGCGCTGGAGACCCTCGACGTGTGGAGCCTGGAGGAGGTGGAGGGCTCGCTGCGCATCTCCGGCAACCCGCTGGTCTCCGGCGGGATCGACCTGGGCCTCTTGCCGTCCGTCGAGGGCAGCCTGCAGATCTACGGCATGGACGGCGTCACCGACATCGACCTGTCGGGCGTCACCCTCACCGAAGGCTCGCTCTACGTCTACAGCAACGAGTCGCTCCAGACCCTCGACCTGACCGGACTGGTTGAGGTGGAGGGGGAACTCTACCTGGTGACGAACGAGGTCCTGACCTGGCTCGGAGGGCTCGACCAGTTGGAGGAGGTGACCGGCTCGCTGTACATCGCCAACCTGCCGCTGCTCGACAAGGACCTCGACCTGGGCCTGCTGACCACGGTGGGCGGCACGGTGCAGGTCTACAACAACGATCTCATCACCGATCTCGACCTGGGAGCGCTGACCGGGACCGGCAGCAGCGTGGCGATCTACAACAACGACTCGATCGGGACCGTCGACGTGTCGAGCCTGGTGGAGGTCGAGGGCAGCTTCCAGGTCTACAACGTGCCGGACATGACCTCGCTCGACGCGTCGTCGCTCACCCTGGTGGAGGGCGCCCTCCAGATCTACGGGAACGACCGCTGGGCGTCGGAGCTCGACCTGGGGGCGCTCACCACGGTCGACAGCTACCTCTACCTGGTCGACAACGCGCTGCTCCCCTCCTTCGACCTCGACGCCTTGAGCAGCCTCGGAGGCGACCTCTACATCCAGTCCAACCCCGTGCTGCCGGAGTGCCTGGCCGAGGAGCTGGCCGACCGGCTGAGCGCGGCGGGCGCCATCGGCGGCACCGCCTACATCTCGGGGAACGACTCGAGCGCGAGCTGTCCCTGACGGCCCTTCCGGTCCGGGTCGTCCCAGGCCATCACCGGAGACTCCCGGCGCCTGGTGTGCCCCGGTCCACCACCCCACAGCGCGGCAGCCACACCCGGAAGCAGACCCCGTCCTCGTTCTCCACCTCGATGCGCCCGCCGTGCGCGTCGATGATCCTCCAGGCCACGCTGAGGCCCAGGCCGGTCCCGTCCTCGCGACCCGTCACGAAGGGATCGAAGACCCGCTCCAGCAGCTCCTCTGGGATCGGCTCCCCGTCGTTGCACACGGCGATGCCGGCGAGGCCCTCCCGCTCGACGATCTCCAGGCGGATCCGCCCCCCGCCATCGAGCGCCTGCAGCGCGTTGAGCCCCAGGCCGAGGATGACCTGGACGAGCTGGTCCAGGTCCGCCTGGAGGGTGACCGACCGCGCCTTCGTGTCCAGCGTGACCGACTGGCGGCCGGCCTGGGCCCGGAGCAGCTCCGAGACGCGCTCCACGACGACGCCCAGGTCCACCGGTGCCAGCTCGGGGTCTCGGCGGCGCGCATAGTCGAGGAAGCGCCGCAGCACCCCGCTGAGACGGTCGATCTCCGTGAGCAGGGCTCGTCCGACCTCCCGCTCCTCGGCCCCCTCGGGGACCCCCTCGAGCAGGATCTCGGCGCTGCCGCGCATCGCGTGCAGGGGGTTGCGGATCTCGTGGGCCAGACCCGCGGTGAGCTGACCCAGGGCCTCGAGGCGAGCGGCGCGCTCGAGCTGCGCGGTCAGCTCCCGCTGCCGCTGCTGCTCGCGGCTCGAGCGAGCGGCGATGGCGCCCGAGACCAGCCCGAGCACCCCGTAGAAGCCCATCTCCAGGGACTTCTGCACCGTGGATGCCGGATCCACGCTCTCCATCAGGAAGGCGTGGGGCGTGTAGGCCAGCAGCACGACCCCGGCGACCGCCAGGCCCCCCAGGGGACCTCCCAGGGTTCCGCCGAAGAGGATCGGCAGGTAGAAGAGGCGCCGCGCGACGTCGTGGACGCCGTAGGCGTGGTGGGGACTGGCGTAGTGGAGGACCGCCACGGCGAGCAGCGGCACCCAGACCGCCGCCAGGGCCCGTCGCCCCCAGAGGTTGCGCAGGTGGGCTCCGGTGTGGCCCTCCGGAACGCCGGTCACGACTCCCTGCTCTCCACTTCCTCTTCCTCCTCGTCCACGGCGCTGAGCCGTCGCACCTGCTTCAACCAGAGCACGGCCCGCCAGGCCCCGAGCAACGCCGCCAGGTAGGAGATCCAGCGGGGGCCGTCCCAGGCGACGACGGCGATGACCCCGTAGATGATGACGCTGACCGGCCCCATCAGGAGCTGGGCGCGCCCGGAGAGTCTCATGGCTTCCCCGCCTGGTGCGCTGTCAGCCCGGGAACTGGTCGAGCCAGTAGCCGTGGGGGCGCAGGGTGTTGTTGATGGAGTTGAAGAAGGCCTCCTCGGCCATCTTGGCGTCGACGTTGTTCTTGCGGGCGTTGGCGAAGGCCTCCTTGTCGTGGTCGCGGAAGGCCTTGAGCATCGACCGGTAGGCCTCGGAGCGGGCGGTCCAGGCGGTCAGGAGCTGCTGGTGGTGGGCGTCGAGCGTGGGCTCGCCGGTCACGATGGCCGCGGCGTCGTTCTTCAGGCCGTCGGCCAGCGGGATGATGCGGCCCTGCCAGATCTCGACGGTCTCCTCGACCGTCAGCTCGTTGGTGCGCACGCGGGTCGCCATGTTGACGAACTCCTGGGCCAGCTCCTGGTTGCGGAGCAGCACGGGCAGCATCCGGCCGTGGTAGTCGGCGGCGGCGCCTGCGATGGGATCACCACCGCAGCTCACGACCACGCCGAGGACCAGCCAGGCGAGGACCAGGAGGCGGAGGAAGGGGGATGCCAGCGTCATGGCCCTACAATCGCGCCGTGAAGCAGCTCGAGCAGGGGGTGAGCCGGGGCCGCGCGGCCCTGCGCCGGGTCCGCGCGGTGGCACCCGGGTCGGCGCGCAGCCTGCGCCCGGTGCGCCTGGTGCTGCGGCTGGACAGGTCCGGGTTGGCGTCGGGCTCACCGGGGACCGGCGCGCCCCTGGGACTCGAAGCCTGGCAGCAGGTCCTCGCCCAGGCCGTGGAGTGGCTCGGCCCGGTGCGGGTCTGCTTCGCCGGGGGGGAGCCGACCCGCAGCGAGCTCCTGCTGCCGTTGGTGAGGTTCGCCAACCGCGTGGAGTGCCCCACCCACCTCGTGACCTGCGGTCCGGTGTCCGGCGAGCTGGCCGTCGAGCTGGTCGATCGGGGCCTGGCGGGGGTCACGGTCTGCTTCGCAGGGCTGGAGGACGAGGTCCACCGCCCCCGGACGGGGGTGCCCCTCAGCGAGACCCTCGCCAGCGTGGATCACCTGCGCACGGCCCGCCTGTCGAGGTCCAGGCCCCTGGCGCTCCTGGCGGCCCTGGAGCTCCACGAGCAGAGCCTGGGCGTGCTGGGACCCCTCGCCGGGCTCGCCCGGGAGGCCGGCGTCGATGGGGTCCTGGTCCGGCTGGGTCTGGGGCAGGCGGTGCCGCCGGGAACCCTGGAGGCCCTGGGCGACGTCGGCCCGCACCTCACCTCCTCGGCGCTCATGGCGACACTGGGCGGGCGCCCTCCGCGGTGGGCGGCCCCGCGGCTGGAGGTCCTGCCGGACGGCGCCGTGTCGCTGAGCCCCGAGCTGCCACCGGCGGGGCGCCTGGGGGACACCGAGGTCCAGGCACTGTGGGAGGCAGCGGACGACGGGATCGCCGCCTACCGCGGCCTGGAGCGTGCCTTCGACGAGGTCGAGCTGGTCCCGGAGACCCTGTACTCCTCGCGATGAACCGCCTTGACCGGGGGGAAGCGCGGGGCTAATCGGCGGCCGCCATGCGCATCCACGTCGATCAGATCCCCGACGACGGCCTCACGGTCGACTTCTCGATGGAGGAGGCCTGGGCGGTCCAGGCCGCCACCACCGCGCTGGAGGTGCGGCCGCACCAGCTCGTCGGTGAGCTCCGTGTCCGTCGGCTGGGCGCCGACCTGGCGGTCTCGGGCAGCGTGCGCACCGAGCTGGGTCGCGACTGCGATCGCTGCGGGGAGGAGCTGGATGGGATCCTCGAAGGGCAGGTGGCGCTGACCTACACCTCGACCAGCGAGCGGGGCTTCGACGACGCTCCCCAGCAGCTCGCCCCGGACGAGCTCGACGTCGGGTTCTTCGATGGCGAGTTCCTCGACCTCGGCGCGGTGGTCGAGGAGCAGCTCGTGCTGTTGCTTCCGCTGAAGCTGGCCTGCGATCTGCCCGGCTTCCGTCCAACGAATTCCTGCGCCAGGGAGCGGCTGCAGCAAGCGGCCCAGGGGCGCGATGTCGATCCGCGATTTGCGGTACTGGCCGACTTGAAGATAGAGGGCTGAGCCCTCAGACATCCCGACCGGACGGCGCTGCGCCGGGGCCGGTCACCAGGAGCCGGTCATGGCCGTCCCCAAGAAGCGAACCAGCAAGTCCCGCAAGAACATGCGGCGGTCCCACGACGCGATCAAGTACTCGGCCGCGGTCGAGGTCTGCGGCGAGTGCGGGGAGATGAAGCTCCGGCACCACGTCTGCGCCGCGTGTGGCACCTACCGCGGCAAGCAGGTCCTCGAGGTCGAGTCCGATTGATCCTCTGAGGCTCTCACTCCCCGTCGCCGTCGACGCGATGGGGGGGGACAAGGCTCCCCAGGAGCCGGTCCGCGGGGCGCTGCTCGCCCGGCGGAGGGGACGGTCGATCTGCCTCGTGGGCGACGAGGCCTTCGTGCGCCCGCTGCTCGACCGGGCCACGGACGTGTCGGTCGTGCACGCGCCACAGACCGTGCAGATGGGCGACACCGCCATCGCTCCGTTGCGCCGCAAGTCCAAGGCCTCGATCCGTCTGGCCCTCGAAGAGGTCAAGGCGGGCCACGCCAGCGCCGTGGTGACCTGCGGCCACAGCGGGGCCGCGATGGCCTCGGCGCTCCACGTGCTGGGGCGACTGCCCGGCGTGGACCGGCCGGCGCTGGTGACGGTGGTGCCCCGCACCGACGGCGGCGAGACGGTCCTGTTGGACCTCGGCGCCAACGTGGACTGCAAGGTCGAGCACCTCGTCCAGTTCGCCCTGATGGGAGAGGCCTACAGCCGCGTCGCGCTGGGTGTGCCGCGCCCCCGGGTGGGCCTGCTCTCCAACGGCGAGGAACGCAGCAAGGGCAACCAGCAGGTCCGGGCGGCGCTCGATCCGTTGGACGCCCTCGATCTCGACTTCATCGGGCCCGTCGAGCCGGACGCGGCTCTGCGCGGAGCCGCCGATGTGCTGGTCTGCGACGGCTTCGTGGGCAACGTGATGCTCAAGACCGTCGAGGCCACGGCCCAGGTCGTGATGTCCCTGCTCAAGGACGAGCTGGGGAGCTGGAGCCCAGGCAGCCGGCTGGGACTGAAGCTGCTGGCCAAGCGCTTCCAGAGCTTCCGCAAGCGGACGGCCTCCAGCAACGTCGGCGGGGCGCTCCTGCTCGGCGTCGACGGTGTGGTCGTGGTCTGTCACGGAGCTGCGGACGCCCCTGCGGTGGCCGCCGCCGTCGAGGTGGCACGCCGCTGTGTCGCGGGGGACGTCGTGGGCCAGATCGCCCAGGTCATCGAAGGCCACGGCACCCGGTCGACGGGGTGACCCCCCGTTGTTAGATGGGCCGCCCCCATCTGAAGGAGCCCCTGCAATGGCGAACAAGGACGAGGTGATCGCCAAGGTCAAGGAGCTGATCGCCGACTCGCTCGGGGTCAGCAACGACGAGATCGAGCCGACCGCCTCCTTCATCGAGGATCTCGGTGCCGACTCCCTCGACATCGTCGAGATGGTCATGCGGATCGAGAAGGACTTCAACATCGAGATCCCCGACGAGGACGCGGAGAAGATCTCCACCGTCCAGGACGCCATCGACTACATCCACGAGCACCTGGGCTCCTAGCCCAGGACGCTCGACGTCGGACCCCATGGCCCATCGAGTCGTCGTCACGGGACTCGGGGCCATCAGCCCCTGTGGCAGCTCGGCCCCGAGAACGTGGGAGTCGATGATCGAGGCCCGCTCGGGCATCGGCCTCATCACGCACTTCGACGCCAGCACCTGGCCGGTCCAGATCGCGGGTGAGGTCAACGACTTCGACGCGGAGGCGCTGCTCGGCAAGAAGCTGATCCGTCGCGTGGCCCGCTTCACCCAGATGGGGATCTGCTCGGCCGACGAGGCCATGGCCGACGCAGGGCTCGGCCCCGGCGTCATCGACCCGACCCGGCTGGGCGTCTACGTCGGGAGCGGCATCGCCGGGTTCGGGGACATCGTCCAGGGTGCCGAGGCCTACGTCGAGCGAGGGTGGAGGGGCACCACGCCGTTCTTGATCCCCAACGCCCTGGTGAACCTCTGCGCCGGCATGATCGCCATCCGCCTGCAGGCCCAGGGGCCGAGCCTGGCCGTGGCCACGGCCTGCGCCACGGGCAACCACTCCATCGGCGAGGCCTGGCGCGTGCTGCGCGAAGGCGACGCCGACGTGATCGTGGCCGGTGGTGCGGAGGCCTCCAACCTGCCGCTGGGGGTGGCCTCGTTCATGGTCATGCGGGCGCTGTCGCGCCGCAACGACGATCCGGAGGGCGCCTCGCGTCCCTTCGACCGGGATCGCGACGGCTTCGTGATGGGGGAGGGGGCCGGGGTCCTGGTGTTGGAGACCCTGGAGCACGCCCAGGCTCGCGGCGCCCGCATCTACTGCGAGCTGACCGGCTACGCCCTGAACAACGACGCCTTCCACCAGACCCAGCCCGGCGGCGCCGGCGCCGAGCGGTGCATGGCCCTGGCGCTGGACAAGGCGCGGCTCCGCCCGGAGCAGATCGGCTACGTCAACGCCCACGGGACCTCCACGCCCTTCAACGACGCCAACGAGACCCGCGCCCTGCACGTGGTCTTCGGCGACCACGCCCACGAGCTGATGGTGTCGTCGACCAAGTCCGTGACTGGCCACCTGCTCGGTGCAGCCGGCGGCGTGGAGGCCATCGCGACCGTGCTGGCACTGCACCACGGTGTGCTCCCACCCACGGCGACCTGGGAGACGCGGGACCCGGACTGCGATCTGGACTACATCCCCAGGAGCGCCCGGCAGGTCCAGGTCGACCACGCCATCTCCAATGCCTTCGGCTTCGGTGGCACCAACGCCACCCTGGTCTTCTCCCGCTTCACCGGCTGACACCATGGACTTCGTCATCGGCTCCGACCACGCTGGCTGGGACCTCAAGCAGGCCGTCATCGCCCACCTCTCCCGGGCCGGTCACCGGGTGACGGATCTCGGACCCGCCGAAGCCGCGCGGTGCGACTACCCGGACTTCGCGGCCACAGTGGCCCGAGCCGTCGCCAGCGGAGAGGCCACCCTCGGCATCCTCTGCTGCGGATCCGGCCAGGGCATGGCCATGGCCGCCAACAAGGTCGCCGGGGTGCGAGCCGGCGTCTGCGCCGACACCTTCAGCGCCCACGCCATCCGCGAGCACAACGACGCCAACGTGCTCTGCCTCGGCCAGCGGGTGGTGGGGGCCGGCCTGGCCTGTGACATCGTCGACGCCTTCGCCGGCGCCAGCTTCGAGGGCGGCCGCCACGCCGGTCGGGTCGCCAAGATCAACGCCCTGGATGGTGCCTGAGATGTCGAGCCTGCAGACCGTCGACCCCGAAGTCTTCGCCTCCATCCGCCGCGAGATCCGGCGCCAGGAGGACGAGCTCGAGCTGATCGCCTCGGAGAACTACGTGTCGCAGGCCGTGCTCGAGGCCCTGGGCACGCCGCTGACCAACAAGTACGCCGAAGGCCTGCCCGGCAAGCGCTACTACGGTGGCTGCGACTACGTCGACCAGGCCGAGGAGCTGGCCCGCAGCCGGGCCAAGCAGCTCTTCGACAGCATCGGCGCCAACGTGCAGCCCCACAGCGGCGCCCAGGCCAACGCCGCCATCTACCTGGCGGCGCTCGAAGCCGGCGACACGGTCCTGGGGCTCGACCTCACCCACGGTGGCCACCTGACCCATGGCTCGCCGGTGAACTTCTCCGGCAAGCTCTACAACGCCGTGCACTATGGCCTCGACCCCGCCACGGGTCAGATCGACCTCGACCGGGTCCGGGACCTCGCCCTGGAGCACCGCCCCAAGCTCATCGTGACCGGCGCCAGCGCCTACCCCCGCTCCTGGGACTTCGAGGGCTTCCGGGCCATCGCCGACGAGGTCGGTGCGGCTCTGCTCTGTGACATGGCCCACTTCGCGGGCCTGGTCGCCACGGGCCACCACCCCAACCCGGTGCCTCACTGCCAGTACGTCTCGACCACCACCCACAAGACCCTGCGGGGTCCGCGGGGTGGGCTGGTTCTGGGCCAGCGCTCGGTGATGCGCAAGCTGAACTCTGCGGTCTTTCCGGGCACCCAGGGCGGTCCGCTGATGCACGTGATCGCCGCCAAGGCCGTGGCCTTCGGCGAGGCGCTGAGGCCGGAGTTCAAGGACTACTCCCAGGGCGTGGTGGACAACGCCCAGGCGCTGGCCACTCGGCTGATCGAGCGCGGCTTCTCGCTCGTGAGCGGGGGCACCGACAACCACCTGATGCTCATCGATCTCTCGGTCGGCGAGCTGACGGGCAAGGCGGCCGAGGAGGCCCTGGGCCGTGCACGGATCACGGTGAACAAGAACACGGTGCCCGGGGAGCAGCGCTCGCCGATGGTCACCTCCGGCGTGCGCATCGGCACCCCGGCGGTCACGACCCGGGGCGCCACCGCCCCGGATGCTGCGCAGATCGGTGACTGGATCGCCGACGTGCTCCGCTCGCCCGACGACGCCGCCACGATCGAGCGGGTCCGCGGCGAGGTCGGCGCCTGGTGCAGAGCCCACCCCGTCTACCCCCACCTCGCCGAGTGAGACCTTGACCTGTCCCTGGTGCAGCCACGACGCCTCCAAGGTGGTGGACTCCCGGGACACCGGGTCCCTGGTCCGCCGTCGCCGCGAGTGCGAGGGGTGCGGAGAGCGCTTCACGACCCACGAGGTCGTGGAGCGGCGCATGCCCCAGGTGGTCAAGAAGGGCGGGGAACGGGAGGCCTTCGACGCCCAGAAGCTGCTCAAGGGCATGTTCCTCGCCTGTCGCAAGCGCCCGGTCACGCGGGCCCAGATCGACGACGCGGTGATCGCCGTGACCCAGAAGGTCGCGTCGAGGCCCGGCCGCGAGATCCACTCCACCCAGGTCGGTGAGCTGGTCCTGGAGCAGCTCCTGGAGCTCGATCGCGTGGCCTACCTGCGCTTCGCCTCCGTCTACCAGGAGCTCGCGAGCCCGGAGGAGTTCCTCGAGCTCCTCCAGCCGCTGCTGAGCCGATGACCGACGCCTCCTACATGCGGCGGGCCCTCGCCCTGGCCGAGCGCGGCGCTGGCCGGACGGCCCCCAACCCGATGGTGGGCGCGGTCGTGGTGCGAGACGGCGAGGTCCTCGCCGAGGGCTGGCACACCGCGGTCGGTGAGCCCCACGCCGAGCCGGCTGCCCTGGCACACCTCGGCGGCCGGGCTCCCGGCGCGACGATGTACGTGAACCTGGAGCCCTGCTGCCACTACGGGCGCACCGCTCCCTGCACGGACGCCGTGCTCGCCGCCGGCGTCGCCCGGGTCGTGGTCGGGGTGGTGGACCCGGATCCGAGGGTCCGGGGCGAGGGCCTGCGCATCCTCCGCGAGGCCGGTGTCCAGGTCGACGTGGGTGTGGAGGAGGAGGCCTGCCGGGAGCTCAACGGCGGCTACCTCAAGCGGGCCGAACGGGGCCTGCCCCGGGTGTGGCTCAAGGCGGCCTGCACCCTCGACGGGCGCATCGCCGACGCCACCGGGGCCAGCCAGTGGATCACCGGCCCGGATGCCCGCCAGCGGGTCCATGGCCTCCGGGACCGCGTCGACGCGGTGATCGTCGGCTCCGGCACGCTGTTGGCCGACGACCCGGCCCTGGACACGCGGATCGACGGGGGCCGCGACGCCCGCCCGGTGCTGCTCGACACGGAGCTGCGCTGTCCCGCCGAGGCCCGGGTGCTGACCGCTGGCCTGCCTCCCTGGATCTACTGTGCCGAGGACGCCCCGGAGCGCGACCTCGCCGCGGAGGTGCGACGGGTGGGCCGGTCCGGCGGGGGCCTGGACCTCGACGCGGTGCTGCGAGATCTCGCCTCAGAGGGCTTCATCGAGGTCCTGGTCGAGGGGGGAGGGCAGGTGCACCGCAGCCTGCTGGAGCGTGGGCTGGCCGACCGCCTGCTGCTCTTCGTGGCGCCGCGCGTGCTCGCCGGGGGACCGGGTTTCGTGGGCGGGGATCCCCGCGCCCTCGCGGACGCCTTCGGCTTCGAGCTGCTCTCCATCGACCGGGTCGGGACCGACGTACTCATGGACCTGAGGATCACCTGATGTTCACCGGACTCGTCGAAGACGTGGGGCGGATCGTCGAGGTCGTGCCCCGGGGCAACGGCCGGGTGCTCACCGTGCGCACCGGCCTGCCCCTGGCCGAGGTGGCGCTGGGGGCCTCGATCGCCATCGACGGCGTGTGCCTCACCGCCGAGGGCTTCACGGCGGAGACCTTCTCCCTCACCGCGGGCAAGGAGACCCTCGCCTGCACCACCGTCGGCGGCCTGGTCGCCGGCCGCCGGGTGAATCTGGAGCGGGCGCTGCGGGTGGGGGACCGGCTAGGTGGACACCTGGTCCAGGGCCACGTGGACGGCACCGCCCGGGTCACCTCCGTGCGCCAGGACCAGGAGTCGCTGGTGGTCTGGCTGGAGGCGCCCCAGCCCCTGCGTCGCTACATCGCCACCAAGGGGTCGGTGACCCTCGACGGGGTCAGCCTGACCGTCAACGAGCTCAGCGGCGGCACCTTCCGGGTCAACCTGATCCCCCACACGGTCACGGCCACCACACTGGGGGAGCGCGGTCCGGGGGACAGCGTGAACCTGGAGGTGGACCTGCTCGCGCGATACGTGGAGCGGCTCCTGGCCGAGCCGGGCGATCGGCTGACCTTCGAGCGCCTGCGGGCCCTCGGGTTCGGCACCTGAGCCCTGGAATCCACCCCAGACCCCTGGACACCCCATGAGCCACACCGTCATGGACGCGGACCCCATCCGGAGGGTCCAACAGGCCATCGAGGACATCCAGGCCGGCCGCATGGTCATCCTGGTCGACGACGAGGACCGGGAGAACGAGGGTGACCTCACCATGGCGGCGGGCACCGTCACCCCGGAGGCCATCAACTTCATGGCCACCCACGGGCGCGGGCTGATCTGCCTGACGCTCACGGGCGACGACATCGATCGCCTCGGCCTGCCGATGATGGCCACCCACAACCAGAGCCCCTACAGCACCGCCTTCACCGTCTCCATCGAGGCCCGGGAGGGCGTCACCACCGGCATCTCGGCCGCGGACCGGGCCCACACGGTGCGGGTGGCCATCGACCCGGAGGCCGGCCCCCAGAGCATCGTCACACCGGGCCACGTCTTCCCGCTGCGGGCTCGCGCGGGTGGAGTGCTCGTGCGCACCGGCCAGACCGAGGGCTCCGTGGACCTGGCCCGGCTGGCCGGCCTGAAGCCCGCCGGCGTGATCTGCGAGATCATGAACGACGACGGCACCATGGCCCGGATGCCGGACCTGGAGGTCTTCGCCGAGAGACACGGCCTCCACATCGTCGCCGTGGCCGATCTCATCCGCTATCGGCTCCAGAACGAGCGGCTCGTGCGCTGCGTGCTCGAGGGTCGCCTGCCGGTGCCGGGGCTCGGCGAGTTCGCCTGCCGGGTCTACCGCTCCGACGCCGACGGCGGGCTGCACGTGGCGGTCTCCCGCGGCGAGATCCGGGGCGAGGAGCCCACCCTGGTGCGTGTGCAGGCCAGCGACCCCGTGGGCGATGTCTTCAAGTCGGAGGCCTCGGACTCCAGCGCCCAGCTCGACGCGGCGCTGGCCCGCATCGCCGACGAGGGCGGCGTGCTGCTGTATCTCCACGTCTCCGGGGGCCGCAGCGAGGACATGCTGCTGCGCACCGTCCAGGCCCACCTGCTGCCACCCGAGGGCCAGGAAGACGCCCCACGCCGACCGCCGCGAGGCAGCCTGCGGGAGTTCGGGACCGGCGCCCAGATCCTCTGCGACCTCGGGGTGCGCAAGCTCCGGCTCCTGACCAACAACCCGAAGAAGATCGTCGGCCTCGAGGGCTACGGCCTCGAGTTCGTCGGTCGGGTCCCCATCGAGGTCCCGGAGACCGCGGCCAACCGCGGCCTGCTGGCCGCCAAGGCCCGCGAGCTGGGCCACCTCATCAACCTGAGCAACGGCTGAGAGTCATGCGCGTACACGAAGGCGAGCTCGTCGACGTCGGAGGGCGCTTCGCCCTGGTGGTGTCCCGCTTCAACGACCTGATCACGACCCGGCTGCTGGAGGGGGCCCTGGACTGCCTGCGGCGGCACGGTGTCGACGTGGAGGAGCGGGCCGAGGTGTTCTGGGTGCCCGGAGCCTTCGAGCTTCCCCTGGTGGCCCAGAAGCTGGCGACCGGCGGCGACTTCGACGCCGTGCTGGCCCTGGCCTGTGTCATTCGGGGCGGCACGCCGCACTTCGACTACGTCGCCGCCGAGGTCTCCAAGGGCGTGGCCCAGGCCTCCTGGAGCAGCGGTGTCCCGATCGCCTTCGGCATCCTCACCACCGACACCATCGACCAGGCGGTCGAGCGGGCCGGGACGAAGATGGGCAACAAGGGCGCCGACGCGGCGATGTCGGCGTTGGAGATGGTCTCCCTCTACAAGAAGCTGGGCTGAGCCATGTCGAGCCGTCGGCGGGCTCGCGAGTACGCGCTGATGTCGCTGTACGAGGCAGACGTCGGCCGGGCCGAGGTCCGGGACGCCCTGGAGGGGCTCTGGGTCGGCCTGCTCGAAGAGACCGAAGGGGTGCTCGGCAGCCGGGCACCCGAGTCGCCCGAGATCGAGTTCGCCACGGCGCTGGCCCTCGGGGTCACCGAGCACCTCGACGGCATCGACGAGCGCATCGAGGCGTCCTCGACCAACTGGCGCGTGGCCCGCATGTCGGCCGTCGACCGCAACATCCTGCGCCTGGGCTGCTACGAGCTCGTCCACCAGGAGGCGACCCCGCCCCACGTCGCGATCAACGAGGCGGTCGAGCTGGCCAAGCGCTTCGGCACCAAGGACTCCAAGGCTTTCGTCAACGGCATCCTCGACCGCATCGCACGGGATCTCGGCCGCATCCAGGCCCGATGATCACCGGCGTCGCCGAGGTGCGCGGGGACCGCACCCTCGACGTGGCCGTGCTGATCGGGGCGCTGGCGGTCGTGATCGTGTCGGCCCTGCTCGACACCACCGACGACTGGGTCACCGTCTTCGGCTGGCAGATGCCCGAGGTCTGCACGCTGCGCAAGGTCTTCGGACTGCCCTGCCCCGGCTGCGGGCTGACGCGCTCCTTCGTCTACATGGGGCACCTCGACGTGCTCGCGGCCTTTCGCATGAACTGGCTGGGCCCGCTCTTCTGGGGGTTCGTGGCGGCCCAGGTCCCGCTCCGATCCTGGAAGCTCCTGAAGGCCCTGCGCTATGCTCGCGCGGTCGCATCCTCGGAACGGGACCCTCATCGCTAAGCAACTCGACCGAGAGATCGGCCTCTCCGGTGTCTTCTCCATCGCGGTTGGCGCGATGGTGGGCTCCGGCATCTTCGTGCTTCCGGGTCTCGCGGCGGGCAAGGCCGGCCCGTCGGTCTGGCTGGCCTATGTGCTCGCCGGGTTGATGGTGCTCCCCTCGGTGCTCAGCAAGGCCGAGCTGGCCACGGCCATGCCCGTGGCGGGCGGGACCTACGTCTACGTCGACCGCGCCATGGGCCCGCTGATGGGCACCATCACCGGGCTGGGCACCTGGTTCAGCCTGATGGCCAAGACCGCCTTCGCCCTGGTGGGGCTCGCGGCCTACCTCTCGCTGCTCACGGGCATGCCGGGTCGGGCCTTCGCCCTGCTGATCCTGCTGGCGCTGGTGGCCCTGAATGTCGTCGGCGTGGGCAAGGCGAGCATGATCCAGATCGTCATCGTCGCCCTCACCGTGGCCTGTCTGCTCGTCTTCGGGCTGGTGTCGTTCCCGCTGGCCGACCCGGCCCGCTTCCAGCCGGCCTTCCCCCATGGCGTCGACGGGATCGCCACGGCGGCCGCCTTCGTGTTCGTGTCCTATGGCGGGGTCACCAAGGTCTGTTCCGTCGCCGAGGAGGTGCGACACCCCTCCCGCAACCTCCCCTTCGGCATGTTGCTGGCCCACATGACCGTGATGGGGCTCTACGCCATGTGCGCCTGGGCCATGGTGGGGCTCACGCCGATGGAGGAGCTCTCCGTCAGCATCACGCCCCTCGCGACCGCCGGAGACCACATCGGCGGCTCCGGAGCGGGCCTGGTGCTGGCCGTCGTGGCGGTGTTCGGCCTGGCGTCGATGTGCAACGCCAGGTGTCCTGGCCGCCTCTCGCTATCCCTTCGCCATGAGCCGGGACTCGCTGCTCCCGCCGAGGATGGGGTGGGTGAGCCCCCGCTACAACACCCCCTCGGTGGCCATCCTGGTGACCGGGCTGCTCCTGGCCCTGCTGGTGCTCGGCCTGCCGGTGGAGAAGCTCGCGAAGCTGGCCAGCGGCTTCAAGATCTTCATCTTCTCGGTCGTGAACCTCGCCGTGATCCTGCTGCGGGAGAGCAACGCCCGCTGGTATCGCCCGACCTTCAAGTCGCCGTTCTACCCGGGGGTCCAGGTCGTCGCGATCCTCGGGGGCCTCTGGCTGCTCGTCGAGCTCGGGATGTTGGCGGTCGCCGGCGTGATCGTGGCGATGTTGGTCGGCTGCCTCTGGTACGTCCTCTACGTCCGCGGCCGGGTCAGTCGAGCCAGCGTGCTCCACCACCTCTTCGGCGAGGCTCGGGCGCTGCGAGAGACGGAGCTGGCCGAGGCGGAGGAGGACCAGACCGTCCAGGGACCACGGGTCATCGTGCCGATCTTCAGCGACCAGACCTTCACGGGTCGCCTGGTCCGCCTGGCCACAGCCTTCGCTCCCGGGGCCCTGCTGGAGGTCCTGCGGCTCAAGGAGGTCCCGGAGCAGACCGCCCTGAAGTCCTGGCTCGAAGAAGACACCATGATGCATCGCCTGGCTCGCGAGAGCCAGGTCATCGCCGACGCGGTGGGCGTCGACCTCGAGTTACGGGACGTGGTGCCCCCCAACGCCAAGCGGGCGCTCTTGGAGCACGCCAAGGCGACGAACGCCCAGTGGATCGTGATGCGGTGGCCGGCGCGGCGGCGGAAGCACTACCTGATCCGGCAGCCGACGGGGTGGTGGCTCCAGCACCCGCCCTGCGACCTGGCCATGTTCAAGGACCGGGGTGCGGAGGCCTGGCACCACGTCCTCGTGCTCGCGGAGCCTGGACCCTACGACTCCCTCGTCATGCGGGCCGCGTCGCGGCTCGCGGGCCTGCACGACGGCGACATCACCGTGCTCCACCTGGCGCGACACGACGCGGACGCGCGCACCCTGCAGCACGTCCGGGACTACCACCAGCACCTCATGAACCTCACGACTACAGAGACCGCGAGTCTCGTGGTGCCCACCGAGGACAAGTTCGCGACCCTCGCCGAGATCAGCGCCCGGTTCGACCTGCTGGTCCTGGGTGCCCCCGTGGAGGGGGGCCTGCACCACACGTTCCGGGGAGCCTTCGAAGACCGGGTCGTGGACCGGGCCATGTGCTCCGTGCTGCGCCTGAAGACCCCGGACCCGGCCTACCACCACGGTGAGGCCATGCAGTGGGCGCCGGACCGGGAGCTCGTGCCTCTCACCCTGGCGGAGCTCGTGGAGACCTCCTTCCTCCAAGCCGGGGTTCGGGTGGCTCGCAAGGAGGGCCTGTTCAAGGTCCTGGCGCGAGGGCTCTCCCAGGCCGACGGCCACGCCGCACCGGACGCCGTGGAGAAGGCCCTGTGGGAACGGGACAAGCGGCGCAACACCGCTCTCAGCAGCGGGGTGTCGCTCTTCGCGGCGCCCTCCCCGAACGTCAGCAAGGTCAACCTGGGCGTGGTCACGTTGAACCAGTCGGTGTGCTTCCGGGGCCAGGGCAACCGGGCGGTCGACGTCTGCCTCGTCGTGCTCGCCCGTCCCGGCCAGAGACAGAACCAGATCCGGATCATCGATCGCCTGGCCCGCATGCTGCTCTGGACCCACTTCCTCGATGAGCTGCGCGATGCGGACTCCGCCGAGGCCCTGCGGAAGGTGCTGCGCAGGGCGGACCGCAAGCTCGACGGGGAGCTGAGCGGTTGACCGCTACCGGCAGACGTCCCCTTCGGCGTTCTGCTCGTAGGTCATGGCCTCGCCGACGACCGAGCTGCCGCCGTCGATCCAGATCCCGCACTCGGCGTTGTGGTGCACGCTGCCCTGGTCGACGGTGGTCGCGGCGTCCTCGAGGTGCAGCGCCCCATCCAGCGGGAAGCTGGCCCCGCCATAGGCCAGCTCGAAGTGCTCCAGCCGGCTGCCCTGGTCTTGGGACTTGATGCCGACCCCGGCCCAGGACCCGGGCTGCCTGCGATCGCCCAGGAGCTGGATGGGTGACTCCTCTGTGCCGACGGCCACCAGGGAGGCCGGCCCCGTGGTGCCGACGTAGAGGCCGCGACCGTCGCCGAAACGCAGGACCGTGCCCGTGCCGAGGGTGAGCACGGCGGGGCTCTGGTCCGTGCCGTCGACGTAGGTGTCGTTCATCAGCCGGTAGGCCACGTCCTGGGCCTGCCAGGTGGCGGACGCCTTCACCTGGCCGCCGGGCAGGTCGATGGCGTCCACCGCGTTGCCCGTGAGGTCCCCGTCGGGGATCGAGCCGGTGGCCCAGACCTCGGCGAAGGCAGAGACCGCCGAGTCGCTCACGTGCAGGCCCTGGCTCGTCTCGCCGAAGGAGCCGTCGGCGGCGAGGGCGAAGCCGTAGCCCTCCGAAGAGGTCACGTGGACCTCCTCGACCACGACCCCGGGCGCCTCGACGAACAGCCCGGCGGCCCGGTGGATGCCGTCGCTCTCCCCGGCCTCCGACAGCAGCAGGTGATGCAGCTCGGC
The DNA here is from genome assembly GCA_964501915.1 of uncultured Enterobacterales bacterium. GTDB lineage: Bacteria > Myxococcota_A > UBA796 > UBA796 > CAJQPC01 > CAYFPX01. Next base: position 21,327 of record CAZCVP010000018.1, read on the forward strand.
GACCGCCCCGCCGGCGAACTCGTGCAGATAGAGCCCTGGCCAACCACCGGACGCCGGACCGGTGTCGCTCACCGTGCCGGACTGCGAGGTCATCTGGACGGGCTGCTCGACCGTCCCCAGGACGAGGATCGAACCCGGGCCGGCGCCGCCGACCTCCAGCTTGGCGTGGGGCGCGGCGACGACCTGGGTGCCGGCGGTGAGGGTGAGCACACCACCGTTGACCTCGACCGTGCAGCTCAGCACGTGGGGGTTGCGATCCGGGGCCCAGTACTGGTCTTCGGTGATCGGCCCGCAGTGATCGGGGCCGTGGCTGCTGCCGGTGTCTCCGGTGGCGCCGCTGTCTCCGGAGTCGACGGTGGTCGGCCCGGTGTCGTCGAACACGGGGTCGGGGGGCATGCACGACAGCAGGACCAGCCACATGCAGGCAGCGTAGGCGGTGCATCGGGCAACCGGCAAGGCCGCAGGCGTGGGCTCGCTCAGCCCAGTCCGGCCTTCAGCTCCCGGGTCAGCTCCTCCAGCGGGCCGGCGGCCCGGGCCCCGTGGGCCTCCACCAGCCGCACCAGGGCCGAGCCGACCACCACCGCGTCGGCGCTGGGAGCGAGTCGTGCGACGTCCTCGCCGGTCGCCACGCCGAAGCCCACGGCCACGGGCAGGCCGGCCAGCGACCGGACGCGCTCGACGCGCTCGGCCACGGCGGCCTGCCCGGTGAGGGCGGCGCCGGTCACGCCGGTCATCGAGACGTAGTACACGAAGCCGCTGGCCTCACCGGACAGGGCGACGATCCGGTCGTCCGGTGTCGTCGGGGCCACCAGCAGGATCGGATGGATGCCCCGGGAGCGCAGCGCCGCCCAGAGCTCGGGCTCCTCCTCGGGCGGGCAGTCCACGACCAGCACGCCGTCGATGCCGGCCTCGACGCAGCGCTCAGCGAGGCGCTCGTAGCCGAAGGCGAGCAGCGGGTTGAGGTAGCCGAAGAGCACCTTGCCCACCCGGTCGCCGAGGCCGGCGGCCAGCTCCAGGGCGGTCTCCAGGCCGGCTCCGGCGGCCAGGGCGCGCTCCGACGCCCGCTGGATCGCCGGCCCGTCGGCGCCGGGATCGGAGAACGGGACCCCGATCTCCACGATGTCGGCCCCACCTTGGACCAGCGCCTCGAAGAGCGCCGGAGCCTCGGCCGGCGTGGGGTCCCCGGCCGTGAGGTAGGTGACCAGGGCGCCACCGGGCCGGGCCAGGATCTCGTCGAGGCGGTTCTTCACAGGTCCAGCTCCCGGGTCAGCGTCTCCATGTCCTTGTCCCCGCGGCCCGAGAGGTTGACCAGGATCTGGGATCCCGGGGGCATGGCGTCGGCCAGCTCCGGCAGCGCCGCCAGGGCGTGGGCGCTCTCCAGGGCCGGCACGATGCCCTCGGCGTGGGCCAGCCAGCGGGTCGCGTCCAGGGCCTGGGCATCAGTCACCGAGACGTAGCGGGCCCGCTGGGTGTCGTTGAGCCAGGCGTGCTCGGGACCGACGCCGGGGTAGTCCAGGCCGGCGGAGATGCTGTGGGCTGGCTGGACCTGCCCCTGGGGGTCCTGGAGGAGGTAGGTCTTCTGGCCGTGCAGCACACCGACCTGGCCGGCGTGGATCGAGGCGGCGTGCTGGTCGGTGTCGACACCGAGGCCGGCGGCCTCGACCCCGATGAGCCGGACCCCGAGGTCCTCGACGAAGGCGTGGAAGATGCCCATCGCGTTGGAGCCCCCGCCGACGCAGGCCACCACCGCGTCGGGCAGGTGCACGCCGCGCTGGCGGAGCTGCGCCTTGGCCTCCAGGCCGATGCAGGCCTGCAGCTCCCGGACCATCACCGGATAGGGGTGGGGGCCGGCCACCGACCCGATGCAGTAGAAGGTGTCGGCCACGTTCGTCACCCAGTCCCGCAGGGCCTCGTTCATGGCGTCCTTCAGGGTGGCCGTGCCGGAGTCGACCGGTCGGACCTCGGCGCCGAGCAGGCGCATCCGGGCCACGTTGAGCCGCTGGCGCACCGTGTCCTCGGTGCCCATGTAGACCACGCAGGGCAGGTCGAAGAGCGCACAGGCGGTGGCGGTGGCCACGCCGTGCTGCCCGGCACCGGTCTCGGCGATGACCCGGGTCTTGCCCATTCTCCGGGCCAGGAGCACCTGGCCGAGGCAGTTGTTGATCTTGTGGGCGCCGGTGTGGTTCAGGTCCTCCCGCTTGAGCCAGATGTTCGCGCCCAGCTCGGCGGACAGGGCCCGGGCCTCGTAGAGCACGGAGGGGCGACCGACGTAGTCGGTGAGCAGGCGCTCGAACTCGGCGCGGAAGGCCGGATCGGTCCAGGCGCCCTCCCAGGCCGCTGTCAGCTCCTCGAGCGGCGGCACGAGGGTCTCCGCCACGTACCGGCCGCCGTAGGGGCCGAAGTGTCCGCGGGCGTCCGGGTGGGCCATGGGAGCTTCCTCAGAGGGCCGGTCGCCCTATCCGGTCAGGCTCCGGGCGGCTGCGACGAAGGCCCTGACGCGGTCCGGGTCCTGGACGCCCGGTGAGGACTCCAGGCCCGAGGCGGCGTCGACGCCGAAGGGTCGGACCCGCGAGGCGATCGCCGCCACGTTGTCGGGCCTGAGCCCCCCGGCCAGCACGAGAGCTCCCAGGGAGGCGCAGCGGCAGGCCAGGGCTTCGTCGACGCGGCGGCCGGTGCCGCCGGGCAGGCCGGGAACGTGGGCGTCGAGCAGGAAGCGGTCCGGCCCCCAGGCCCGGATCTCGTCCTCGACGCCGGCGTGGGCCCGGAAGGCCCGGTAGGCCGGCACGGCCAGCGCTGCGGCGAGCGCTGGGCCCTCGCTCCCGTGGAGCTGGACGGTGTCGGGTCTCACCTCGGCCACCAGCGCGGCCAGCTCTGTGGCGCTGCGGTCCACGACCACCACCACCACCTCCAGGCCGACGGAGGCGGCGATGTCTGCGGCCTGGTCGGGAGGCACGAAGCGCGCCGAGGGCGGGTGGAGGTTGAGGCCGATGGCGTCGGCGCCGCAGGCCTCCGCGTGGCGCGCCTGGGCCACCGTCCGCACGCCACAGACCTTGACCCACACGGTCAGGCCCTCAGGGCCGCCAGGGCGGCGCCCGGGTCTTCGGCGGTCATCAGCGAGGTGCCGACGAGCAGCGCGTCGGCGCCTGCGGTGCGCATCCGGTCCCGATCCGCCCGGCTGTGGATGCCCGACTCCGCCACCCGGACCACCCCGGCCGGCAGCCGCGGCAGGAGCGCCTCGGCGGTCGCCAGGTCGATCTCCAGGCTGTGGAGGTCGCGGTTGTTGACTCCGACGATGCGGGCCCCGGCGACCAGCGCCCGATCCAGCTCGGCGCCGTCGTGGGCCTCCACCAGGGGCTCCATGCCCAGCTCCCGGGCCGCGGCGAGGCCGGCCGCGAGCTCGGGGTCCGACAGCATCGCCACGATCAGCAGACAGGCGTCGGCGGTGGCGGCGCGGGCCTCGGCCACCATCAGGGGGCTGACCAGGAAGTCCTTGCGCAGCACCGGGATCGACACCGCGGCGCGGACCCGTCTCAGGTCGTCGAGGCTGCCGCCGAAGCGCTCGCTGTCGGTCAACACCGAGATCGCGGCGGCCCCGGACCGCTCGTAGGCCCGGGCGATGTCTACCGGATCGGCGCCGGGTCGGATCTCCCCCCTGGACGGGGAGCGTCGCTTGATCTCGGCGATCCAGGCCAGCCCGGGGCCGCTCAGGGCGGCCTGGAGGTCCCGCGGGGGCGGCGCCAGGTCCAGGTCCTCCACGCCCCGGGCCTCCAGCGCCGCGTGGTAGGCCTCCTTGTCCCTGCGCACCCGCTCCAGCAGGCTCATGCCGTCCTCCGTGGAGCTGGGGATGCTCACCGGGTGGCGGCGACGAGCTGGGCCAGCTTCTCCGCCGCTGCGCCGGATCTCAGCACCTCCTGTGCGGCGGCCACGCCCCCGGCGAGGTCCTCGGCCTGTCCGGCCACATGGAGCGCCGCACCGGCGCCATAGGCCACCGCGTCGGCCCGCGGGCCCGTCTCCCCTGCGAAGACGGCTCGCAGGATCGCCGCGTTGTCGGCGGCGTCGCCGCCGCGCAGGGCCTCGATGGGTGCGGCCCGCAGGCCCACGTCCTCCGGCCGGACTTCGTGGAGCGACAGGGAGCCGTCTCGCCACTCGGCGATCCGGGTGGGACCGGCCAGAGACAGCTCGTCCAGTCCCCCCGCGCCGTGCACGACCATCGCGTGGGCGGCCCCCAGCTCACCGAGCACACGCCCCAGGGGCTCGACCCACTCCGGCCCGAACACGCCGACCACCTGGCGGCGCACGCCGGCGGGGTTGGTCAGGGGACCGAGCACGTTGAAGAGGGTGCGCACGCCGAGCTCCCGGCGCGGACCCACCGCGTGCCGGGTGGCGGCGTGGTGGACGGGCGCGAACAGGAAGGCGATGCCGACCTCGGAGAGGATCCGGCCCAGCCGCTCCGGGGGGAGGGCCAGGTCGACGTCGAGGGCCTCCAGCACGTCGGCGCTGCCGGCCCTGGAGCTCACGGAGCGGTTGCCGTGCTTGGCGACCGTGGCCCCGGCTGCGGCGGCCACCAGGGCCGCGGCCGTGGAGAGGTTGAAGGTGCCGGATCGATCGCCGCCCGTGCCACAGGTGTCGATCGGGTCCAGGCCCGGGGCCACCGGGATCCCGGTGGCGTGGCGGCGCATGACTCGGGCGGCGGCCGCGATCTCGTGCACGGCCTCCCCCTTGGTGCGCAGGGCGATGAGCAGCCCGGCGATCTGGGCGCTGGTCAGCTCCCCGGACAGCATGCGATCGAAGACGGCCTCGACCTGCGCACTCGTCAGGTCCTGTCCGTCGAGCAGACGCTCCAGCAGCTCGCTCAGCATCAGAGGGTCCCCTGGAGGAAGTTGGTCAACAGCTCCATGCCGTGCTCCGTGAGGATCGACTCCGGGTGGAATTGGACCCCGGCCACCGGCAGGGTGCGGTGGCGCAGACCCATGATCTCCCCGTCCTCGGTCCAGGCACTGACCTCCAGGCAGTCCGGGAGGCTCTCGCGCTCGACGGCGAGAGAGTGGTAGCGGGTGGCGGTGAACGGCGACGGCAGCCCGGTGAACACGCCGCTGTCGGCGTGGTGGATGGGCGAGGTCTTGCCGTGCATCAGGGTCCGGGCCCGCACCACGCGTCCGCCGAAGTGCTGGCCGATGGACTGGTGGCCCAGGCAGACCCCCAGCATGGGCAGGCGGCCGGCGTAGCGGGCGATCGCCGCCAGCGAGATGCCGGCCCGATCCGGGTCGCAGGGCCCCGGCGAGATCAACAGCGCGTCGGCGCCGCGCTGGCCTACCTCTTCGACCGTGAGGTGGTCGTTGCGCACCACGTCGACCTCGGCGCCCAGCACCTGGAGGTACTGCACCAGGTTCCAGGTGAACGAGTCGTAGTTGTCGATGACGAGGACCTTCACAGCCCCTGCTCCGCCAGCTCCAGGGCGCGGATGACGGCGCCGCCCTTGTCGAGGGTCTCCTGGTACTCCGAGGCGGGCACGGAGTCCGCCACGATGCCGGCGCCCACCTGGAGGAACCAGCGCTCGCCCTGGCGCCAGGCCGTGCGGATCGCGATGGCGAGGTCCATCTGGCCGTCGGCCCGGATCCAGCCCACCGCCCCGCCGTAGGGACCGCGCGGGACCGGCTCCAGCTCGTCGATCAGCTCCATCGCCCGCACCTTGGGGGCCCCGGACAGCGTGCCGGCGGGGAAGGTGGCCCGGATGGCGTCGAAGCCGGTGAGTCCCTCGGCGAGCTGCGCCCGGACGTCGGAGACGATGTGCATCACGTGGGAGTAGCGCTCGACCTTCATCAGGGCGTCCACGCTCACCGACCCGGCCGCAGCGACGCGGCCGAGGTCGTTGCGGGCCAGGTCGACCAGCATCACGTGCTCGGCCCGCTCCTTGGGATCGGCCAACAGCTCCTCGGCCAGGGCCCGATCCTTCGCCTCGTCCCCGCCGCGGGGACGGGTCCCGGCGATCGGCGAGACCCAGGCCTGGCCGTCCGCCACGCGCACCATGACCTCGGGCGAGGCCCCCGTGACGAGCTGCTCGGGGTAGCGCAGGTGGAACATGTAGGGAGAGGGGTTGACGGCTCGGAGCGCCCGGTAGAGGTCGAGGGGATCGCCGCCGAAGCCCAGGCGGAAGCGGTTGGACAGCACCACCTGGATGCAGTCCCCGGCGCGGATGTAGCCCTTGATGGTCTCCACGCCCTGCTCGAAGGCCGCCTGGTCGAACTCCGGCTCCAGGGTCACCTCGCGGCCGCGGCGCGTGGGGCGCTCGGGCAGTGGACCTCGGAGCTTGTCGATGATCCGCTCGATCCGCTGCACGGCGCCGGCGTGGGCGACCCGGGGGTCGGTCCCCTCGGGCACGGTGACCACCTGGACCACGGCGATGCGGTGGCGGAGGTTGTCGAACACCAGCAGGCTGCGGGGCACGGCGAAGACCAGGGTCGGGGCGGCGTCCGCGACCGATCCGTGGGGGTCGGGCAGCCGCTCCCACCAGCGCACGGCGTCCCAGGCGAGCCAGCCGACGGCGGCACCGACGACCTTGGGGACGCCCTCCACGGGCACCGCCACGGACCGGGCGAGCTCCTCGGCCAGGAAGCCCAGCGGGTCCTCCCGCTCCTCGGTGCGCTGGACCCAGCCGTCCCGCACGACCTCGCAGCGGCGCTGACGGGCACGCACGACGAAGGCGGGGTCGAAGCCGATCACGGAGTAGCGTGCCCAGCGCTCGCCCCCTTCGACGGACTCCAGCAGGCAGGCGTGCCGGCCCTCCCGGTCCAGGGGACTGCCGCCGCTGCAGACCTTCATGAAGGCCGACACCGGGGTGTCGAGGTCCGCGAGCACCTCGCGGAAGACGGGAATGCTGACCGCCCGGCCCTCATGAGCCTGCACGAGCTCGCAGAAGGCCTCGGCGGATGGGGTGATCAGGAGCGCTCCCGGGACACGGGGGTGACCCCGGCCCCTGCGTGGTTATCCTGCAAGACCCGACCGACAAGGAGTGTCCCCATGGCCCAGCTCCTCGTCTCGCTGACGCCGGCCGCCATCGAGAACCTGAAGCGCATGCTCGTGGACAACGACATGCAGGGCCATGGCCTGCGCTTCGGCGTCCAGGGCGGGGGCTGCAGCGGCTACTCCTACATCATGGACTTCGAGGAGAGCGCCCGCGAGGGCGACGCCACCTACCAGATCGACGGCGTGCCCCTGTTCGTCGCCGCGCTGAAGCGGGAGTTCCTCCAGGGCGTCGTGATCGACTTCGTCGACGAGCTGATGGAGACCGGGTTCAAGATCCACAACCCCAACGTGGAGCGCAGCTGCGGCTGCGGCGATTCCTTCGACATCCCCGAGGGCGTGGCCGCCGACCCGGTCGAGGCCTGAGCCCCGAACGACAGAGGCCCCGACCGCGTGAGCGGCCGGGGCCAGTGTCCCAGGTTGGAAGATCGCGGGCGAACCCGCGTGGCGAATGGAGCTCTCAGATCGGGTCGACGATGCCCTCGGCGTTGACGTCGATGGTGATGGCCACCGTCTCACTCGGCAGCGCGATCAGCGTGCCCGTGGTGATGACGGCGAGGGTGCCGGCCTCCACGTACTTCTGGAGGGTCGTGCCTTCGGGGAAGGGCACCAGGAACTGGACCTGCTCCGGCGGCAGCTCGGGCAGCTGGACGATGAGGTCGTCGTCCGGCGAGAGCACGTCGTCGGTGCTGACGTAGAGCGAGATGTCGGTGAGCCACTCGCCGAGGTTGCCCTGCTCGGGGCTGGTGATCATCACGTCGATGAGCCGCAGGTCGGCGTAGCTCTGGGCCCCGTCGGGGAGCTGCGCCATGAGCTTGTCGGTGTCGTGGACCGGCGAGGTCTCCTCGAAGGCCCAGCCATCGGGGCTCTCCGAGAGCTCCTCGACTTCGAACTCGGGAATGTCCACCACGAAGGACTCGCGGACCGGGAAGGTCACCTCGTAGCAGGCCGACAGCGCGATGGGGGAGAGGACGGCCAGGGCGATGAGCTTGGAGGCGCGTGGCTGCAAGGGGGCTCCGAGGGCTGTGGTGTCGCCCTCTTCCAGTAGCAAGGCCCGTGCCAGCCTCTGCGACCGGGAGCGTCGTCGTCCCGAGCGCTGTGGATCGGCCTGCAGAGCAGAAAGGGCTCCCCGCCCCCCTGTCCTGGACCCTCCTCCAGTCCGGACAGAACCGTATGCGGTCTCACCCAGACCCGGGTGCTTGGGTCAAGAGTGATACGCCGAGGGGGCGGGGACCCCTGCTGTCTGTCCCTCTCATCGAACCGGGAGTGGGGCCATTTAGGCTTTTTCTTCGCTTTCTCCAGACCCCGTCCAGAGGGCGCTCACCGGCCGCCTCCTGCGGGGATCGCCACCGGTCTCTTCGCAGTACAGGGCGTTGACCGCGACCAGGACCGCCGTCAGCGTGTCGACGGAGAGCAGGTCGTGGTCCGGCAGCGTGAGGATGGAGTGCTCGGTGAAGTTGAGCGGGCAGACGTCGTGGCGTCCCTCCATCACGAGGGGCAGGCCATGGGTGCGGCAGATCAGGGGACGGGCGTCGTAGAGGGCGCAGGCCTCGTCCACCAGGAGCGGGCAGGGGGTGGACGGGGTCCGCTCGGACAGCAGGTCGCGGGTCCCCTCGCCCTGGCGCTCCAGGGCCTCCGCGAGGGCGTGGAGCTCGACGTCGCTGACGGTGCGCTCGGTCTGACAGCAGCCGGAGCAGCCCCGACGGCAGGCGAAGTGCTCGGCGTGGGTGAGCTCCACCCGGGCGGCGTGGGCCTCGACGCGGGCGTGGAGGGTCCGCAGGTTCCGCAGCGGCCCGTGGTCGTGCTCGGTGCTCATCGAGCGCCGGGATAACCCACGCCTGCCCGGAGACGGTCAAGGCCTGTGCCTCTCGCTTGTCGCCGCCCGCGCCAGGGTGGTACGGGTAGGGACCGTCAGGGCGCTCTTGGAGGAGACATGCGAGGGATCCAGGCTTCGGTGCTCGTGGCACTCGGCGCGGGACTGCTCACCCAGTCCGCGTGCGAGCCCACCTACACCTACGCGGGCTACCAGATGTACGACCACTTCCCGCTCGACGCCGACCGGGTCTGGAAGTACGCCAACGACTCCGCGGAGGTCGGCTACGAGCTCTCGGTCCAAAAGGCCGAGAACTGGACCGTGCGCGAAGAGCAGGACATCTACGCCTTCGAGTACAGCAACGCCGAGACCGGTGACCTGCTCAGCGAGGTCCGCTGGTCGTCGGACTCGCTCTACGGCGTGCTGATCCACAGCTACACGACCTACGGCGGCAGCGTGGCCGACGTCGCACGGGACAGCGCCGACACCGGCGACACCGGGGGCCCGGGACCTGTGGGCGACACCATCACCTACGACCCGCCGATCGTCTTCGCCAGCCCGCGCATGGCTCCGGGCGACAGCGAGGTCACCGAGACCGGGGGCTACACCTTCACCTCGTCCTTCCCCTACACCGAGGCCTGTCCCAACCACTGGACCCAGGACTGGAACGAGTGCCTGCGCGTCGAGCTGGACGACGGCGACGAGGACGACGACACGGGCTCTCCGATGGCCGGCACCTACTGGCTCGTGACCCGCTACGGCGTGGCCTGGTTCGAGCGGACGGGTGAGCCGGACAAGTGGGTCCTGCGGGACCACGACTGCATCAAGGGCGGGATCGAGTGCTGACAGCGCTGCTCCTCGGCGCCTGTGGTGGCGTCGAGTACCGAGCGGCCGACCTGCAGCTCGACCTGGCGGGCGAGCTGCCCCTGGAGACCCACTCCGTGCGCATCTGCGTCGAAGGCGTGGGCGCGAGGGGGATGGGGGCTCGCCTGGCCGGGACCTACAGCTACCCTGGGCTGCCGGTGGGAGAGCCGCTGGACATCACCGTCGACGTGCTGGGCGAAGACGGCGAAGTCCTGCTCGAAGCACAGGCCCCGGCCCTGTCGGGATACAGAGAGGAAGAGCTGAGGGAGTGTGATCCGTGCAGCGCCTGCCAGGCCACCGGAACCGCCGCCGACCCGGACGGACCGTCCTGGCTCTTGGCCCTGCGCTTCTGGGATGGTGCCTGACCGGCACGGCCTGTGAGTCCGCCGGCGCCGATGACAGCGGACCGCCCGGCTTCTACGTCACGGGCAGCGACCCGATCGACGGCGCCGACGACGTGCCGGTGGCCAAGATCCCCGAGCTCCGCTTCTCCAACGCCGCCAACCAGGCCATCTGCTTCGAGGACCAGCTCATCCTGAGCGCCATCAACGCCGACGGGACCGTGGCCTACGACATCGCGTACAGCCTGACCTTCCTGGAGGGTGGCTACAAGGCCCAGTTCGTCACCACCGACATCCTCAAGCACGGCTACTACTACACCATGGTCGCCCGGGACGACGCCAACCGCCCCTGCGTCGACAAGTACGACAACCCCCTCCAGCCTCACGGCGTCACCTTCTACGTGCCATGACCTCGCTCTTCGTGCTCGCGCTGGCCTGCAATTGCGGGGGAGGGACCGACGACACGGCCCCGCCGACCGTGACGGACGACAGCGGGACCGTCGACTCCGCGGACTCCGGGCACACCACCGACACCGTCGAGACCGGCGAGACGGCCGAGACGGGCGACACGGCCACCGACACCGGCGACACCGGCCCGATCACCCCCGGCTCCCTCGCTGTGGCTCCCCGCCAGATCATCGTCGACCCCGGGGCCGAGTGGGGCCTGAGGGCGATCTGGAGGCAGGACGGCGAGCACAACGCCGACGTGACGGTGACCTGGTCCTCCTCCGACGAGAGCCTGGTGACCCTCACCGCCGAAGGCCGAGCCACCGCCCACGCGCCCGGAGAGGTGACCCTCACCGCGACCTGGGGGGGGCTGGAGGCGGTCGCGGCCGTGACCGTCCAGGAGGTCCCGGTGCTCCGGGTCCAGCTCGTCGCCGCCGAGGACGGCAGCCCGATCACGACCGGCAAGATCCGCTACGACGGCACCACCGACGTGGTCGACGAGGTCACCGGCATCGGCGAGCTCACGGTGCCGGCCGGGGAGGCGATCTGGTTCACGGCCTGGAGCGCCGACGGGGATCGCATCCCGACCACCGTGATGTCCCTGGTCGGCCGGGATCTCGTCCTGCCGCTGAGAGCCGCGGGCTCGGCCGTGGACCCCGACGGCGGGGTCGCCGGGACCTTCGACTTCGGCGGCGTGCCGCCCCTGAGCGACGACGAGAAGGCCGCCGGCTACATCCTCCTCGGCCTCGCTGCGCCCTCGCTGCGCTACGGGCCCCTGTTCTGGCGACCCGAGGACCTGCTGGCGCCCGATCGCGACGTCAACATCTACGGCATCGACGCCCGGCTGCCGGCCAACATCACCCTCGACGACGAAGTCGAGGACTGGGCCACGCCGGCCTGGTCCGGACCGGGGGCGGTGTGGAGCTTCGCCGGGCCGGTGCCCCTGGCCGACGCCGCCTTCGGCCTCTCCGACCTCAGCAGTGCCCTGGACCTGCTGCTGGAGAGCATCGACGCCTTCACCTACGGCTTCGAGGACGGCCTGGCCGTGCCGGCTGGAGGGGTGCTGGAGCAGGACGTGCGGCCATCGACCTCGCTGTCGGAGGTGGTCGAGGTGGAGCTTCCCGCCTGGCCGGACGGTGTGGACAGCACCGAGACGGCGCTGTTGCTGGCCGTGGACGGCGACGGGCCTGCGGGCCCGGGCGTGGCCGGCTTCGGGCGGGGCTTTCCGGGCACGGCCCACACCTCCAGGGCCCCGGGGAGCTACTTCGGCTGGGATGGCTCGGCGGCGCAGATCCTCGCCTACCTGGAGGACGGTGGTGCCGGCATCGGGGGGGCTCGCATGCTGAGCGTCGCCCCGATCGTCGACGGGTTTGCCGTCCTTCCCGAGTTCCCCCAGCCGCCGCGGCTGGAGGACTTCGACGCCAAGACCCACGAGGTCCAGGTCCACGCCGATCCCGACGCCGAGCTGGTGCACCTCTACATCGAGAGCAAGGACGGCGCCGAGCGGGACTACTACCTGCCGGTGGTCTCCGAGCTGGTCTGGATCCCGGGAGAAGGACCGTCGTTTGGCTGGGCCAACACCCGCTGGGAGATGACCGTCGTGCGGACCGACGAGGGGACCTTCGAGTCCCTGGTGATCGAGGGCACGCTGATGCGCTCTGACCTGGCCGACCGTGCGGTTACGACGTCCTTCGTGACCGAGAAGTTCGGCGGAGATCGATGAGCACACTCCTGGACGCTGCCCGAGCGGGATTCGACGGGCTGGCAGTCGACCCCTCCTTTCGCGAAGCCGCGCTGGCCAACCTCGCCGAGTGGTTGGACAACGAGGCCGTTGCCGACACGCTGCCGCAGCTCGAGGCCCTGGTGGCCGCGGGCCGCTGGGACGTGCTCCTGGACAGCTTCTACCAGGTCCTGCCCTTCGGCACGGGGGGGCGGCGTGGCCCCGTCGGCGTCGGCACCAACCGCTACAACCTGTGGACCCTGTCGAGCTCGATCGCCGGCCACGCCCGGTTCCTGAAGGCGCGTGCGGACGGCGACGCCCCGCTGTCGGTGGTCATCGCCTATGACGTGCGCTGCTACCAGGACGCTCGCGAGGTCTACCGGCGCGACCTGCCGAACCCATTGCTCGGCCTCACCAGTCGGGACTTCGCCGAGATCGCGGCCGGGGTCTACGCCGCCAACGGCGTGCGCTCGTACATCCTGCCCCGCGGTGCCGGGACCTACGTGTCGACGCCGGAGCTGAGCTTCGCCATCCGCCACCTCGGCGCCGACGGCGGGCTGAACATCTCCGCCTCCCACAACCCGCCCGATGACAACGGGGCGAAGATCTACGACGCCATGGGCGGCCAGGCCGTGCCCCCAGCCGACGAGCAGCTCGCCGAGGAGGTCGCCGGGGTCCGCGCGGTCGAGGCGATGCCCTACGAGGAGGCCCTCGCCGCCGGCTGGGTCCAGGAGCTGGGCCCCGAGGTCCACCAGGCCTACATCGACGCCAACCTCGCCTGCTCGATGCGCCGGGACCGCCGGGACTGCCACGTCGTGTTCACGCCGCTGCACGGGACCGGGGACAGGACTGTCGCCGAGGTCCTGGAGGCCGCCGGCTTCCGGGTCACCCTCGAGCCCAGCCAGTCGACCTATGACGGCGCCTTCCCCAACGTGCCCTTCGGCATTCCCAACCCCGAGGTCCCCCAGTCGATGGACCGGGCCGTGGCCCTCGCCGAGGAGCTGGGAGCCGACCTGGTGATGGCCTGCGACCCCGACGCCGACCGCCTGGGCCTGGTCGTGCGGCACGAGGGGACCTGGCGGCACATGACGGGCAACGAGCTCGGCACCCTGGTCGTGCACTACGCGCTGCGGTTCCGCCGCTCGACGAGCGGGCGCCCGCCGATCGTCATGAAGACCGAGGTGACCTCCAGCCTCGTGGCGCGGGTCGCCCGGGCCCGGGGAGGGCGCGTCGTCGGCCACCTGCTGGTGGGCTTCAAGTACATCGGCGATGGGCTCCGGCGCCTGGAGCGGGTGGGGCGCTTCTACAACGTCGAGGGCGACGTGCGCGACTTCGCGGTCGGCGTCGAGGAGTCCCACGGGGTGCTCGTCACCGCCGAGGTGAGGGACAAGGACGCCGCGGGGGCGGCCCTGCTGTTGGCCGAGGCCGCTTCTTGGCAGAAGGCGCAGGGGCGCACCCTGGTCGATCTGCTGGAGGACTGCTTCCGGGAGGTCGGCTGCGTCACCAACCAGCTCCGCTCCCTGGTGATGCGGGGGGCCGAGGGACGCGCCCGCATCCAGGCGATCCAGGCCTCGCTGCGGGAGCACCCCCTGCGACGAGTGGGGGATCTGCGGGTCACGGCCTTCCACGATCGCCAGGACCCCCGGGGTCCCTTCGGGCGGATCCGCTCGGGGACCGACGCCTCCAGCCGCGACGTGCTCGTCTTCCAGCTCGGTCCCGACGCCCGCCTGATCCTCCGGCCCTCGGGCACCGAGCCCAAGAGCAAGGTCTACGTGGAGGTCGTGGGTGAGCCGGGCCGGGAGCCGGCCGAGGACCTCCCGCGCCTGGAGGCGCGGGCACGGGCCATCGCCGAGGACTTCCTCCTGGCGATCCTCGATCGGATCGACCTGGCCCCGCCGCGCTGGTGCCTGGCCATCTCCGACATCATGACGCTGGAGCACAAGCTCCACTTCGCCGAGGAGCTGCTGCCCGGTGCCGTGGCCCGCCTGGAGGCGGGTGAGGGGCTCGAGCCCTGGCTGGAGCGGCACCTGGCGGTCTACGGCAGGGGGGCCCGCACGCTGGTCGCGCCCGGTGTCGCCGCCTGGCTGGCCTCCAACCCGGTGTCCGCCGCCGTCGAGCAGGGTCTGAGAGATGGCTTCGGAGCCTGAGGGCGCCGCCGCGAAGCGGCAGGGCTGGCGGGTCCAGGGCCAGGCCAGCGTGCGGATGTGGCGCATCTACATCGGCTTCTTGCGGATCGTCGGCCGGCTGCCGATCTACCTCTCGCTGGTGGTGACCACGGCGGTCTACACCCTGAAGGCCTCGGCCCATCGCCACGGACTGGAGGCCTACCTGGACCGCGTCTTTCCCGAGGACGGGCGCCTGGCGCGGCGCTTCCGGATCTTCCGCGTCTTCTACAACTACGCCCTGGCCATCACCGACCGCTTCGTGGCCCTGGGGCGGGGGGACAAGGCCTTCCGGTTCAAGCTGGAGGGGGCCGACACCCTGGCCGCCATGCTCCAGGGGGACTCGGGCTTCGTCATCCTCACCACCCACTCCGGCAACCCGGAGATGCTGGGCACGGCGGTGCACGGCCTGGGCACCCACTCCAAGCGTGTCCACATCGTGCGCTACCAGGCCGAGGGCGACCCCTACGCCGCCCTGCTGGAGTCCTCCACCAGCCCCTTCGCGCCGGTGATCATCGCGCTGAACGGTGCCGACGACATGGCCTCGCTCAAGGCCATTCGCGCTCTCCGTGGCGGGTCCGTGGCCGCCTTCCTGGCCGACCGCCCGGTCGACGGCCGCCAGGTCCGAGTGCCCTTCCTCGGCGACGAGGTCTCGCTGCCCCTGGGGCCCTGGCTGGTCGCCTCGCTCGCCAAGGTGCCCGTGGTGGCCCTGAGCTGCTTCAAGGAGGGTCCGTTCACCTACCGGCTCATCTGCACGGAGCCGATCGAGGTCCGGGTCCAGGACCGTCGCAACCGGGAGGAGGAGCTCAGGGCCTACGTGGCGGAGTTCGCCGCGATGACCGAGTCCTGGGTGCGACGCTATCCGCACCAGTTCTACAACTTCTACGACGTGTGGGACCCGGAGGCGAACCTGCTGGCTCGTTGAGTCACACTCGCGCCGGCGCGGTCAGCCGCGGCGCCCGCATGGTCACGTGCTGCCAGAGGGGACCCACCAGGCCTCGGCGTCGAAGGGCCTCGAAGAGCCGCGGCGTGAAGTTGGTGCCGGCCTGGGGGATGATCCAGCGTGGGAAGCGCTGACTGTGCTCCCGCAGCAGCTCCTCGACCTGCTCGCGGAAGCCCCTGTGCCTGGCGGCCATCTCGTGGTCGAGGGCTCCTTCATCGTCGACCCAGACCATCAGGATGGCCCCGAAGGGGTCCATGTCGACCACGAAGTCCAGGGTGCGGCGCACGTGGTCGAGGGTCTCGCCCGGCGTGCCGAGCATGAAGGTGTAGCAGTCCTTCAGTCCGGCATCGACGGCGACCTGGTGGACCTCGCGGATGTGGGCGGTGGTGAAGCCCTTGGCCAGCCAGCCGAGCACGTCGTCGCAGCCCGAGTCAGCGCCGATCTCCATGCCGGCGCAGCCGGCTGCGGCCATCTTGGCGGCCAGGCGGGCGTCGA
Organism: uncultured Enterobacterales bacterium; assembly: GCA_964501915.1. Taxonomy (GTDB): domain Bacteria; phylum Myxococcota_A; class UBA796; order UBA796; family CAJQPC01; genus CAYFPX01. Next base: position 37,132 of record CAZCVP010000018.1, read on the forward strand.
AGCCGAGGGGATTGGCGTAGCAGGTCCAGGGCAGCGCGTTGCCCCGCGCGATGAGGGCGTCGCAGACGGCGCGAGCGTGGGACGGTGGGTGGTTGAACACCGCGTCGACCACGAAGATGTGCTCTACGCCAGGGCGCTCGCGCAGGATCTGCTCCCACTCGTCGACGACGCGCTCCGGGGAACGGGAGCGGACGCGGCGGCCCTCGATGGCCGGGTAGGTGCAGTAGTTGCACCGCATCGCGCAGCCCCGGCTGGTCTGGATCGAGTCGATGCCATGCCACCGGTAGTAGCGGGGGTCGACCAGGCTTCGATCGGGGGTGGCGAGGGTGTCCACGTCGAGGAAGCTGGGCTGCTCGGCGACGCTCACGAAGCTGTCGCCGCGTCGACTGTGCAGCCCCGGTACGCTGGGCGCGGTCTCTCCCCGCTCCAGCGCGGCGATGAGGTCCACGAAGGCCTGCTCTCCCTCGCCCGCGATGCCGTGGTCGGGCTCCAGCCAGCGCATGAGCCGCTCGGGCATCACGCTGAAGCCACCCCCTCCGACCACCACGACCGCGTCGCTGTGGCGTCGCACGGTCTGCACGAGGGCCTTGTAGTGCTGGAGGTTGTGGGAGGTGCCGGTGTAGTCGTTGTTCTGGATGTTGCGCATCCCGATGGCGACCACGTCGGGCGTGTGCTCCTGGAGGCGCTCGGCGAGGAAGGTGTGGGGCTCCTCCTCGAAGCAGAGGTCCCAGAACAGGCGGGTGTGGTGCTCAGGGCAGGCGGCCAGCACGTAGAGGAGGCCGATCGGCACCACGGCGTCCGGCATCTTCTCCTGGTTGCCCGAGACGAAGGCGATCTTCATGGATGAGGGGGGCTCCGGGTCGAAGGGGCCGGCTACGTAGCTCGGTCGTCCTCGCGCCGCCGCAGGCCGAAGAGCACCAGGGCCGGCAGGTAGACGGCTCCGCGCACCAGGAGGCCCAGGGTCGGATAGCGGCGCTGGAGCTCGGTCTGGGCCTCGCCGCAATTGCAGCCGGAGCCTCCGCCTCCTCCGCCCCCTCCGGTGGAGCTGGACTGGGCCTGCACCCGGACCGCGTCCGGTGCCGACGTGGTGACGCCGTCCGAGACGACGAGCTGGATCTCGTAGATGCCCACCTCGTCGGCGACGAAGCGGGGCGTGGCCGACGCCGGGTTGCTCAGCGAGGCCAGCGAGGTCCCCGGCCTCGAAGTCAGGGTCCAGGAGTAGGTGAGGCGGTCGCCGTCGGGGTCGTAGCTCGCGGTCCCGTCGAGGGTGGCGGTCTGTCCCTCGCTGAGGAGCTGGTCCGCGCCGGCATCGGCGACCGGGTCGCCGTTGGGGGCCTCGACGACGATCTCGGCGTAGTCCACGTCGCCGAGCTGGCCGTCGGAGACCACCAGCTCGACCTCGAAGGTGCCCTCGAGGTCCACGAAGACGCTCGCGAGCTCGCGGTCTTCGTTGATCAGCGCCGTGCCGGAGCCGGCCGGCTTGGAGATCAGGGTCCAGGTGAAGTCGAGCGGGTCCCCGTCGGGATCCATCGAGAACGATCCGTCCAGGTCGACCACGTCGCCGACCTGCGCGGCGAGGTCGCCACCGGCGTCTGCGATGGGTGCCCGGTTGTTGGGATCGATCTCCGTGTCGCCGGTGTCGTCGAGCTCGTGCCAGCCCGTGTCCGGCTCTCCGGTCTCCCCGGGGGGGAAGAACGAGCCGGTGTCCCCGCCCCCGATGTCGTCCTTGTCGGACAGGTTCTCGAGGCCGTAGCAGGAGACGAGCAGCAGCGTGGCGAGCGGCGTCATGCCCATGATGCCCAACATACTAGTGAATTCGACTGACCTGGGGCCCGTAATCGACCGGCTCCAGGACGATCAAGCCCTCGGCGGGCCAATTGGTGTAGGTCTGGAGGTTGTCCAGGTACCAGGCGAGGGGATGGTCCTTCACCTTGGGCGTGCCGATCTTGGTCGCGTGCCGCATCGTCGGGACCTCGGCGGGCACGGTGAGGCCCACGTGGCTGATGGCGATGGGCAGGTGCGGCCACAGCTTGCGCACCGTGAAGACCACGGCGCCGGGGGGAATCGCGGCCTGGACGCTCGGGTCCTCCAGCAGGGCGTCCAGGGGCAGCAGGTGGAAGCGCAGCTCACCGACCGGCAGCCGACTCTCGGGCAGCTCGAACAGGCTGCGCCGCGACCAGCCCCGCCAGGTCTCGAGGGTGACGGTCTTGGTGGCCTCGACGGCCCCGGGCAGGTCCGGCGTGATGTCCCGCAGCCAGCCGTCGGCGACGGTGCCCGGGATCCACTCCGCCAGCATGAAGTGGCGGCGGTTCTCGTAGCTGGCGGGGCCGCCGCCCCGGTACCTCAGCGACCGACGCACGCGGGCCACGTCGACGCCGTCCTGGGCGAGGGCGAGGGCCAGGGCCTCCTCGATGAAGGTCAGGCAGTCGAAGCGGTCATACCGGGTGACCGGGTCCCCGTCGATCCCCCCGGCCTCACCGAGGGGTCCGTCCTGGTGGGGGGTGCCGAGCCAGGGCTCGGTGATCGCCGCCAGGCGCTCGGGCAGCGGCAGCGTCGCCGCTTCGGCCGCGATCGCGATCATCTCCGGGGAGGTGCGGTAGCCCGCCAGGGGGAGAGGGCTGGCGCCGAGGAGAGCCAGGGCGAGGACCGCCTGCGCGAGCCGGCGACCGGTCAGAGTCCGATGGCCTGCTGGTAGCCGGCGATGGCCTCGAGCACGCCGTCGAGATCGTCGTCGTCCAGCGCTTCGGCGGCGGAAGACAGGGCCCGCTCGATCAGGTCCAACAGCCCCGAGTTGAGCAGTCGGCGGTGCTCGGCGGCGGGCCGTCGGCGCAGGTTGTGCAAGATGGCGTTGGGGTTGACCGTGCCGTCCCGGCGCGCCTCCACCTGGTAGAAGAGCAGGGAGAAGCCCGCCGGGCTGCCATCGACCAGGAGCTGCACCTGGGCCTGGCCGCTGCCGGACCCGCTCATGGCGTCGAAGGCGCGGCAGAGCTCCGAGAGCACGTTGTTGACGACCTCCAGCTTGCGCAGGGCCTCCTGGTTCGTCAGGCGTGGGCCGGTGAAGTTCATCTGGACGCGGGCCACGGGCCCGCTGCCCAGCTCGGCGCCCTCGGCGCTTCCCAGCTCGATCGGGTCCTGGACGACCGGCTCGGGCTCGGGGTCCATCCGGGACGGAATGAGCACGTCGGTCAGATCGACCCGGTCCTTCACCTCGCCGGTGAACTGCCCGTCGCCCAGGCTGCCGCGCACCTGGTCGTAGTCGGCGAACATCGCCAGCTCGTCGTCGCCGATCTCCTCGTCGGGTCCCTTGCTGAACCCCTCCCTCGACAGGGGGATCGGGGTGTCCTGGTCCTCGGTCTCCTCGAGCGAGGGCCCCAGGAAGCGCACGGTGTCGTCGTCTTCCCCGACCACCGGATCGGCGGGCTCTTCGCTGTCGGGCCGATCCGGGTCCCCCTCGGCTTCGGAGAGCTCCTCGATGTTGCTGTCCGAGAGCTCCACGGCCGTGTAGAGCGCCTCGCGACGGATCATGTCGGCGAGCACGTCCAGGGTCTCGAAGCCCTCGTACGGTGAGACCGCGAGGAGCTCCTCCAGGGTGCTGCCGCCCTTGACCAGGCGCAGGAGCACCTCCTCGGAGGGGAGGCCGGGGGCCTGGGAACCCGGACGGAGGACCACCAGGTCCGGCGGGTCGGCGAGGAGCCCGGCGGTGCGGTCGAGCACCTCGATGGCCTCGGTCAGCAGGCGGTCGGTGTCGTGGCTGAACTGGAGGTTGGAGACGAAGATCGCCTCCATCTCGGTGAAGGCGGCGGGACCGTCGCAGGCCAGGAAGCGCGTCAGGTTGTCCTGGAAGCGACCGAAGAGCACCTCGAGGAGTTGTTCTTCGCCCGCCACGGAGTAGAGCCGATCCTCGATCGGGACGTCCCTGGGACCGGCGCGAATCTCGTCGGCCTGGGGGCGGGTCAGGTAGCCGAGCACCTGGAGCCGGCGCAGGAGCTGATCTTCGTCGTCCTCGGCGTGGGCTGCGAGCACCTGCCCGTTCATCACGTAGACATCGACGACGCCCCCCGAGAACTCCCTCGCGGTGAGCCGTCCGGTGGCGCCTTCGACCAGGAATCTCGTGAGGGATTCTCGGGTCCGCGTTGGTGAGCTGCTCAAGCCGGCCCCTGCGAGACCTCCGTCCGGGAGGATTCGGACGGGATCCTACCGGCGGCGTCCTCAGAGGGTCAACGCGCCCCCACCACGCCCGTCGCGGCCTCGAGCTGCAGGTCGGGCGGCGGGGCGAGCGGAGAGGGGGTCACGATCGGCACGACCTCCACCAGGACGTCGGGCCACAGGCCGGTGCCTGACCAGGATCGGCCGTGCGGAGAGAGGAAGGTCGCGTCGAGAAGGAGGATCCGCAGTCCGCCATCCAGCTCGTGCACGTCTTCACCGCAGGCGCGCCCGGCGGTCGGCGTCCCCACCAACACCGCGCGGCCCTGCTCCTGGAGCGCGACCGAGAAGAGCTCGGCCACGCCCGCAGTGCCCCGGTTCACGAGCACGGCCACCGTGCCACCGTGCACCGGCTCGCTGCGGGCCATCAGGACCCGCTCCGGATGTCCGCGACGCACCTCGGTCCCGAGCACCGAGTCCGGGGCGAGGAACAGGTCGGCCGCGGCGAGGGCCTCCTCGAGCATGCCGCCCGGGTTGTCTCGCAGGTCGAGCACGACGGCTTGGCCGGTCACCGGCGCGAGGGCCTCGGCGAGCTGCCCGGCCGTGCCCCGCCCGAAGTGGGCCACACGGATCACCGTCGGACGGCCCTCACCGGTGGTTCGCACGGCCGGGACCCGGAATTCGCCTGGCTGGACCTGGACACGCCGCCCCTGACCGCTGGCATCGATCACCTCGAGATCGACAGGGGCGCCGCTGAGGCGCTGGGCGACCGCGTACATCTCGGGGGGGGCCTGGCCGGCGAAGGACACCCCGCCCATCGCCACGACGGCCTCCCCGGGCACCAGGCCGGCCGCCCAGGCCGGTCCGTCCTCGTAGACGTCCAGCACCAGCAGGCCGTGACCGGGGACAGCCAACAGCTCGACGCCGATGCCCTGGTGGACGCCGCGCTCCAGGGTGTCCCAGGGATCGGGCTCTCCTGGTGCGTAGACCCCATTGGCGACGTAGCCCTGGCGCTCGTCGAGCAGCGACAGCATGCCGCCGATGGCGGCCCGGCTGAGCGCAGCCGAGTCCACGTCGTAGACATAGGTGGAGGTGATCAGGTCCAGGGCCCGCTGGATCTGCTCGGCTGCAGCGGCGCTCTCGGTTGCCAGCCCGGCGGGCTCGCGGAGCGCGTCGGCACCCGGGTCGGCGTGGGCGAGCGTGAGCGCCGAGATCAGGAGCGCCTCGACGCCTGTGAACGACATCTGGCGGAGTCCTAGAAGGTGCCGCGGTAGGGCGTGGTACTCGCGGGGCGGATGGTCACGGTGGTGGCAGCGGGCGGCGCGTGGGTGCCCGCCGTGCTCCAGAGCGGGGCCGGCTGCAGCACGGGCGCCTCGTAGGCTTCGACCGGGGCGCGCTCCTCCGCGAGCACGGCGCGGTCCTGGGCGCCCTGCAGCAGTCGGTCGAGGAGCTTGTCCTTGGCGGCGACGGCCTCCTGGGCCTCCAGGTGGCTCACCCAGGCCCAGCCGAGGGCGGTGGCCAGCACGGCCGCGTAGGCCAGGGCGTGCAGCGCCGAGAGACGTACCTCCGATGGCCACCACCGCTGGCGGTGGAAGGCCTCGCCCACCGCATCGAGGTCGTCGTAGCGAGCGAGGACGGCGTCCGTCATCTCGGCGAAGAAGGGCCCGGTCTCGACGTCGTCCGGGAGCCGGACCGGCCGCGGCTCCGTCGCGTGCAGCAGGCTGGCCTGGGCCTGGCAGCGGGGGCAGCTCTCGATGTGGTCCTGCACGCGGCTCGCGTCGCGCTCTGAGAGCTCTCCGTCGAGCCAGGCCACGATGTGGGAACGGGTGCGTCGACAGCCCATGAACTCCTCTGGAGTCGGACGGCCAGCCCCGATCCTATAGCGATAGTCCGTCGGGATCACTTTCGAACCGCTCTCCTCCCCAGGGATGTGCTGCCGGGTCTAGATGCCTTCGGCCACCAGCGGGTGGTCCGGGCCCAGGACTCCGGCGAGACGCGTGCGGGCCCGAGAGAGCCGCGACATCACCGTGCCCAGCTTGACCTGGAGCACTTCGGCGATCTCGTTGTACGAGAGGTCGTCGTAGTACCGCAGGAGCAGGATCTCGCGGTGAGCGGGGGTCAGGTCGTCGAGGGCCGCGAGCATCTCGTCTCGCATCTGGCCGCCGAGGACCCTCTCGGTTGCGCTGGTAGGAGGCGCCTGGGGAGCAGCCTCCTCCCTCCGGCTGGTCAGCAGACCGCCCCGCCGCTTCTTGTCGCGCACGATGTTGAAGCAGAGGTTGCTGGTCACGCGAAACAGCCAGGCCTTGATCTGGAAGTCAGGGTTGAAGAACCGGGGCTCGCGGAGGGCCTTGATGAAGACCTCCTGGACCGCGTCGTAGGCCTCCTGGGGGTCCCGGACGATGCACAGAGCGTGGTAGTAGAGCTTGGACCGGTACTTCCGCACCACGAACTCGACGGCCAGGCGTCGGTTGTCGGCGGCCAGCCGCTTGAGATCCTGCTCTTCCCAGCGGGAAGCATCGGGGTGCGGCATCACCTTCACGGTACCCATGGACAGCTCCTCGGTTCGCGCAGACACCGGGGATGGGCGGACCATTCCCCTTCGAGCGGTGCTGCTTGTCAGACATACGTGTGGACGACCAGTCCATTCGTCAACTGCGGGGCGTCTCCGGTTCCACGGGGCCTCGCGCGCCTGCCGCACTTGACGCCCGCGGACATTGGGATGACACTTCGAGACAGGATCGTCCCGGTTGCCTGTTGGATCCGGCAGGGATCGGCGGTCAGAAGCTGTGGCACGAAGATGGCAGATGCAGTCCTGAGCCCCGAGCGGCCGGTCCTCACCGTGCGTGAGCTGGTGGAGGAGATCGTCCGGGCGATCGTGGACTTCCCCGACGAGGTCCACTGCCGCGAGGTACTGGGGACCCACTCCTGCGTGCTCGAGCTGGAGGTCGCTCCGCAGGACGTCGGCAAGGTCATCGGGCGCAAGGGCGTGCACGCCGACGCCATCCGGCGGCTGGTCCACGCCGCGGGTGGAAAGCAGAAGATGCGCTACCTGCTGGAGATCATCGAGGAGCGCTGATCGCGTGGTCAGCGCGTGATGCCCGGAATGTCCACGCCCCGCTCTCGCGCCACTTCGACCGCGAGGTCGTAGCCGGCGTCCGCGTGGCGGACGACGCCCATCGCCGGGTCGCTCGTGAGCACTCGGGAGATGCGCCGCGCCGCGGCCTCGGTGCCGTCGGCGACGATGACCTGCCCCGCGTGCAGGCTGTAGCCGATGCCCACGCCGCCCCCGTGGTGGAAGCTCACCCAGCTCGCGCCGTTCACGGCGTTGACCAGGGCGTTGAGGATGGGCCAGTCGGCGACGGCGTCCGTGCCGTCCAGCATGCCCTCGGTCTCCCGGTTCGGGGAGGCCACGGAGCCGCAGTCCAGGTGGTCGCGCCCGATGACGATCGGGGCCTTGATGCGCCCCGTGCGCACCAGCTCGTTGAAGGCCAGGCCGGCCTTGTCACGCTCGCCGTAGCCCAGCCAGCAGATGCGGGCCGGGAGCCCCTGGAACTGGACCTTCTCGCGGGCCCTGGTCAGCCAGCTTCGCAGGGCCTGGTCCTCGGGGAAGAGCTCCAAGAGCGCGGCGTCGGTGGTGTAGATGTCCTCGGGGTCACCGGACAGGGCGACCCAGCGGAAGGGCCCCTTGCCCTCGCAGAACAGCGGCCGGATGTAGGCGGGCACGAAGCCCGGGAAGTCGAAGGCCCGCTCGCAGCCGCCCTCGACCGCGCCGGCGCGGAGGTTGTTGCCGTAGTCGAAGACGTGGCTGCCGCCGGCCTTCAGGTCCAGCATCGCCTGGACGTGGACGGCCATCGAGGCGTGGGCCTGCTCGACGTAGGCCTCCGGGTCCTGGCGCCGCAGCTCGGCGGCCTGCTCCAGATCGAGTCCCAGGGGGACGTAGCCGTGGAGCGGGTCGTGGGCGGAGGTCTGGTCGGTCACCAGGTCCGGGAACACACCCCGACGGACCACCTCGGGGTAGCCCTCGGCGGCGTTCAGGACCACGCCGAAGGACCGTGCCTCGCCGCGGGCCTGGCAGTCTGCGACCCGGGCCAGCGCGGTGTCGAGGTCCTCGACGAGCTCGTCGAGGTAGCCGGTGTCCAGGCGCTTCTGGATGCGGTCCGGGTCCACGTCGAAGCCGAGGAAGACCCCGCCCGCCATGGTGGCGGCCAGGGGCTGGGCGCCGCCCATGCCGCCCAGGCCGGCCGACAGCACGAGCCGTCCGGTGAGATCGGACCCGAAGTGCTGCTTGCCCGCCGCCACGAAGGTCTCGTAGGTGCCCTGGAGGATCCCCTGGGTGCCGATGTAGATCCAGGACCCGGCGGTCATCTGGCCGTACATCATCAGGCCGGCGCGCTCCAGCTCCCGGAAGTGGTCCCAGGTGGCCCAGCGGCCCACGAGGTTGGAGTTGGCGATCAGCACCCGCGGGGCGTCGGGGTGGGTGCGGAGCACACCGACCGGCTTGCCCGACTGCACGAGCAGGGTCTCGTCGTCCTCCAGCTCCGTCAGGGTCCGGAGGATGTCCTCCAGGGCCGGCCAGCTCCGGGCGGCCTTGCCGGTGCCCCCGTAGACGACCAGGTCGTCGGGGCGCTCGGCGACCTCGGGATCGAGGTTGTTCTGGAGCATCCGCCAGGCGGCTTCCTGGACCCAGCCCTTGCACGTGAGGGCGGTCCCGGTCGGCGACGTGATGCGCCTGGGCATGCGCTGTGGCTCAGGCTTCGGCGGCTGCAGAGGCGACGAGGCGGGTCTCGGTCTCGGCCCCTTCCTCGGCCTCGTCGTCCAGGCTGGTGAGCCAGGTGTCGTACTGCTCGCGCGTGATGCGCCCCTCGGCGATGTTGCGCTCGACGACGCGCACGTCGAACAGGGACTCGTCTGGAGTGGCCATGGTCGCTCCTAGTCGCCCGCTTCGGGGGGCAGGTCGGCGTCGACTTCGGGAGGCAGCTCGCCGCGGTCGTCCGACTTGACGGGCTGGAGACGGTGCTTGAGGAGGTTCTCGTCGAAGTCGGCGAGGTCCGGGGCCACGACGCCCGCGGCGATCTCCCGCAGGCTCGTCACGACCTCCTTGTTCTGGCGGTCGTCTTCGATCAGAGGACTGGTGCCCTTGAGGAGCTGCTTGGCGCGCTCGGCGGCGACGAGCACGAGGGTGAAGCGGTTCGGAACCTGCTCAAGGCAGTCTTCGACGGTGATGCGGGCCACGGAGCCTCCGAGGATCGAGCCAGCGTCTCTAATGGCCTGTGGGTGGCTGCGCCAACCCGCTTCGTGGCTCAGGAGTCGCCGGGCACCAGCCCCAGGGGCGACAGGCCGCCGCCGATCAGCAGGCGGTCCGCGTCGGGGTCCCCGGCCGAGAGCCACCGCTCGACGAGCCGGGCGAGGTCGAAGCGCCCGTCGCCGCGATCGGAGTCCGCGACGAGCTGGAGCACTCCGAGGCAGTCGCGGAAGGTCCTGGCCAGCTCACCGAAGAGCGAGGCGAGGGGCCCCTCGTCGCTCCAGTTGGAGCGGGTGAGGCCGGCCAGGCGGTAGTAGGCCGACTCCCCCATGTCGGCGTAGTAGCCCACGCCGATGGTGCGGCGCTCCAAGCTCTCGCTGAAGTAGCCGCCGATGTAGAGGGCGTGGTCTCCGAGCTGCTTGTAGAGCCGGATGGCCTCTCCGGTGGGGGAGCCGCTGGCGCGCAGGTGGAGCTCGGCCAGGGTGGTGCTGCGCGTGGGGTCGGGGAGGTGCTCGATCTTGGTCAGGCGGGCCAGCAGGTGGCCCAGGTAGTGACGGACCTGGAGGGAGAGATCGGGGCACTGCCGATCGATGACGTCGCCGATGCGCGCCGAGAAGTAGTCGAAGAGGTTTGGATCGGTCAGGACGGGAGGGTGCGTGGTCATGGTCCTTCCTCCTGTCTAAAAAAATGCCTGGATCTGCTTGACGTGGCGACCTGGGAGACTACTTTCGCGGCCCTCGGAGGCCGAACCGGCCCTCCTTCGCCTCCTGTCGTGGCTCCGGTTGTCAACTGGAAACAACACGGCGGGGACCTCCAAACCTTCCTGTAGATCCTCATCGAACCGCCCTGGAGGCGGGTTGAGGAGAGGTTGAGTGATGAACGTACGCCCCCTCTACGACCGCGTCCTCGTCAAGCGCAACGAAGAGCTCACCCGCACCAAGAGCGGCCTCTTCCTCCCCGACAACGCCAAGGAGAAGCCCGTGGAGGGCACCGTCCTGGCCGTCGGTGGTGGCAAGGTCAAGGACGACGGCGCGGTGCTCCCGCTGGCCGTCAAGGAAGGCGACTGCATCGTCTTCGGCAAGTACGCCGGCACCGAGATCAAGGTGGATGGGCAGGACCGCCTCATCCTCCGCGAGGACGACATCCTCGGCATCCTCGAGTAGTCGACCCCTCAACCAGACCCCTCTCACATCGCTTCAGAGAATACCGGAGGACCGGATCCAAATGAGCGCCAAGCAGATCGTCTTCGACGTCGAAGCCCGCAACAACCTGCTCGCCGGGGTCGACACCCTCGCCGACGCCGTCAAGGTCACCCTGGGTCCCAAGGGGCGCAACGTGGTGATCGAGAAGTCCTGGGGCGCCCCCGTGGTGACCAAGGACGGTGTGACCGTCGCCAAGGAGGTCGAGCTCGAGGACAAGTTCCAGAACATGGGTGCCCAGATGGTCAAGGAGGTCGCCTCCAAGACCTCTGACGTGGCGGGTGATGGAACCACCACGGCCACCGTGCTGGCCCAGTCGATCTTCCGCACCGGCTCCAAGCTGGTCGCCGCGGGTCACAACCCGATGGAGCTCAAGCGGGGCATCGACAAGGCTGTCGAGGTACTCGTCGGGTCCCTGGCCAACCTCTCCCGCCCGATCGCGGACACCAAGGAGATCGCCCAGGTCGGCACGGTCAGCGCCAACGGCGATGACACCATCGGCACGATCATCGCCGACGCCATGGACAAGGTCGGCAAGGAAGGCGTCATCACGGTGGAGGAGGCCAAGAGCCTGGACACCGAGCTGAAGACCGTCGACGGCATGCAGTTCGACCGCGGCTACCTCAGCCCCTACTTCGTGACCGACGCCGAGCGCATGGAGACCGTCCTGGAGGAACCCTACATCCTCCTGCACGAGAAGAAGATCTCGAACATGCGCGACCTGCTGCGGCTCCTGGAGAAGGTCCACGGCACCGGCAAGCCCATCCTGCTGATCGCCGAGGACATCGAAGGCGAGGCCCTGGCCACCCTGGTCGTCAACAAGCTGCGCGGTACCCTGAACTGCGCCGCAGTGAAGGCCCCCGGCTTCGGTGACCGCCGCAAGCAGATGCTCGAGGACATCGCCGTGCTCACCGGCGGCAAGCTGATCGCCGAAGAGCTCGGCCTGAAGCTCGAGAACCTCGACCTGGGCGACCTGGGCACCGCCAAGCGCGTGGTCATCACCAAGGACAACACCACCATCGTCGACGGTGGCGGCACCGAGTCCGACCTGATGCAGCGGATGACCCAGATCCGGCAGCAGATCGAGAACACGACCTCCGACTACGACCGCGAGAAGCTCCAGGAGCGCCTGGCCAAGCTGAGCGGCGGCGTGGCGATCATCAAGGTCGGGGCGGCCACCGAGATCGAGATGAAGGAGAAGAAGGCCCGGGTCGAGGATGCGCTCCACGCGACCAAGGCCGCCGTCGAAGAGGGCATCCTGCCCGGTGGCGGCGTGGCCTACCTCCGCGCCCAGGACGCCCTGGACGACCTGACCCTCAGCGACGAGCAGCAGTTCGGCGTGGACATCGTGCGCCGGGCCATCCAGGAGCCCCTGCGGCAGATCGTCGCCAACGCGGGTGGTGAGCCGAGCATCGTGCTCGCCGACGTGCTCGGTGGTGAGGGCAACTACGGGTACAACGCCCGCTACGACCGGTTCGAGGACCTGGTCGCGGCCGGTGTCATCGACCCCACCAAGGTCACCCGGTACGCCCTCCAGAACGCGTCCTCCGTCGCCGGCCTGCTGCTGACCACGGAAGCGATGGTCGCCGAAGAGGCGGACGACGACGACGACGTGGGTCACCACCACCACTGAGTCGCGCCTGAGCTGACGAGGGCCTGCCGGGGCGACCCGGCGGGCCCTCGCTGTCTTCGGGATCAGGGGGATCGCTCAGCCAGGAGGCTGGCTCCCAGCAGTGGATCACGGCAGCCAACGGCCCCTGTCGCCCAGCGACTCCTCGGAGGTGCTCGTCGGGCACCGGTCAACGGGCCGAGGGTCAGGGCCCCAGGCCCGGCGCGCTCGCCGGCCCACTGGTTCCGGACTCCAGTGGGCCGACGCCTTCGAACCGCGGGCTGCGCCCTCCAGGCCGGTCCGAGATCTACCGGATGCTGCCACAACTCTCCACGACCACTTCGCAGAGGTCCCCCCGACCGCCCAGCTCCGAGAGCGCCGGGCACCGGGTCTGCGCGAGCTCGGTGGGGTGGTCGAGGACTTCCGAGCGGGAGCACCAGTCCTCGCCCTCGCCCTTCCATGGGGATCAAGGGGCCCGGAGACTCTCCAGGGCCGTCTCCTCCCCGTAGACCGTCGCCAGCCGACGCAGCACGTCCCCCAGCGCGGGCTCGGCGAGCCAGCCCCGCCACTGGGCCGCCCACTCCGGGTTGTCCACCACGAGCTGCAGTCGGAACCCGCGCCTCAGCGCCTCGCGGAGCCACCGGTCCCACCCGTCGGGGTCTCCGTCCTGGGCCGCCATCTCGGCCAGCTTCAGCGGCGGGACCCAGCCCTTGTCGTGGTCCACCGTGCGGACGCTGGCCTGGCGCAGGGCCTCCCGGGCCCCGGGGCGGTGCCCCAGGAGCAGCCGGACCTCGCCGAGGTCGTACCAGGCGAAGCCGAGGCTGGGGTCGCGGGTGACCGCCTCCTCGAAGCGGACGAGCGCCTGGTCGTTCTCGCCACGGTAGCGGTGGATCAGGCCCTCCTCGTAGACCAGGCGGGCGTCGTCGGCGACCCGCTGGCGGAAGTCGATCACCAGGGCGAGGGCCTCGTCGAGGCGCCCCTCGGCGATCAGGGCGTCGGCCTGCCGCTCCGCCGTGGCGAGCAGGGCGGAGCGGTAGTCGGGGGGCGGGAGCTCCGCCCGCGCGGGGCCGAGGAGGAGCCCGAGCGACAGCAGGAGCGGGGTCAGGTCCTGCGCCTCCGGGCGGCGAGGGCCAGGCCCGCCAGCAGCAGCCACGGCGCGGCCCCGACTGGAGCGCTGCTGGAGGTGCAGCCGCAGCCACCGGCCGAGACGTCCCAGGGGTCCTCGCCGTCCAGCTCGTCGCCGTCCTCGCTGCCCTCGGGGTCGGGGTCGGGGTCTCCCGCCGGCTCTCCGATGGAGTAGACGCAGACGTCGTCGAGGTTCCAGCCGCCGAAGGCGAGCCTCTGGTCCGAGCTGAGGTCCCAGCCCACCTCGATGGTGCCGTCGCCGTCGGCGTCGGAGACGGCATAGGTCGCCAGGGACCAGGCCGCGTCCAGGTGGTGCTCGTCGCCGATGTCGGAGACCGTGGCGTGGTTCTCCCAGACCTCCTCGCCGTCGACGGTGACGAAGGCCTGGTCGTAGTAGCCGTCTTCGACGGTGAGCCAGCGCCGGAACTGGAGCAGCAGCGGGCCGCCCTGGGCGTCGCTGACGTCGATGGCGGGGCTGTAGAGGCGGTTGTGCTTGCCGTGCTGGTACTCGCCGTTGTAGTTGCCGTAGCCGAGGTCGTTGCCCCACACCTGGTCGCCGCTGTAGGCCTGGTCGGGGTCGCCGGCGGTACCGGCCGGAGTCCCGAGCTGCCAGTCGTCGGCGCCCAGCTCGTCTTCGCCGGAGACGAGCTCGTGGCGGAAGTCACCTCCGAAGGCGTCCTCGAAGTCCGTGCAGTAGAGCTCCACCAGCTCGCCGACGTAGAAGCTGTGGGGGTTGATGGTGCCGCCGCTCGGCTCGCTCTGGACGTCGCCGTCCGCGTCGTCGATCTCGACGTAGTACTGGACGATGGTGCCCTCCGGCTGGGGCGGGATGGAGCCGGTCAGCGACGTCGCGCTGTCGACGCTCATCTCCGCTTCCTGCCAGCTCAGGCCGTCGTCGGTCGTGTAGTGGATCGCCCCGCCCGCGATCTGGAAGTCGTTGCACTCCGGGGCCAGGTTCACCAGCTCGGCGTCGACCCAGATCTCCTGGTCGGGCAGGTGGTTGTCCACGGTGGGGTGCAGCACGGTGGTGAGGCTCTGGTTGCCGCCAGGGCCGAGGCCGTGGAGCTGGAAGGCCTCCAGGATGGCGCACTGGTTGGGCGTGCCGTTGCCGAGGTCGCCGTCGTCGTCGTCGGCGACGAGGAACTCGTCGTAGACGTCGGGGATCGAGGGGCCCCCCTTGATGCCGTCGGCCATCAGCCGCGCGGTCAGCACGCGGGCGTCCTCCCGGGAGTCGAGCTCGCGGGTGAGCACGTCCCAGAGGTCCCAGACCGCGCCGGCGAAGATGAGGCCGTCGTAGTGGACCTCGTTGACCCAGTCCTCCGGGTAGCGCCGATCGCTGTCCATCTCCCGGATGCCGGAGCCGCTGGTCATGAAGTAGGGCGCCACGATCGGGTCGTCGGTCAGGAAGGCGGCGATGATGTCGCCGATGCCCTCGGACATCGCGCCGTCGAAGGAGCCGGCCTCCAGGCTGTAGTAGTGAAAGCCGTGTCCCCACTCGTGGTAGTTGACGTCGGCGATGCGACCCGTGTTGTTGCAGCCGTCGCCCGCCGTGTAGAAGTTGACGTTGCCGTCGTAGTAGGCGTTGCAGGACGAGTTGAGGTTGACGTTGGACCGCAGGCTCGTGGTGCTCATCCGCACCTCGGGGGCCGTCGCCAGGCCCCACTCCCGGACGTGGTGCAGGAAGACGTAGCTGTCGACCTGGGCCATCGCGTGGTCGCCGCTGACCTGCCAGGTGTAGTCGGGACCCTCGAAGACCACCTCCAGCTCGTCGCCGGCCTGGTTGCGGACCTCGACGTAGTCCCCCTCGAACAGGGTCTGGACGGTGCCGTCGTCCGCCGGCTCCAGGGAGTAGCGTCCGCTCACGTCGGTGAAGGTGCTCTCGGGGCCGTTGCTCACGGTCACCAGGGGCACGTCCGAGGTGGTGGTGTTGCCGTCGACGGTCCGCAGGTCGTGGATGGCCTGGATGTGCCCGTCGAAGAACCGCACCTCGTTGTGCACGCTGAGCAGCTCGGCGTTGTGGGCGTCGATGTAGGAGACCCAGATGCCGATCGGCTCGGCGGTGCGGCTGCGCACCTCCCAGGTCAGGTCGTAGTGGATCCCTCCTTCGAGGTCCCGGGGCAGCAGCACCAGGCGGGCGCCCTCGACCTCGTGGTCTCCGTCGGGCGCCGGGCCCTGGGCGATGGCCTCGGCGATGGCCAGGGACTCCCCGATCTCCGGAGACGTCGAGACCCAGTCCGCGGTCGGGTGGGTGTCGATGCCCAGCAGGATCAGCCGCCCGTGCTTGATGCGGGCGGTGACGCCGGAACGATAGATGGGCACGTCGCCGACCAGGCGGTCGAAGTCGACGTACCAGGTGTCGGTGCGCGCGACATGGCCGGCGGTGCGCAGGGCGAGGCGATCGTCGTCGACCTCCAACAGGTCGGGCTGGCGCGCGAACAGCGACCGCAGCGCAGCCTCGACCTCGGCGGTCGTCGTGACGGGCCCCAGGTCCAGTCCTGGGCCCCACGCGCGGTGGGGTGTGCCGGTCGCTTCGTCGAAACGGGCCTGCCAGCCAGCGCCCTCGGTGTCGAGGAACCGGCGCCACCCTTCCCCTTGT
Organism: uncultured Enterobacterales bacterium; assembly: GCA_964501915.1. Classification (GTDB taxonomy): domain Bacteria; phylum Myxococcota_A; class UBA796; order UBA796; family CAJQPC01; genus CAYFPX01. The sequence goes on from CAZCVP010000018.1 coordinate 53,046, forward strand.
CGGAGTCGTACCTGGGTGGCAGCGTGGTAGACCGGAAGCCGAGCAGGCTCGACCCCGATGTAGGTGTCCTCTGTTGGAGCGATCGCAAGAGCAGGAGCAGGCAGCAGCCCCAGTGCGAGCAGCGCAGTCATCGAGTCCCTCCCGGGGGGGGTCAAGGTCGTTCGGCTGTGCTGACTTTGCAACTGGTCTGGCTCCAAAAGACACGAACCTTGCAGGCCTGCGACAGGTTCCTGACACTTGGCATGCAACGGGGTCTCTGGCGGCCCTGCTCCTCGCGCTCGGGGTCGCCTGTGGCCCGACCGGATCGACACCGACGGAGCTGGAGGAGCTGCCACCGCTCCCGGAGCTCTTCGAGCCTCCGGACGATCAGCGGGGGGAGGTTCGACCGGCCCGGGAGATCCAGCTCTTCCTGGCGGGAGAGGTCCGCGGGGAGATCGAGCCCTGTGGCTGTCCGACGCTGCCCTACGGAGGCTTCGTGCGCCGCCAGGCGCTCCTGAGGCAGGTGAGCCGGCAGGGGCTGCCGACGTTCCACCTCGACGCCGGAGAGGCGCTGGTGAAGGGGCTGGTGCACCCGAGCCCGGAGGAGATGGAGGCCCGAGCCGGCCTGATGGTCGAGCTCATCCAGGAGGTGGACGTCGATGTCTTCGTGCCCGGCCCGACCGACCTGGCACCCGGGGGGCTCCAGGGCCTGCGCGGCCTCGGGCGCAGTGGCACCAAGCCCTATGTCGTCTCCGCGACCTGGATCGACGAAGAGGGTCGGCCGCACTTTCCGCCGAGCGTGCTGCTCGAGGAGCAGGGCGTGCGCCTGGGGGTCGTGGGCCTGAGTCGCAGGCCCTCCTCCCCGGACCTGCGCGCCATCGTGGGGTGGCGGGATCCGGTCGAGGCGACCCTGCTCGCCGTGGCGGGGCTGCCCGGCGATCTGGACCTCGTCGTCGCGCTCTCCAACCTCACCGACGAGGACAACGACCGGATCGCGCGGGAGGTCCCGGGGCTGGCGGCGGTCCTGAGCGGACCGGGAGGGGAGTACGACCCTCCACGGCGCTCCAGCGGCGCTCCCGTGATCGAGGTGGCGGGACGGGGCCGCTACATCTCGGTGGTCCGGGCCTGGCTCGGCTCGACGGCCGGCACGCCACTCCAGCTCGAGAGCGAGGGGGTGGAGGCCCTGGAGCGCTTCGACGAGGCCTCCCGGGCGCTGGTCCGCATGACCACCACCGGGGCGGCCGAGCCCGAGTCCGTGGAGCGCCTGAGGAACCGGGTCGAGGAGCTCCGAGCGGGCGTGGCGGGGCAGGGCGCGGGTCGCAACCTCGCCGTGGTCGATCCGCACCCGCTGGGGGCCGGGCTGGAGCAGGCGGTCTCGGTGAGCCGCCGGATCGAGCGCTACAAGGGAGAGGTCCTGCGCGACGCCCGGCAGCAGGAGCTCCTGGAGCGCGAACAGGAGCCGCGCGGCCCCCGCTACGCCTCGGCCGGGGAGTGTGTCGGCTGTCACCGCAAGCAGTTCGCCCGCTGGACCTTCACCGGTCACGCCGGGGCCCTGGCGACCCTCCAGGAGCGAGAGGAGGGCGAGAACCCCGAGTGCCTCGGCTGCCACACGCTCGGCTTCGGGGAGCCGGGCGGCTACGGCGAGCTGACGCCCCTGAAGCTCAGCAAGTTCGGCGGCGTCCAGTGCGAGGCCTGCCACGGCATGCTGAAGGGGCACCCGGAGGACCAGGAGGTGAGGCCCCAGCCCGTGGGGCCCCGGAGCTGCCTGCGCTGCCACGACCCGGCGAACTCACCGCAGTTCGACTACGACGTCTACCTGCGGCAGGTCCACTGCCCGATCGGCGAATCAGAGGGGTGACTACTCCCCCAGCGTGCAGGCCTCCGCGTCCAGCACCAGGTGGGTCGGGTCCTCGACGGGCTCGAACATCTGGCTCTCCTCGGTCATCACCTTCACGAGCTGCCAGCCCGGCTGGAGGATCTGGGCGTACATGAAGAAGTCGCGGGGGAAGTGGGCGAACGGGGCGAGGAAGAGGGCGGCGACGGCCCGATCGCCCTCGCAGGCGGTCGCCAGGGGAGCGTCTCCCTCGTCGAGCTTCTCGGACCCGTTGACGTCGAGGTAGGCGAGCACGACTTCGCTGGCCACGGCCACGGCCACTCCGCTCTCGTCGGTCTCCCAGGACAGGTGGTCGCTCGGGGGGTCGGCGTCGATCTCGAAGCTCCAGGCGCTGGCGCTCTCGCCGTCACCGAGGGCCTCCACTTCGGCGCCTTCGAACATCACGGTGGGGACGAGTGCCGCCAGGGCCGCGGGGGCGAGGTCGTTCGAGGTCCCGCCCAGGACCAGGCCCGGGTGGGGGTCGTAGACGATGACGTCGGACCCCTCGCTGACGGCGCCGAAGGTGGGGGTGCCGTCCTCGGTCGAGAACGAGAGCAGGTTCCAGCCCTCGGACGCACCCATCAGGACGAACTCGTTGGGGATCTCGCCGCCGAGGTAGGTGGGCAAGAGCGAGGCCCAGCCGTAGATCGTCTCGTTGCCGGCGTCGTGCTGGCCGTCTCCGTCGGTGTCGTCGTAGACGGCGAGCATCTGCAGGGCAATGAGCAGGCCCGGGATGTCGGAGACGGGGTCGAGGTCCTCCTCGGACAGCGCCGGCAGCTCGATGTCGCTGCCAGCGGGCCAGCTCTGGACCTCGTCGTCGACTCCGAAGCCGTCATCCACCTCCACGGTGGAGAACAGGCCGATGGTCAGGCCGGTCGCGGTCCCTCCGTGCCAGTCCAGGGGCAGCGGGGTGGTCTCGTCGGTGTCGGTGTCGGTGTCGGAGTCGGAGTCGGGGGCGGCCCCGACCTCGAGCACGTGCTCGGCCGCGGAGGCGGCGAGCCCGCGCCGGGGCGTAGATGCCGAGGGGGCGGGCGGTGGCGGTGGCTGCGGGGCCGGCCGGGGGGGGGGGGGGGGCGGGGTCGGTGTCGGTGTCGGTCTCCGAGGCGGAGTCGATCACGGCGGTGTCACCGAGGTCGATCTCGTCCGGCGTGCAGGCGAGAGCGAGCAGGGTCGTGAGTGCGAAGCTGGTCATGAAGTCCTCCTGGACACACCTTGGACCCGCGTCACCAGGTCTTCAGAAAACGATCCACCTCTTCCCGCTCCATCAGTCCCAGTGAGCGCTCGAGGCAGTGGGAGCAGATCTTCACGACCCCGACGGTCCAGACGCCCTTGGACTCCAGGTGCGAGCGGCCGCAGAAGGAACAGCTCGCGTCATCGGGAGCGAGCAGCTCCTGGCGGTTGCGGCTGACTGCGACCACACAGTGGTCACAGACCACGGCCTCGGTGCCCGCCATGAGGTGGACGGCCTCGGTGGCCGTGCGTCCGCAGGTGGAGCAGTGGACCTCCTCGTCGCTGGCGACCGGCCGCGGTCCCTCGCGGTTCTGGGGGGGGATCACGTGACCGAGCAGGGCACGGATCCGCGCGGAGGCCCCGCGCTGGTCTCCGCGGTTCACGAGCCGCGCGATCGCGGTCGGATCCCCGTACATGGCGAGTCCGGTCTGGGCGGCCACCGCCAGCTCGGGGTCCGCGGCTTCGGACCAGCGGCTGAGCAGGCGACGCCCTGCTCGGCTCCGGCGAGCGGCGATCGCCAGCAGCACCAGGCTCTGGTAGGCGCGGGCCAGGTTGCGCTCGTCCTCGACGCGGCGGCGGTGTTCCTCGACGTTCTGGGCCGGGCCATAGCGCTCGACGGCGGCCCGCTTCAGGTCGTCCTCGCCGACGCCGAGGCCCCGGGTGAGGACCGGCTCGGGGATGGCGTGGGCGGTGGCCACGGCCTGGCGCCCGAGCTCGGGGTGGAACTGGCCGCTCGGGTCGCGGAGGTGGGTCGCCACGACGTCGGCCACGGAGCTGGCGGCTTGGGAACAGGCGGCCTCCCAGACACCGAAGCGCACGCCCTCGTCCTGGACCAGGGCCATGGCCTGGAGCAGGGCGGGGATCGAAGAGGGCCCGATGGCGCGAAGTTCTTCGAGCAGCACGGCGATTCGCTCCCGGGTCACGGTGCGCGGCGTCCTGGGGCCGGAGGCGAAGGGCAGGCTGTCGAACCGGCGGCACTCGGTGTGCAGCGCCTGGACCAGCCAGTCGACGTCGCGGGCCGCCCGGCGGGTGCGGGCCAGCTCGACGTAGGAGGAGAGGTGGTCCGGGTGGTCCTTGAGGGTCTCCTTGAAGACCCGCAGGGCATCGGAGGGTCGGTCCAGCTCCAGCAGCGTGCAGCCCTTGGTGTACCGGGCGAGCAGATCGCTGGCGTCGGCGAGCAGCGCCCGCTCGCAGCAGTCCAGCGCCTTGTCGTGGTCGCCGAGCTGGAGGTGGGCCATGGCCATCTGCGCATGGACCCGGGGCGCTCCCGGACGCGCCTGGAGGTACTGGCGGAAGTAGGTGATCGCGTTCTTGTACTTGCCCAGCTCGTAGGCCACGAGACCCAGGTGGTACCGCGCCGTGGCGGCGTGGTCGTCGTTCTCCCGGAGCCTCAGGAAGAGCTTCTCGGCCTCCTTGAAGCGGCCCGAGGCCAGGCAGCCGATGCCCAGGTCCCGCAACAGAGCGGGGAGCACGTGGGGGGACGGGTCCAGCTTCATCGCCTGGACGAGGTGGTACTGGGAGCGCTCCTGGAGCCGCTTGAGCCCGCCGAGCTGGCGGGAGCGCTCGCTGAGCGCACGACCGAGGTAGAGGTGCGTCTCCCAGTCCTCGGCCGCCAGCCTGCAGGCCTGCTCGAGGTGCTGCACGGCGCGGTGACGATCTCCTTCGGCGCGGGCCAGCGCCCCCAGCCCGAGGTGGAGATCCGCCCGATCCGGCTCGATGCGCAGCGCTTCCTCGAAGTACTTGCGGGCGCCATCGGGGCGGCCCATGCCGACCAGCGCGGTGCCGGCGGTGACCAGGGCCGCGACGTGACCGGGTTCGTGGGCCAGGACCTTCTTGGAGAGGGTGAGTGCCTGGTGGGCCCAGGACTCGCCTCCTCCGTGGTAGAGGCCCTTGGAGAGACAGGCCCGAGCGAGCTCGTGGCGCTTGTCGTCGTCGTCGCCGGTCTCGGCGACCTGGTGCTGGAGGCGGTCGATCAGCCAGTCCCGCTTCTTGTGCGGGCACATCGCCGGGAGGGGAGGGCGGCGGGAGCCGGGGGGGGAAATGTCGCCGGATCCGGGAAGACCCGACACAGGCGGGCTATC
>CAZCVP010000019.1:0-37540 GCA_964501915.1 uncultured Enterobacterales bacterium
GAGATCCACACCGTCGAGGCTGTCGAGGTCGAGGTCCTCGCGGAGCTGGGCCTGGGGGACCACGAGCTCCGGCTCCAGCTCGAATTCCTCGATGAGGATGGCATCGACCTTCTCGATGATCTGCTCGGGTGTCATCTAGGCCTCTTTCCGGCGTCGGCCACGCGGGTTATCGCGGTACGTCTCGCCCGGCAAGAGCCGGGAACCAGGCTGGGAGAGGTTCGATGGCGATGAGCAGGATCTGGACCGCGGCGCTCTGGACGATGTTGGGCGGGGTGGCCTGGGCCGGCGGGCTCGGGGGCAACGCCGAAGTCACGGGGGAGGGGGCCGACTACCGGGTCGTGCTCAACAACACCAGTGCCCAGCACTGGGAGGACGTCCTCGTCATCATCAACAGCAGCCTGGTGTGCAAGACCCCCTTCGTCATGGCGCGGGGGCGCGACGCGATCCCCCTGTCCCAGTGTGACGGGGCCCAGCCCACGGGCCTGATCGAGTCGATCATGGTCCAGGCCAAGCAGGGCACCCTGGAGATCTCCGGCAGTGGTGCCGGCTCGACCTCCACGGCCTCTGCGAGCTCCGGCGGCGGTGGCGGTGGCGGCGGCGGTGGCGCGGTCGCCAGCGGCGAGATGAAGGGTGGTTTCCGGGTCTCGGGCATCGGTCCGGCGCGGGCGGTGAAGATCCGCAACAGCTCCTCCTTCGCCTGGACCCACTGCACCATCACGCTCAACGGCAAGTGGCGGAACAAGATGGCGCGGATCGCCGCCGGCGACGAGGACTCCGAGCCGCTGCACCAGTTCACCAGCGGTGGCGAGCGCATCACCTCGAACAAGCCCATCCGCTCGGTGCACGCCGCCTGCTCCCAGGGGTCCGCCTCGCTCTACAACTTCTGAGCGTTCGGTGTCCTTCACGGTCTGCAGCTTCAACTGCAACGGCATCCGGGCGGCCCACCGCAAGGGCCTGCTGGCGTGGCTCGACGAGAACCGTCCCGACCTGCTCCTGCTCCAGGAGGTGCGGGCCTGGCCGGACCAGGTCCCGCCCGAGGTGCGCTGCCCGGTCGGCTACAACTCGCGGTGGGTCAACGCGGTGCGCAAGGGCTACGCCGGCGTGGCGCTCTACAGCCGGGTGCCGGTGGACCGCGTGGTGGTGGGCACCGGCCACGAGTGGGCCGACGACGAAGGGCGGGTGCTGCGGGTCGACGTCGGCGGTTGGACCTTCGCCAGCGTCTACGTGCCGTCAGGCTCGGCCTCCGAGGAGCGGCGGGCCCGCAAGGTGCCCCACCGGCCGCCCCGCTGGGGGGGGCGGGCGGGGCGGCGGGCGGGGGGGCGCCCGACCCGCGTCGGCGCGGACTGGAACATCGCCCACACGGAGCTGGACATCTGGAACCCCAAGGGCAACGCCAAGAACTCCGGCTTCCTGCCCCAGGAGCGGGCCTGGGTCGACCGGGTGCTGGCCAGCGGCTGGGTCGACGTGCACCGGGCGCTGCACCCCGGCGAGGGGGGTGTCTATAGCTGGTGGTCCAACCGGGGCAAGGCCCGGGCCAAGGACCGCGGCTGGCGGCTCGACTACCTGCTGGCCGCCAACGGCGCCGAGGAGCGGGCCGAACAGAGCTGGGTCGATCCCCGCAAGGACCTGTCGGACCACGCGCCGGTCTGGGGCCGCTTCGCCGGGGAGCTCTACCGGGAGGGGCGGCTGGGGCCGTTCTGAGGTTCGGGTGCGCTCACAGCCCACAACGGCCGGGGTGATCTGCCACCGGCCGGGTGGGGGGCCCCCTCAGCCCACATCGGCCGGGATGGACCGCCACCGGCGGCGTTGTGGGTCCCCAGAGCCCACAACGGCCGGGGTGATCTGCCACCGGCCGCGTTGTGGGCCGGGCCGCGGCGGTGCCCGTTCGGACGCGGGTCTACAGGCAGAGCCCGTACCACTCCTCACCGCCGGCGAGCTGCCAGGCGCAGGTGCCGACGTCGCAGGGCGTGCCGTCGGGGTCGCAGATCGCCAGGCAGCGACCGGCCGTGCCGCACAGCGACCCGGGCTCGCAGGCGAGGTCGGGGTCGGTCCAGGAGCAGGTCTCGCCGGGGGCGCGCGAGCCCGCGGGCCAGCAGTAGGTGCTGTCGGAGTCGGCGGGGATGCAGGTCTCGGGGTAGGTCTCGCTGCCGCAGTCCTGGAGCCGCCAGCTACAGCCGTCGCTGGCGTGGCAGGCTCCATCGGTGGTGGTCGGGACGCCGTCGACGGGGGCGCACCAGGTGTCCGGGCCGCAGTCGTTGACCGGGGCGTAGGGGGTCGGGCAGGAGGCCGTGCAGGCGTGGTCGAAGAGGTCGCAGGTGTCGTCGCAGTCCCGGTCGTCGAGGCAGAAGCCCTCGCCCGGGCCGAGCCAGAGGTCCTGGGCGAGCAGGGACTCCGGGGTGTGGGGTTCGCCGGCGAGCCAGACCTCGGCGATCCGGCGGGTGGCCGTGATGTCCTCGGAGGGGTCCCCGTCGAGCAGGAGCAGGTCGGCGCGGTAGCCGGCGGCGATCCAGCCCAGGTCGGTCCAGCCGAAGGCCTCGGCGGGGCGGGCCGTGGCCGCGGTGAGCGCTTCGAGCGGCGTCCAGCCCGCGGCGACCAGCTCCTCCAGCTCGGTGTGCAGCCGGGTGCCGTGGGCGACGAACCAGTAGCCGGCGTCGGAGCCGGCCACCATCAGCTCCGGGTGCAGCTCCCGGTAGATCGACAGGTTGTCTCGCAGGATGTCGGCCCAGGCGTCGTTGTCCTCGACCCAGTCCTCCACCAGGGCTTCGGGGTGGTTCTGGAGCCAGGTCCAGGCGGCGCGGACCGCTGGTGGCAGGGTGGCGTAGTCGGCTCCGGTCAGGTCGGCGCCACCGATGACGTCGACCACCCCGGAGAAGGCCGACACCGTGCTCGCCAGCGACCTCGGCACCGGGTCGAGCGGGGTCGTGTCCCGGGGGGCGGCGAAGACCGGGTGGGCGAGGTGCTGGACCAGGCCGGCGGCGTCGGCCTCGTCGTCCGCTTCGGCGACGTGGGCGGCGACCTCCAGGCCGGTCGCGGCGATCACCGCCAGGTCGCCGAGGTCGAGGCGGGGCGTCGGGTGGTCGGTGAAGCCGTTGTCCACCAGGGCCACCTTGAGCAGGTCGGCGCCGCCCTCCGCCAGCTCCGTCGCCACTTCGGGGCCTTCGACGTCGACGAAGCGGCAGCGGTCCCGGTACCACCGGACCTCGCAGGGGTGGGAGCCCTCCACGGTGAGGAAGGGCCCGGCGGCCCGCAGGCGCGGTCCGATCAGGGTCCCCTCCGCGATGCGGTCGCGCAGGGCCCAGGTCACCTCGGGGCCGCCCACGTCGACGGCGGCCACCACGCCCCAGGCCAGGGTCGCCCGCAGGTTGTCGGCCACCGTGTCCCCGACCCAGGAGGTCGTGCCCGGGTCGTAGAGGTGGACGTGGGCGTCGATCAGCCCCGGGATCACCGAGCGCCCGTCGAGGTCCCGCACCTCCAGGTGGTCCGGCCAGTCCTGGCCGGCCTCCACGACGTCCCAGATGGTGTCCCCGACCAGGATCAGGGCCGCCTCCCGGGCGCCGGCCGCGTCGACCACGTGGGCCTTGTCCAGGACCAGACCCTCCGTGGGCCAGGTGACGGGGGTCGTGGTCGTGTCGGTGGTCGGGGCCGCCGAGTCGTCGGGAGAGCCGGTGTCGTCTCCCCAGCAGGCCATCAGCGGGAGGGAGATCAGCCAGAGCGCGTGCACGCCCCAGCCTACCTGACGGGGGCCGCTTGCCCGTGCCAGTCCCGGGCGATACCCGCTTGCCGCGGGGCCGTGCCGGGTCTCTCTGGAGGGTGTGTGGCGAGCGACGACCTCATCGAGATCGAGGGCGAGGTGGTGGAGGTCTTTCCCGGGGGCACCTTCAAGGTGCACACCGAGGCGGGCAGCGACGTGCACGCCCACCTGGCTGGCAAGCTGCGGCGGTACCGGATCCGCGTGGTGCTGGGGGATCGGGTGACGGTGGCGGTGAGTCCTTATGATCTGAGCAAGGGGCGGATCGTCTTTCGGCACAAGTAGGGGTTGCCCAGATACTGCTGTGATTCGGCGTAGTTAGCAGGACACCCGCTCCGTCTGTACGGCGCCGATGGCGCCATTTCAGCCCCAAACCCTTCCACCAACCCGTACACCGGGGATGGCTTGGAGCGACCGTCCAACGGTCGTTGTCGCTGGGTTGCAGGTGCAGCCGAGAGCTGGGTCCCCGGGGGGAGTAGAGCGGCCTGCTGCGGTAGCCTGATGGGGTGAAGGTCAAGGAAGCCAAGGACCTCGTCCTCACCCTGATGCAGCGCGACCTCGCGTCGAGCGGCGCAGCAGTGCTCCTCGACCCGAACAGCCCGGACCCCAAGGACCCGGGCAAGTTCATGCTCGGCGGCATGCCGGCCAGGGTCATCCACCGGTTCAGCGGTTGGCACGTCCCGATCCGGTTGGACTGGTTCGACGACCTCTACTCGTTCCCGAGGATCAACCGGTCCGAGTTCTACTGGTACGTCTTCGCCGTGCCAGCCTACGGCGGCTTCAAGGCGCCCCACTACTTCGTCTGCGACTTCTACCAGATGCGCTCGTGGGTGCTGGAGTTCGCGGCTCCGAAGGGAATCGACCATCAGGACCACCACGACTGGCTCGCCTTCCTGCACCCGCTGCGGCGCGACCCGCGGGAGGCGCGAGGCTACTTCCGCTGGGGTGACGAGGTCCAGGGGGTGTCACTCTTCTCCTCCCGCGTCGTGCACCTCGACAACGTCGCGGACCTCGCCCTGCGCGAGCGCTTCGTGGGCACGACCCACACGCCGACCGGGGAGTCTGAGGCCCACCGGCTGCTCAAGCAATTCGTGGCCGACAACCCGCTCCGGGTCGGGCTGAGCCCAGACGCCAGGGCGACGCTCGAGTACCGGTTCTCAACCGGCGACCGGGTAGACGTGCTCTTCGAGAACCACGGGCCGCTCCGTGCAGCCGTCGAGGTCGAGCTGGAGGGAGACCACGAGCTGTGCGTGGGCATCCACCAGGCGCTCAAGTACCGGACGCTTGCGGCCAGTGAGCGCGGATACCCCCTCGTTGGGGAGGACGTGCGCGGAGTCGTTGCTGCCTTCGACGTGGACTACCCGGTCGCTACGGCTCTGGCTCGGCGGTACCGGATCCCGCTCATCGGAATCCCGCGAGAGGAAGTGCTCGCTCCAGCGTAGAGGTCTACGGCCGACGCTACGCCGTGTTTCCCAGAACCTCGTTCAGCGCGTCATCGCCTCCCTCCGCCAGCTCCCGCTCCAGGTCGGCGAGCTGCCGCTCCACCAGGAATGCGGCGAGCTGAGCCGGGCTGACCGAGCGCCCTCCAGCGCTGAGCTTGCGCGAGATGGCCTCCAGCTCCTCCCAGCGCTCCTGGCGGAATGGCACCACCCGCTTGAGCGTCCACGCCGGGTCGGTCGGTCGGCCGCCGGAGGACTTCAAGCGCTGCTGCACCTCGGCGTGGAGCTGGACCAGGCCGAGCGGTCCCTGCGCCGAGCGGCCGGACAGCGGCACCGTGCGGCTGGCGCCGAGAGCATCCGCGAGCTGTGCGGCGTCGAGCTTCTTTCTCCTAGCCATCTCGGGCCTCCGGGTCGTAGTCGGTGATTCCGTAGTAGCTGTCATCGATCACCACGCCGTTCTCGCCCTGGTTGGCGTCGCGTCCCATGCGGTGGAGGAATGCACGCAGCTCGGCGACGGCGGGGCCGGCGAACGCACTCTCGGGGACGTAGGTGGTCACCATCACGGTGTCGTCGAAGACCAGCTCGCCGGTCTGGTCATCCCGCCAGACCCCGCGGCCAGGAGGGAACGCCGTGGCCCCGCGGAAGAGCAGGCCGAGCGTCTTGAGTGCCTCGTCGCGCCACTGCAGCTGATCGATGGGGGCGTGGTGTCGGTCCACGCTGGGAATGAACATCGTGATCTGGATCGCCCCGGCGGGCGGACCGGCCCCGAGGCTGGTGTGGAGGTCTGGCACTGGAGTTCCTCGTGGATACTTTCAGTATAGAAAGCCCTCGGCCGCTCGGCAACACCTGCGGGGGCGGTGGAAGCGCACCGACTGTTCGTGCAAGCAGGGGCTGCCTGAAAACACCCCTGATTACGTGTGGTCAGAGGACACCACGACCCGCTCGCACGGCTCCGAGAGGCCAACAACGGCCCCAGGCCCGTACGTCGACCCATGCGCATCTGGGCCGGGCAGAGCGACCTTCCGCCGTCGCCCACCGCACCGCCCCGCAGGACCTGCGCGACCTCGAAGCGCTGGGCCTGGTCCGCCGCAGCGGTCGCGGGGATGCCAAGCGCCGCCTGTCCTCCCGCGCGAATGTCGCCGTGAGCGACGTTCGAGGCCCCACACGGGTGTGTGGAGGGTTGAATGTCGCCGTGAGCGACGTTCGCGGTGGGGGGCCGCCGGTGGGGGAGGCGGTCTGGCTCGCGGCCGCCTGGGCTTCCCAAGGCCTCGCTACCCGTTAGACCGCCGGGATGCGCTACGAGCCGGACAACCCGCTCATCGTCCAGTCGGACCAGACCCTGCTGCTGGAGACGATGGGCCCCCACTTCAAGGAGGCTCGCGACGCGCTGTGCTCCTTCGCCGAGCTGGTGAAGAGCCCGGAGTACGTGCACACCTACCGCATCACGCCCCTGTCGCTGTGGAACGCCGCAGCGGCAGGGGTGACCGTCGACGCGGTCCTGGACACCCTCCAGCGCTTCGCCAAGTACGACGTGCCGCCCAACGTGCCGGTCAACGTGACCGAGACGATGGGCCGCTATGGACGCCTCGAGCTGCACGCCGCCGAAGACGGCCTGCGCCTGGTCGCCGACCAGCCGGTGCTGATGACCGAGGTGCGCAACCTCAAGCTCGTGCGGCCGCTGCTGGGGCCGGAGCTCGACGAGGTGACCTCGGTGGTCGATCCGGGCCGCCGGGGAGAGCTCAAGCAGGCCCTGACCCACGCCGGTCACCCGGTCGACGACCTCGCCGGCTACACCGACGGCGAGGCCCTGGAGGTCGAGGTCCGCGCCGAGACCCTGGAGGGCCGCGCCTTCGGGATGCGGGAGTACCAGAACCTCGCCATCGACTCCTTCCTCGGCGACGGCCACACCCGCGGCGGGTCGGGGGTGATCGTGCTGCCCTGCGGCGCCGGCAAGACCATGGTCGGCCTCGGCGCCATCGCCCGGCTCGGCATGAAGACGCTGATCCTGTGCACCAACGTCACGGCGCTGCGCCAGTGGAAGGCGGAGCTGCTCGACAAGAGCACGCTGACCGACGAGATGATCGGCGAGTACTCCGGCGAGCGGAAGGACATCCGACCGGTCACGCTCTCGACCTACCAGATGCTCACCTGGCGCCGGTCCCGCGCCGACGACTTCGTCCACTTCGGCATCTTCGACCGGGCCAACTGGGGCTTCGTCATCTACGACGAGGTCCACCTGCTGCCGGCGCCGGTCTTCCGCACCGTCGCCCAGCTCCAGGCCCGGCGCCGCCTGGGCCTGACCGCCACCCTGGTCCGCGAGGACGGCAAGGAGGGCGACGTGTTCGCCCTCATCGGACCCAAGCGCTTCGACATGCCGTGGAAGGACCTCGAGCACCAGGGCTGGATCGCCAAGGCCTCCTGCTGCGAGATCCGGGTGGCGCTCTCCGAGGAGGACCGCATCCGCTACGCGGTGGCCGACGACCGGGAGAAATTCCGCATCGCCAGCACCAACGCCCGCAAGGGCCCGGTGGTCGCCGAGCTGCTGGAGAAGCACAAGGCGGAGAAGGTCCTGGTGCTGGGCATGTACCTGGACCAGCTCAAGTGGCTCTCTCGCCGCTGGAAGCTCCCCTTGATCACCGGCCAGACCCCGCAGTCCAAGCGGGACGTGCTCTTCGCCGCCTTCCGCAACGGCGACGCCCAGGCCCTGGCGGTCTCCAAGGTGGGCAACTTCTCCGTGGATCTGCCCGACGCGTCGGTGGCGATCCAGATCTCCGGGACCTGGGGGAGCCGCCAGGAGGAGGCCCAGCGCCTCGGTCGCATCCTGCGGCCCAAGGAGGGCGACAACAGCGCCGCCTTCTACAGCATCGTGACCCGGGACTCCGAGGAGCAGCGCTTCGCCGAGCGCCGGCAGCTCTTCCTCACCGAGCAGGGCTATGCCTACACCATCGAGCCCCGGGACTGAGGTGTGAGCGAGACCATCCTCCATCGCGACGTGGCGGTGTTGAAGGTCGAGGACCCCAGCGTCTTCGACGAGATCCGGGCGGTCGTGCCTCTGGAGGACTTCGTGCTCGGTGAGCTCTCGGACACGGAGCTGGTGATCGACCCCCGCCGGGTCGGGGAGCTCAGAGCGCGTCTCGAGAGCCGCGGCATGGCGCCGCTGGTGAAGAAGGCGTAGAGGGAGCACCTGGTCCAGAATGGCCTCCCACCGCGGAGGCCCGACGTGCTCGCACTGCTCACTCTCACCGGTCTGACCCTCGCCGCGCCCGCGTCCTCCAAGGACGAAGGCGAGCCCAAGCGCCTGGACCTGGTCCTGGAGACCCGGGTCGACGAAGAGCCGAAGCACGTCATGGAGCTGAGCTTCGGGTCGGCACTGCTCTACGTGGAGCAGCCCCTGCTAGATGACTACCGGATCACCACCGACAGCCGCGTGATGCCCGTGCCCTCGGTGGTCATGCTGGCGGAGTGGCTCGTGCGGCCGCGGTGGTCCCTGGCGGGCATGCTCAACATCCCCACAGAGCCCATCCGCCGGGTCCAGGACGACGGCGGCTTCACCGAGGAGCACTCCGCGGCTGCACTGGCCCTCGGGGTGTCCTACGTGCCCTTCCAGGTCCGGGTGTCCGAGACCTCCCGCTTCCAGCCCCAGCTCGGACTGCTGGCCGGTCGCACGATCAACAACTCGATCGAGGACAACGTCTTCCTGCTGGGCGTCGCTCGACTTCACCTGCACACGGACGCCGGATTCTCGATGTACCTTGGGGCCGCCTTTGCCGGGCAGCGGGACACCCTGGCCTTCCTCTACGGGGTGGGCCACCGCTTCTGAGGGTTAGAGGGCCCGCCCTGGAGGGACCATGACGGCGCTGTTGATCACTCACCTCCTCGCCTGCACCCCCGCCACCGTCGGCCTCGACGACACGGGCGACACCGGCACGACCACCGAGCCGCCGGACCCGGTGCCGGACCTGACCGTCTGGGACGCGGAGCTCTACTTCTCGTATGAGAGCTGGACCGGAGACTGCGAGCCGGAGCTGGTCAGCGAGCTCGGTGGACCGCCCGAGGACTTCGAGATCGAGCCGCTGCTGGCGGCGTGTCCGGGCTGCACGGCGCTGTATGAGGCCTTCCCGTCCACCACGGAGGTCTGCGGCTGGATCGAGCTGCCCGACAGCGACATGCGCGGCCTGGTGCTCGGCGACGACTGGGCCCAAGTCTACCGCTTCGAGGGCAACGCCTCGGACGGCTACGAGGCCGTGCTCCTGGACAACACCGCCACCTTCGACGGCTGGACGGTCGCCTTCGCCGCCGAGATCTCCTACTGGGTGACCCTCGACGTCGAGGGCACGCTCACCTTCCCCGAGGCGCCGCTCGGGGAGTGACAGGGGCTACCTCTCCAGCACCGGCTCCCACTGGTCCTGGAGGGCTTCGAGGGCGGTGACGTCGGGGATCAGGCTGTCCCAGAGCTGGTCGGCCTCTTCGTCGCTGTGGGCCGCCACGTCCCGCTGCTCGGCGGGGTCCTCTGCGAGGTCGTAGAGCTCCACGGTCCCGTCCCAGGTGTAGAAGAGCCGCCAGCCCTCCTGGTCGACGAGCTGCTTGGGGAAGCTGCTGCGGTCGTAGCGCAGGGCGGTGCGGGTGCGGTCCCGCTGTGCGAGCCCTGCCGGGACACCGGAGAGGTCGGCGGGCAGGGCCACGTCGAGGGCGCGCAGCACGGTGGGCAGCAGGTCGACGTGGGTGGTGGGCGAGCTCACGGGTCGGGGCGTCAGCGCCGGGTGCCAGAAGGCCAACAGGGCCGCCAGCTCCTCCTGGTGGAGCGAGCTGCCGTGGGTCCACTGGCCGTGGTCCCGGAACTGCTCGCCGTGGTCGGACAGGAGCACGACCAGCGTGTCCTCCAGCGCCCCCAGCTCCTCGAGGCTGCCGAAGAGGGCCTCCAGGTCGGCATCGAGCTCCCGGAGCTCGCCGGCGTAGAGCACGCGGAGCTGCCGCAGCACCTCCTCGCGGGTCGCGTCGTCCAGGTCCTGCCACTCGGCCCGCGCGTCCCTGAAGCCGCCGGCCGTCGACAGGTCCCAGGCCAGCTCGCCCGGTCCGCCCCACTCCGGCACGCGCTCGTCGGGCGGGTTGTAGGGGGAGTGGGGATCGGTGGCGTGGAGGTGGGCGAACCAGCGATCGCTGTCGCCCTCCCGGTCCGCCAGCCAGGCCTCGACCTCGGGGGCCAGGTCCCTGGCGTGGCCGTGCAGGGTGACGACCTCGTGGTCGTAGCCGACGTCGGTGCCCACCTGGCTGGAGATCATCCGGCTGCCGCTGAACAGCGCGGTGTCGAAGCCGGCCTCGCTCAGGACCTCGGCCAGCAGCGGCACCTCGCCGGGCCAGTCCTGGGGCCCGTCGCCGTCCAGGGGCAGGAAGCCCATCTCCAGGGCCGAGCGCCCGCCCAGGGCGCAGAGCATCGAGGTGTAGGTCCAGTTGGAGCAGCTCAGGTGATCGTCCAGGGTGACGGCACCCTCGAGCCAGCCATCGACGAAGGGCATGTCCCCCGTGCCGCCGAAGCGGGTCAGGGCGTCCGTGCGCAGGGTGTCGATGCTCACCAGCAGCAGGTCCCGGGCCGGTCCGGGCACCGCCTCGGTCACCGGCGGATCCGGGAGGGGCTCGCAGGCCAGCGCCAGGGACAACAGGATCATGGAGGATGAGGGTAGCGGGTTGGTGACCACGGGGGAATGCCGCTCTGGCAACTATTCTTCGATGTAGCCCAGTTCCTTCAGGGCCTCCTCGACCTCGCTGTCGAAGGCGTCCAGCTCGACACCGTCCTCGGGGGGCTCCGGGGCGACGCCGTAGGTCACCGTGACGGTGCGACCGCCCCCCTTGGCCGTGTGCAGGACGTGGGTGGATCCGTCCGGCTCCCAGGCCTGGGTCGACGTGCGCTCGCTGCGACGTGGCGGTCGGTTGCCGTCCTGGAACTCCAGGGCCAGGCCCGCGAGCTCCGCCGGATCTCCCTTGGGCACGGCGTAGACCTCGCGTCGGCCCTTCACGCCGGCCGCGAAGGTGATCCGCACAGCCCCGTCCTCGCCCACGACGACCTCGGCCGCCCCTCGCCGCATGGGGTCGGCTCCGGCCCAGGCGGTGTGGAAGCCCCCCTCTCGGGACAGGACGATCGTGAGCGGTGCTGCAGGGGTCGCCTTCGCGGAGCCGATGTCCAGGCGCCAGGTGATGCCGGCCCAGGTGTCGAGGCTCTGCCCGAGCAGCGCGTGCCACGACGACAGCGACGCCTGCTGGGCTGACACGTCCTGCTGCTCAGTGGGGTCCTTGGCGTGGTCGTAGAGCCACTCCTCGCCGCGCTGGGTGATCCACTTGTGGTCGTCGGCCACCACCCCCCAGAGCTCGCGCCCGTACAGCGGGCGGCCGATGGGCTGGGCGCGGGCCGCGAAGGCCGCCGCCGCCGTGTCGTCACCGCGGGCCAGGGGCAACAGCGAGCGCCCGGTCAGCTCGGTGGCCGGCACACCGGCCAGGTCCAGGACCGTCGGCGCCACGTCGAGCAGCGACACCGGGGCCTGCGCCCGCCCCGCGGGCACGCCCGGGCCCCGCACCAGCAGCGGGATGCGCAGCAGCTCGTCGTACAGCGTGTGGCCGTGCTCGAAGTCGTCGTGGTCCCAGAACTCCTCCCCGTGGTCGGCGAAGAGCACCACCGGGACCTCCGGGCCCAGCTCGTCGAGCAGATCGCCGAGCTGGTCGTCGAGGTAGCGCAGGTTCTGGTCGTAGCGGTCGACCACGTACCGCTCGAGCACCTCGCCGTGCTTGCGGTGGGACGCCAGCACCTTCGACCGCGTCGCGTGGCCGGGATCGAAGCCCTCCGGGGCCTCGCCTGCCCAGATCCCCCGGTAGGCGCGGGGCTCGTTGTAGGGCAGGTGCATGTCCATGAGGTGGAGCATCGCCATCGCCGGCCGGTCGGGGTGCCGGGCGAAGAAGGTCTCCAGCTCCTCGATCACGCCCTCCGCGGGAGGCCAGTTCACGCAGTGGTGGCGTGACCAGCCGTCGGCCATGTCGAAGTTGCTCGACAGGTAGACGTTGCCCACGAAGGCGCCGGTGGCCCAGCCCGCGGTCGCCAGGCGCTCCTGGAGGCGAGGCCCGCTGCGCCAGCGCTCCGGGTGGTGACCGGAGAGCACGGTCTGGGTGCTCGGCAGGGTCCAGGGGGCGACGCTGCGGGCGTCCTCGAAGACCGTGCCGCCGGCGATCCAGGCGTCGAGGCGCGGCGTGGTCTCCCGGTCGTAGCCATAGGTGCCCAGGTGATCGCGGCGCAGGGTGTCGACGAAGACGAGCAGCAGCCGCTGGGGGTGGGCGACGGGCGTGTAGAGCGAGGGCTCCACCAGGAAGACGTAGTCCAGGATCGGCGAGCTGCCGGGCTCGGTGCGCAGCCGCAACAGCGCGTGTCGACCGGCCCAGGCGGAGAGATCGACCTGCACCGGGGTCATGTCGTCGGTCTGCAGGGCGTGGCGGGAGACCTCGTGGACCGTGCCCGCCAGGTCCAGCTCGACCACCAGGGTCGCTCCGTCGGAGCGCTGTCCCACGTCGGCCTCCGGCGGCAGGATCGTGGCGTCCAGGCGCAGGCGGCCGTCCTGGGGCACGACGACGTCCCAGACCGCCAGCCCGGGCGCCGGCAGGAAGACGCCGGTGTGGGTGCTCTCGCCGAGCTGGAGGCTGCGCAGGACGAAGTCGGGGTCGTCGAGCCCCGCCGTGGCGCGGTTCAGGGCGTCCTCGCGCTCCGTGGCCCGGTCATAGGTCAGGCTGTAGTCCCCGTCCCTCGGCTCGCCGAGGTCGTCGTGGCGACGCAGCAGCAGGGTGCGCTGGGTGAAGTCCCAGGTGTCCTTGTTGCGGGCGCCCCGGGGGCCGTTGGAGAAGCGCAGATCCTCGGCGGACCGGCGGACTTCGAGGCCCGGAGGCGCGTGGCCGTAGAAGAGCTTCCGGGACCGGAAGGGCAGAGGTGCCTCCCAGGTCTGGACCCGGTCGACGGTCCGGACCAGGCGGAAGGGCCCCAGGACCGGCAGGGACTCGGGAGCCGAGGCGCCGTCGGGCCGGCTGGAGGAAGGGAGCTCCAGCTTCACCAGCACTTCGGGATGTCGTGCCAGCAAGAACGGCGGCACCGCGGGGGCCTCGGTGGGCGGCGGCGCCGAAGTCCCGCAGGCCCCGGACACGAGCAGGACGCCGAGCAGCGCGACCGCGATGCACAGGCGGTGTGCGGTGCGGGATGAGCTCAAGGGCGCTCAGTCTTCGCGGCGACGGAACCCGGCGACCAGGGCCAGGAGCAGGCCGGCGATCCCACCCATGGGGGAGACCCCGGAGGTGGCGCAGCCCTTGGCCTCCTCGACGGACACCTCGAGCACGGCCTCGGCGCGGCCCGCCGGCCCGCCAGCGGTCATGCGCACGGTGTAGTCGCCCTCTTCGGGGAAGACCAGCAGCGGCGACCAGGCGCCGAGCGGCTCACCGACGGGCTCGCCGCCCTGCTCGATCTGCCAGGCGATCGCGTCGATGCAGCCGTAGGTGCTCACGTCGGTCTGGTTGATCGCCTGGTAGGCGATGCCCTCTTCCGGCAGCTCGGTCTGGCCAGCCGCTTCGGCGTTCTCCAGGGAGAAGATCGGCTCGGGGATCTCGCAGGCGAGCACGTAGGCGAGCTGGCGGGACTCGAAGCTCCAGGTGCCGCACTGGTCGCTGTCGCCGCTGAAGGTCGCGGAGACGGTGAACTGGCCCTGGCCGGTGTACTCGTGGGAGGGCTCGAGCTCGGTGGAGGTCTCGCCGTCGCCGAAGTTCCAGGACGCGGACTCGACGTCCTCGTCGGTGACCATCTCGAAGTCGATGGTCAGCGGAGTGGAGCCGAAGCGGTCGGACTCGGTGGTGAAGGTGGCGAAGGGGCCGTAGAGCGCGGTGATGCCGGCGATGTCGTCGGAGTTGATCTCGGCACGGCTGGTGTCACAGGCGCCACCGCTCCAGAACATCGTGGCGTTGCGGAAGGCCTCGTCGGTGCAGATGTCCTCCTTCTCGCAGGAGTGGTCCAGGCCGTAGAGGTGGCCGACCTCGTGGGTGCCGGTGGACTCGATGGCCATCTCGCCCTGGGAGCAGCGACCGTCGTCGATGTCCTCGGAGGTGCCCCAGTCGATGTCGTCGTTGAAGACGATGTCGTTGTCGAGGTTCTTGAAGATCAGGTCGCCGCCGATGTTCTTGAGGGTCACGGCGGTGGTGCGGCCCCGGGGGACCATGACGGCGTTGATGCCGGTGCCGTAGTCGTCGGCGGGGTCGTCGAAGAAGATCTTGTTGACGCCGTCGTTGGCCGCGCCACCGTTGCCGGGGTGCTGGCCGCCGTAGTCGACCTCGATCACCGCGCACTCGGCGTCGAACCAGTTGGTGAAGGAGTCGACCATCACCTGCTCCTGGTAGTAGAGCCCGGTGGAGGGATCGGGCGCCTGGGGGAGGGAGTCCTCCAGGTAGTCCGTCGTGAAGAAGGTGATCGGGTACTCTTCGGGGTCCCACATGTAGCCGATGAGCTGGTAGGCGTGGGCCGTGGAGGAGGCGCCGAGGGCGACGAGGACGGCGAGGGGGAGCAGGCGGCGGGTCACTTCGTCACCTCGCTCTGGACGCGGTTGATCCGGGTCAGCTTGGCGCTGTCGGCGCCGGGGATCGGGACGCCGTCCCAGCCCTCCTCGACCCGGTCCAGGACCTGGGCCTCGAGGTCCGCCATGTAGATCCGGTGCTCGGGCGCGGGGTGAGGGATGAAGCGGTGGTCGTAGGGGCGGGCGTAGGGGGGGTTGAACCGCACCGCCATCGCGTCGCCGCTGTCCGGGTCGATCCGGCGGGTGTACTTGCCCTGCTGCCAGCCGACCACGCTGGTGCGGCCGCTGCCGAGGTGCTCGAGGAAGAACAGGCCCTCCTCACCGACCGAGAAGCGGGGGGCGCCCGAGATGAGCTGGAGCTCGTCCTGGAGGATGCCGCCCTGCTGGTCGACGTCGATCGCGACCACGTCGGGGTCTCCCTTCAGGGTGCGGGTGACTTCGACCTGGGCCTTGGTCCAGAGGTTCCCGCGCGCATCGCGCTCGACCCAGACCTCCGTGACGATGCCGCGGACGACGAGGTCCGAGGCGTCGGTCATCTGCTCGACGGTGAGCGGCGTGATGGTGGTGGCCCCGGCGGTGCCGGGGAGGAGCCAGGTCGCGGTCGCCAGGGCGACGAGGACCATCAACTTGTTCACGGACATTCGATCCCTCGCGCAAGGGCGCAACAACGAAAGAGGGTGGAACCGGCTTCTTAGTTGCAAACGATCCAAGCCGTCAAGGCGGGGAGCTGGGGTGCCCCGAGCGGGATGCCGGTCTTTACAGAAGGCTGTCAGGGCGCGATCCTGCCCCGTGCGCCCTTCCCATCGCCCGCGTCCGCCCATGCAAAGGGGCTGTCACACCCCTCGACTTCTTCCCTCGGCAACCTTGACGGGGTCCCACCGCCCGCGTACTTTCCCCGGCCTGCTCCCCTCACGCGTTGGGGGGGGCGTGTGTCTCCGTGTTCCACCCGTCCCGAGGACGGTCTCCATGACTCGACTCCTTCGCTGCCTCCGAGCCCTGGCCTTCGTGTTCCTGGTGGCTTTCGCCTGGACCACCTCCGAGGCTCATGCCCAGACGACGGGTACCGTCAAGGGCATCGTCATCGACGAGGGAGGTCTGTCGATCCCGGGCGTGCTCGTCACGCTGTCCTCCGAGTCCCTGATCGGTGGCGCCCAGCAGCACAGCACCGATGGCAGCGGCCGCTTCCTCTTCACCCAGCTCCCTCCGGGCACCTACCTGGTGAAGTTCGAGAAGCCCGGCTTCACCCGCCTCGAGAAGCCCAACATCCGGGTGCTCATCGGGCGCAGCGTCAACCTGACCATCGAGCTGCCCACCGAGGTCGCAGGGGAGGAGTACATCGTCGAGGAGAGCCGGCCCACCCTGGACACGGAGTCGGTCGCCACCGGCCAGGTCCTCCAGAAGGAGTTCCTGGAGAAGGTGCCCACGGGGCGCTCCTACCAGAGCGTCGTCAGCGCCACCCCGGGCGTCATCGGCGGCGGCAACCCGAACATCGCCGGTGGCTCCTACAACGAGAACACCTACCTGCTGGACGGTGTCCAGATCACCGACCCGGTCACCGGGACCTTCTCGCTGAACTTCAACTTCGACGCGATCGAGCAGATCGAGGTGCTCACCGGCGCCTTCGACCCGGAGTACCCCCAGAGCCTCGGCGGCATCGTCAACATCGTCACCGAGACCGGGACCAACCAGCTCGAGTTCGACACCAACTTCTGGTACGAGTCCAGCCTGCTCTCGCCCAAGTACGACGCCCGCTACGCCGCCGACGGCGCCGAGTTGGCCCCCACCGGCTTCGACAGCAGCATCAGCAACCTGTCCATGAACGCCAAGGTCTCCGGTCCCATCGTGCGCGACCGGGCCTGGTTCATCATCTCCTACTCCCGGGTCCGCACCCAGTACGCCAACGTCGGCATCGACCTGCCCCGGGACTACGAGGGCCACTACATCCTGGCCAAGCTGACCGCGCAGCCCAACCCGTCCCACCGCTTCCAGGCGATGGTCCAGGCCGATCCGACCACCGTCGACAACCTCGACCAGTACGACCGGTTCGTGCGGCCCGAGGCCCAGTATCGCCAGGCCCAGGGCGGCTTGCTCGGCTCCTTCACCTGGGACTGGTTCATCAGCCCCGAGATCTACGTCGAGACCGTCGCCTCGGCGCAGCAGTCCTACATCGACGTGTCCGGCGTGCCCTGCACCCACGACACCGACCTGGGCTACCACCCCTGCGACGAAGACGAGCCCGAGAACAGCCTCGACTTCATCACCCCGGGTCGGTACGGCTCCTACAACGCCTTCGACAGCGACAACTACCCCTACATCTACATCGACGAGCGCATGCGGGCGCAGGTCGACGTGAAGCTGAGCGTGCTCCAGCGCGAGTTCATCGGCTTCCACGACCTGAAGACCGGTGTGCAGGTCAGCACGGTGAGCTGGGAGAACGTCGTCGGCTACACGGGCAACCACTACTACGTCGACGCCAACCTGGTCACCTACGACCCCGAGACCTACACCAACTGGTACTGGGTCGAGTCCACGGCGCCCTACCACCTCAAGCAGACCGGCAAGACCTTCGGCGCCTTCATCCAGGACGTCTGGAAGCCGGTCGACAACCTGACCTTCCGCTACGGCGTGCGCTACGACCGCACCATCTACCAGTCCGACACCCAGGACCGGATCATCAACGCCAGCGTCTGGGGCCCGCGCTTCTACGCCGCCTGGGACCCCTGGGGCGACGAGAAGACCAAGTTCTACGGCGGCTACGGTCGCTTCAACGACCTCGGCAACCTGGGCATCGCCAGCTACCAGAGCGACGCCGGCTTCGGCTACAAGCTCTACTTCGGCGAGCTCTACGGGAACTACACCTCCCCGGCCAACGAGCTGGCCGCCGAGTACGAGTACGAGAACACCTTCACCTCGCTCGACGAGCTCGACGCTCCCCACACCGACGAGTTCGTGCTCGGCGCCCAGCGGGAGCTGATCCAGGACGTGGTCCTCGGCGTCGGCTTCAAGGCCAAGTTCCTGCGGAACTACTACGCCTACGACGAGACCAACAACATCTGGGACGAGGACGGCTACAACACCCTCGGAAGCACCGACGGCACCGGCTTCTCCTTCCTCCGGCTGCGCACCCCCGAGGTCAGCCGCCGCGACTACTACCAGACCGACCTCTTCATCGAGAAGGACTGGTCGGACCGCTGGCTGATGGGGCTGACCTACTCCTACGTGGTGTCCAAGGGCACCTCCCAGGGCAACACGGGCGCCGGCCTGGCCGTGCCGCCCCAGTTCGAGCTGACCTACGGCAACCTCTACTCGGACATCCGCCACCAGGTGAAGGGCTACGCCGCCGTCGACCTGCCCAACGACCCCTGGACCACCACCCTCGGGGTCCAGCTCCAGTTCTACAGCGGCTCGCCAGCCACCCGGTACTACTACACCCCGGCCACCACCGACATCGCCTTCCAGCTCAAGAGCCCCGTGGGCTCCTACGGCCGCACCGAGCCCGTCTTCTACCTGGACCTCTTCCTGAGCCAGGACATCCACGTGCGCAAGGGCGAGCTGTCCGCGAACCTGATCATCACCAACATCCTGAACATGCAGCAGGGCGACGCCGTGGACACCACCCTCGGCAGCGGCGAGCCCCGCTGGTTCATCTACGACCGCCAGCAGCCGCTGACCTTCAGCGGCGGCCTGCAGTACAAGTTCTAGGTAGGGCGTCACCATGGTCTCCATGCTCCTGCTCGCGGCCACCGGCTGCATCTACGAAGAGGACCTGCCCCAGGTCGACGTGCACGGCCAGGTGGTCGTCCCGAGGGCCGCGGCGACCCGCGACGTCGTCGACGAGCGCACCGGGGAGGTCAACACGATCACCGATACCCGCTGGATCGGCCCCGTCTTCCTGGGGGCCTTCCCCGCGGTCAACACCCTGGACTACGGCTACCCCCACCCGGAGACGGGCCCCGTCATCGGCAGCAACCCCGGCAACACCTACCCCTACGGCGGCGGGTCCGTCGGCCGGTTCGACTTCGCCTGCTTCGAGTCCATGGTCTGCCGGATGGCGACCGGTCGCTTCAAGGACTTCGAGGACATCATCGACTGGTACAACGACACCATCGACAAGCCGGTGGTCGACGAGTTCGGGGCCACGGTGGACTCCCCGGACTACTTCCGGTCCTACTGCTACGAGCTGCTCAACTACACCGACGACTACGAGCTGAGCTTCATCGCCTGCCCCGATGGCCTCAACGCCGACGGGACCTGCTCCGGTCTGGACTTCGAGGAGAACTCCGACGGCGACTTCGTCGCCGAGTTCGACCTCTGGCAGGTCACCTACCAGCAGGACATGAAGATCTGGGGCTGGATGGACTCCCCTGGCTCGGACTACAACTTCACCACCTGCAACCCCGAAGACGGTCGGCAGAACAACGAGTACGCCAACGACTACGACTACGGGACCAACTTCCGCGACCTGATCAACTACCCGAACAAGTACATCGGTACCGGGGACTGGTTGGTCGAGGACCCCTACGCCACCGCCGCCGAAGACGCGGCCGCCTTCCGCGACAGCGGGGAGCAGGTCAGCGTCACTCTCGGCTACGAGCTCGAGGACTGAGCCATGATCACCCTGCTGCTGACCACTGGCTGTCACCTCACGATGGAGCTCACGGACCAGGAGCCCCACCCGGAGTTCCCGGGCACCGTGCACGTGGGTGAGATCCCCGTCGTCCCGCTGGACGAGTTCCGGGACTCCACGCTGCGCGAGGAGCACACCCGCTACCACATCTCCGGCCCGACCGGGCGTTCCGTCCTCGGTGGCGCTTCGGCGACCTTCACCGGGACCGGTGGCAAGGTCTGCCTGATCGCCGATCCGGAGTCCGCCTACTGGTCCGAGGCCGTCTCGCTCCAGGAGCCCGACACCCGCTACACCTGGCCCGACAACTCCCAGGACGACGGCGACGTCGACCTGATGGCCGGCCTGTCGGCCTACTACACCGGGACCCCGGGCTACGACCTCGGCGACTTCAAGGCGATCTACGAGGACTCCCTCGGCGTCGAGGTCGAGATCGAGTTCAACGAGTGCACGATCGCCGATGCCTACGCCGAGGTCGGCGGGCACTCCGGCCGCGGCACGTCGGAGTACTGCACCATCGACACCAGCGCCCACCCGGCCGTCGAGTACACCGTCGTGATGACGGCCTACTCGATGCCCCTGGACGACGACCTGCTGACCTGGTCCTACATCCTGGTCGATGGCTCCTGCGAGGAGATCATCGAGGGGGACAACGACAACGGGATCCCGGGCATCGCGATGAACGAGTGCACGCTGCCCGGCGAGGCCCGCGTCCACGCCGAGTGGACCGGCGACGGCCAGTGGGGCTACGACCGCGACGCGGCTCCGCAGTACGACGAAGACGGCGGCCTGGTGCTCTTCGAGCTCGACGACTTCCGCACGATCGAGAGCTACCTCTGCCTGTCGGACAACGAGTTCGGCGAGGGCAACCCGGGCCCGGCCGCCTACTGCGAGGAGAACTACCCGAGCCGGTGGTGCGGCGAACCCTGAGGTCGCTCAGACCTTCTTCATGCTCTCCTGGACCGCTGGCGGGAGATCCCGGATCTCCACGAGCATGCGGCCGCGTCCCGCTCGCGCGATGCGGCCGTGCAGGGAGCACACCGCGCCGGTGGGGAGCTCGAGGTCCAGGTAGACCTCGTCCTGCTCTTCGATGTCTTCGCACTGCGCCAGCACGAGCTGGAGCCAGCCCGGCCCGAGGCGAGCCGAGCGGGACCAGAGCTCGGCGCTGACGAAGACCGCCTCCAGCACGGGAGGCGTGCCTCGATGGAAGACCGTCTTCACCAGCTCGTCGGGGGCGAGGCCACGCGGCCCGCGCCTGGTCGGGCCGGACGTGCGACGCCTCGGCTGGAGGGGCTCGTCCGTGGGCTTGGGGATCCTCGAGGAGAGTCGTCGCTGGGGAGGCAGGCGCCGGGACCGGGATCGCCGGGGCGTCTCCTCGGCCTCTGGATCCGTGCGTGTGCTCCGGGCCGGGCGACGGGTCTCCGGATCCTGCGGTGGCGGCGGGGCCAGGCTGGGGTTCACGGCCCGCAACAGCGCTTCGAAGGCGGGCTGTGCGGCAGGCGGGACATCGAGGGCGCAGAGGTGGAGGTGGCGGTGGTGGGCCCCCTCGGCCGGCTTGGTCACCGCCAGGACCTTGACGATCACCCTGACCCGACTGCGGCGCAGCCGGATGCGCAGGGTGCCTTCCGTCCCGCCGGGGAGCCTCTTGTCGAGCTCGATGTGGGCACGACCGGGATCGACCCACACGGCCCGGCCCTCGAGGACGTCGCCGCCCGCCCGAAGCTGGACCTCCACGGTCTCGGGCATCTGCAGGCGACTCACCTGCTGGAGGACGTTGACCACCGGGGTTTCCCTGGGCTTCTGCCACACTATACGGACCGGACGGCGCGGACCTGAGCTGGACGGCCCTCAGTCGGGCGCCGGGGGGGCCTCGACCAGGCGCAGGTGGTGGACAGGCCCACCGGGGACCAGCCGTCGGTAGAGCACGACTCCGGCCTCGGTGCCGAGCAGGACCCCGGACGGGTCCACACCCAGGGGCTGTGACACCCGGCCCGGCATCGCCCACTGCACCGGCCCCTCAGCGGGTCGGGAGAGGGCGACGGGTGCGTCGAAGCCTCGCGGCAGGAGATCGAGGGGGCGGGCGCCGGGCGGTGGATGCATCACCGGCCAGGCGTGGAGCTCCTTGCCGCGCAGCGTGGTCCAGCGTCCGACCCAGCCCTCCTCCTCGGCGTACAGCCCGAGCACGGCGAGGCCGCCCGGGGACTCCTCGCGATCGGGCAGGAAGCCGAAGCGGGCGACGAGCGGCGCCAGGTCCACGTCGAGGCGGTGGCCGATGGCCGGCAGCTCGCCGGTGGCGGTCACGGTGTAGAGGTCGAGCAGGCCGTCGTGGGACACCAGCAGGCGCAGGGCGCCGGTGCCGTCGACCGCGGTCTCCACCCAGGTCGGTGGCCGCGGCAGCCGGGCGACGGACCGGAACCGGGGACCCGTCGGTGAGCGGACCGAGGCCACCCGCAGCTCGCCTGCGGTGCCGCGGGGACCGGGGACCCACAGCGGCACGTGGAGGCCACCGTCGGCGTCGGTCGAGCCGCGGCCGATCACCTCGACCCGCGGCCAGGGCACCTGGAGACGGCGTCGTTCTCCCCGGAGCTGTTGACCGTCGAGCTGGACGTACTCCACCGTGCGGTCGTCGAGCTGCCAGTAGAGGTAGCGCCCCCAGCGCTCCTGCGGACGGCTGTGGGTCAGGACCGGGTCGACCCGCCTCTCCAGGTGTGCCAGGTGGTAGTCGCCGATGGTGCGCTCGGGGCGCCGGCCGTCGGCGTGGTGGAGGAAGAGGTCGTAGCCGTCCTTGGCCTTGTGGACCCAGACGGCGACGTGTCCGGCTCGGGCGGTCCCGAGAGCGTCGACGCTCATGGAGCCCGCGACGGGTCGGGCTCTCGCCAGCACGAAGTCGTGGGACGGCAGCACCAGCTCGCCGGATCCGGTCAGGATGTGCACGGTGATCGACCAGCCTCCGGGAGCGAACACCGCGCTGGACGGGACCTGCAGGAGCACCTGCCGTCGTCCGCGCGGAGAGAGGGTCCAGGTGCGCCCACCGTCTTCTGCGGGCGGGGTGTTGAAGCGCACCGTCTCCTCGCCGTCGGGCCCGGTCAGGTGGAACCGGACCAGGTGGGGGCGGCCCGCCAGGTCGGGGAAGACGATCGGCTGGGCGTGGGGGTTGGACACCTCGAAGCGCACCAGGATGGGCTCGCCGGCGAGGTACTCCGCCCGCAGGTTCGCGGACACCTCGGCCTTCGGGGAGGGCTGGACCTCCGCGGGTCGGGGGGGCTCGGGCCCTTCCTGGGCCACGCTGGGTGCCGTGACCAGGAGCGAGAGGGCCAGGATCAGCAGTCGGGCAGTCATGGGGCGGGGTCGTCCTCGACGGCGCATCCTATCCGGGCGAGGACCCAGGTCCGTGCGCCTTCGGGGTCCCTCACCTCGCCGGAGACCCAGGCCTGGCGCAAGCGGGCGAGCAGCTCGCCGAGGGCCTCCCCCGGGTCGACCCCGAGGGCCACGAGGTCCTTCCCCGAGAGCAGGTCCGGGGGCCCGGCGGAGGTGAGCCCGTACCGGTCCAGGGCGGCCAGGCCTTCGGCGAGGGGCAGGCTCGGGTCCCGGGCCGCGCACCAGCGCAGGGCGAGCCAGGCCGGCGGCACCAGCCCCAGCGCCCGGACGTCGGCGTCGGTCTCCGGCCAGGACGGTGAGGCCTCGAGCAGGCTCAGGATCCGCTGACGCACCCGCCACCGCCCGATGCGGTGGAGGTCGATGCGCGCCAGGAGGGCCTCGGGGTCGGGGTGGTCCACCAGCAGGACCGACCAGCAGAGCGCCAGATACGGGCCGAGCCCCGCCTCCTCCAGCTCTCCTCTCCACCCGGCCACCCGGTCGATCGCCGCGGCGTCGTCGTCGGTCCACACCAGCCCGGGCAGGACGCTCTCGGCCTGTCCCAGGTCCCGGATCCAGCGGAAGCCCACCGACGGGCGGGTGGACCGCTGGAGGAGCTTGATCAGCTCCTCTCGGATCCGCTCGGCGGGGACGTCGCGGAGGTCCAGGCCGCGGCAGATCCGGACGAGCTCCTGGCAGGGTGTGAAGCCGAGTCGGGCAGCGAAGCCCGCGACCCTCAGCGCCCGCAGGGGGTCGCGCACGAAGGTGTCGGGGTCGACGGCGGCCAGCCGGCCACGCTCCAGGTCCGCACGACCACCCCACGGGTCGAGCACCTCTCTCGACAGGGGGTCGAAGAGCAAGGCGTTGATCGTGAGGTCCCGGTGCCGGGCGGCCTCGGTCACGCTGTCCGTCCCGGGTCGCTCGAGGCGGGGCATGGAGACGTCCAGCTCTCCGAGGCCTGGCACGGGCAGCTTGTGGACCGGGTGGACCTTGCCGACGCGGCGCGCCGTGCCCAGCGATGCCAGCACCCGATCGAGGGCCTCTGCATCCAGGCCGTGGACCTCCAGATCCACGTCGCTCGCGGACCGTCCCAGGAGCCAGTCGCGGACGCCGCCGCCCACGACGTAGAGGCGTCCACCGGCGCCGGCCACGGCCTCGGCCAGTGTGGTCACGGGGGCGGGAACATCCATCCTGGTTCCGGGGCCTCCTTGATGGCCTCCCTCTTGAGGGCTAAGGTCGCCATCCCCTACCATGGAACGACACGCGAGGGGTTCTTGAAGCTGCTGCTGCTGCTGCTCACTGCGACCGCGCTCGCGGACAACCCTCCCGGCCCGGGCGTGGGCGACGATGCGTTGCTCTTCTCCTTGCCCGCGATCAACGAGGAGGTCGCGGTCAGCCTCGTCCGCAACGACCACGTCGGACTGGGCGACCTCACCGGGCCGCTGGCCGGCTACCCGTCCCAGGCGGTCGTCCTCTACTTCTTCAGCCGCGCCGATGGTGGCGAGGGCCTGTCCACCCTGAACCGGTGTGCCCGGAAGTACCAGCGGCAGGACGTTCGCTTCGTCGCCATCTCCATCGATCAGGGGGACCTCGCGGGTCTCAGTGAGTGGGTGCGGGGTCAGAAGCTCAGCTTCCCGGTGCTGCGCGACAACCACCACATCGTGTCCGGCCGCTATGGCATCGAGGAGGTTCCCCGGGCCTATGTCCTGGACAGCGATGGACGGATCACAGCCATCGGGGCCCCCGAGACGGCGGAGCTGGAGGCCGATGTCGAGGCCGCGCTCGGCTCGCTGCTGGGGGAGTAGGGCACTCGTCCTCTCCCTGGCCCTGCTGGGGATCGGGGTGTCCAGCGCGCGGGCAGCCGACGAGGCGTGGCCGACGCCGCTCTATGTGGGCATCGTCACGGCCTCGGAGGGCCAGGTGCCGGCCGCGCTGCCGGCCAAGACCGCCAACGAGCTGGCCGCCCTGCTGGTGAGCACCGGGACCTGGCGGGTCCGAGGTCCGGCGGAGGTCGCCGAGCGCGTCGGCGGCAGCGGGACCGATCTGGTCGAGCGCTGCGCCTTCGACGGCGGGTGCTGGAACACGGTCGGCTGGCGGCTCGGGGTCGACGTGATCGTGGTGATGGAGCTCGCCGCCCCCGGTGACGGCTCGATGCCGGTCGCCCGTGCCTCGGCGTGGGGAGGGGGCCAGGCCCTCGGGGAACCGGTCGTGCTCCTGCTCCCCCGAGGCGGAGGGGCCCCCCTGGAGTGGCTCGAGCGCACGCTGCTGGCCTCCGGCTCCCTGGAGGTGCGGGTGGCGCCCGAGGCTCTCCTCGAGCTGGACGGAAGGCCCTGGCAGCCCCAGTCCGAGCGCACACCGCTCTCTCCGGGCCGCCACGAGGTCCGTGTGAGCTACGGGGAGGAGATCCAGGTCCAGGTCGTGCCGATCTTCCCCGGCCAGGGCTCCCTGGCGGAGATGCTCCCACCTCCAGAGGTCGAAGGAGGGGGGGGAGTCCACCGGCGCTGGGGGCTGGTGGCAGCGCCGGCGCTCGCCGCGGGTGGACTCGTGGCGCTGGCCGTGCAGCGCGATCGTCCTGGCGATGCGGTGCGGTAGATCGAGGCGTCAGCTCGGGCTCAGGGAGACCGTGAGGTCCAGCGACGAGCCTCCGGGAGCCCCTCGCACCCGCAGGGACCCGGCCGCCTCGACGAGGCAGTCGGCGAGCAGCTCGTCCTGGAAGGGCACGTTGGTCCCGTCCACCGACATCGCCGTGCCGCTGCTGCGGAGGGTGACGCGGGCGGTGAACAGTCCCCGGAGCTCCGGGGGAGCGGTCCCGGCCTCCAGCGCGTCCAGGTAGCAGCTCCCCGCGGCCAGCTCGAGGGTGCGCATGGCGGCGCTGGCCGTCTCGCCGTCCAGCCCGCCGTACGACTTGCCGGAGACGGCGATGGTCGGGGACACACCCTCCGGGAGCACGGCGGCGATCAGGGAGCGCTCCCAGGCCACCTCGAGGTCGCTGGCGTGGCTCGCCTGCTGGAGCTGGGTGGCTGCGACGGCCCCGACCACGCCGAGGGCGATGGCGCCAAACGGCGCGGCCCAGCGGCCGCTCCGGCGCTTCGGCTTCTGGGAGTTCATCAGCACCGTGGGCCCCCTGAGGAGGTCCTTGCGCTTCTTGGGGACCGCCGGACTCGCGCGAGGGGCCGCGCCGCGTGCCGTGTGGTGATCGCGGGTCTGGAGGATCTCCAGGGAGGGCTCGAGGGGCTCGATCCACGCCTCGCAGAGCTCCTCTCCGTCCCGCAGCACCAGCACCGCGCGTCCGACCGCGGCCTGGATCACAGGGGGCTCCGGCGCCGGGAGCAGGATGATCTGGACCTTGAGACCCCCGTGGGTGGGCTCGATGCTCTCCAGGCCCCAGGCGCGCGCAAAAGTGTGCAGGAAGAGGGTGACGGCCAGGATCTGGTCCTTCCACGGTCCGATCAGGGGATCGGGATGGCGATCCGTCACGGGCCGGTCCAGCGAGCCGGCCAGCACGACTTCGCGGAGGTCGCCGAGGCGGACCGTGAGCACGGAGCCTCCGCCCGTGGGGCGTGCCTCCACGTGCATGGGCGGGAGACGAGCAGCGGAGGCTGGGGGGGCCATGCCCCTGGTGACGGATCGAAGCGGTCCGGACTCAACCGCTGGCGGTCAGTCAGCGATCGATGCCCACCAGGAGCATGGTGACGTTGTCCTTGCCGCCGCCGTGGTGGGCGGCGCGGATCAGCTCGCGGGCGCAGATCCGGGGGTCCTCGAACTGGTTGAGGATCGCCTCGATGTCCTCGTCCTCGACCTCGCCCCAGAGGCCATCGGAGCAGAGCAGGAGCTTGTCGCCCTTCTCCAGCTCGAGGCGGAAGATGTCGATGTCGACGTCCCGCTCGGTCCCCACCGTGCGCAGCAGGATGTTGGCGTGGGGGTGGTTCCGGGCCTCTTCGGGGGTGATGCGGCGCTGCTCCACCATCTTGGCCACCAGCGAGTGGTCCCGGCTGACCTGGTGCAGCGTCTGGTCCCTCATGAGGTAGCCGCGGGAGTCGCCCACGTTGGCCATCAGCCCGGTCCGGCCCGCCACCACCAGGGACACCAGGGTGGTGCCCATGTCGTTGCGGCGCTCCTCCGCATAGGACTTGACGGTGTTGTTGGCGGCCTGGAAGGAGGAGTCCAGGATGTGCTCCAGGGTCTCGATGTCGTGGTTGACGACCTTCTGGTAGCGGTTGCGACCCTCCCTGCAGATGGTCTGGACCGCGACCTCGCTCGCCACCTCGCCGCACTCGTGGCCGCCCATGCCGTCGGCGACGACGTAGAGGTGGGCGTTGAAGCCGAGCTGGACCCAGCCCCAGTTGTCCTCGTTGAGCACCCGGGCCAGGCCGACGTCGGTCATGGCGGACATGCCCTGGGGGGGCGGCGGTGTGTCGAGGGTGTCGAAGAGGCCCTCGACGGCACGTCCGAACTCCAGCGGACTGGCGTAGGCCCCCTGCTCCGTCTGCTCCAGGAAGTCGCGCAGGGCGTTGACGTTCACCGGGGTGAACTGGCGGAGCATGTGGGCGAGGACCTGGATCTCCTGGTTGCGCAGGTGATCGGGGACGGCCTCGTCGAAGACGGCCGTGACCTCGGGATCGAAGAGGTAGAAGCGGTCGGCCTGGCGATCGTAGAGGAAGTTCGCCCGGGACAGCCCGGACATCGAGACGCCGTGGAAGTGCGTGTAGGCCACCAGGCCGGCGAAGCGCTGTGCCAGGTGCAGGATCCTGCGTACCGGGAACGGTGCACCCTCGTCCAGCATCAGGGCCTCGGACCGGTACCGGATCACGGAGCAGAGCAGGCCATCATGGAAGAAGACGTCCTCGGGGTGTCGGATCCCGGGGTGTTTCAGGGCCTTCTCGAAGAAGCGGTTGTAGGCGTCGTAGGAGGCCCTGTCCCAGCGCACGGACATCAGGAAGCGCTGATCGGGCTCCCAGCTGGCTCCGCACCGCTCACACGCCGCGGCGGTGCGCGGTGTGTCTCCGTGGCCGCAGTGCCAGCACTTCCTGGTCTCCTGGTCGGGGCGGTCGTCGTTCAGGAGGTAGAACATGCGCCCTTCGGAGAGGCGCACGAGGGCTTCCACCCGGTAGTGCTTCGAGAGGTGCATCCCCGGCGGGAAGGGGGGGGGACGTGTGTTGTGGCCGTGGCCCATGGAGAGCGGCGATGACTCCGGAAGCGAGTGCGCGATGAGAGCGGACCTATCCTACTAGCCTGTCAAGGGTCGCGCGTAGAGCGGGTGCCGGGAGGTCGTCAGGGTGAGCCCACCTCGAAGGCCAGGCGCGCGCTGTCGTCCGCGGCGAGATCACCGATCGTGAGGTCGAGCACCCAGTAGCCGGCGGCGCTCCAGGTGAAGGTGGCCTCGTAGGATCCGAGCGACGCCTCCACGAAGTCCGGCCTCAGGGCCGGCGCGTCCTCGGCCTCTGGCGCGGTGAGGATGCCCTGGAGCGTGGCCCCTGCGACCAGGGCACCGTCGAGGAGATCGTCCTCCGCGTTCCAGGTCAACACCAGCTCCAGGTCCTGGTCTCCGGCCACCGGGGGGTCGGGCGTGAAGCGGGCCTCGAGGTGGTAGGTCCCGGACCGGGAGTCGGCCTCGTTGGAGATCGGCAGCCGGCCCGTGTCTTCGGGGCCGCCCTCGGTGCAGGCGGAGAGCAGGATCGCGAGCAGCATCGACCCCGGCAGCTTATCTCCGGGCGGTGACGTGCCCCATTCCCTTCCGGGTCGAAGCCACCGATGGCGGTGCGCGGGCCGGCGTGCTGTCGATGCGGCGCCGGACGGTCCAGACCCCCGTGTTCATGCCGGTCGGGACCCAGGGCGCCATCCGCACCCTGTCGCCGCTGCACCTGGCCAGCACGCGCTCCCAGATCGTGCTCGCCAACACCTACCACCTGCACCAGCGACCCGGCGAGGACCTGGTGGCGAAGCACGGCGGCCTGCACGCCATGATGCAGGTGGACCTGCCGATCCTCACCGACTCCGGAGGCTTCCAGGTCTTCAGCCTGGACAAGAAGGAGGTCAGCGAGGAGGGCGTGCGCTTCCGCTACGAGGTCGACGGCCAGGCCACCTTCCTGTCGCCCGAGTCCTCGATGGCGATCCAGCAGAAGCTCGGCGCCGACATCGCGATGGTCTTCGACGAGTGCCTGGGTTTTGGCGTGGACCGTCAGGCCGCCGAGCGCTCGGTGGAGCGCACGGCCCGCTGGGAGGCGAGGAGCAAGGCGGCCCACACCCGCGAGGACCAGAGCCTCTTCGGCATCGTGCAGGGCGCCTTCTGGCCCGACCTGCGCAAGCGCTCCGCCGAGCAGATCCAGGACATCGGCTTCGACGGCTACGCCATCGGCGGGCTCTCGGTCGGCGAGGGCCACGAGGTCATGTGCGAGGTCCTGGACTACACCATGCCGGCCATGGCGCCGGGGGCTCCCCGCTACCTCATGGGGGTCGGCCGCCCGGTGGACCTCGTCGAGGGCGTGGCGCGAGGCGTGGACATGTTCGACTGCGTCATCCAGACCCGTCACGCCCGCAGCGGCATGTTCTACACCACGAAGGGGCGCCTGCGGGCGACGGACCGCCGGTACCGGCGCGACATGTACCCGCCGGACACGGCCTGCGACTGCTACACCTGCCAGAACTTCACCCGGGCGTATCTGCACCACCTGTTCCGGGTCGGCGAGGTCCTCGGCGCGACCCTGGCGACCCTGCACAACATCCACTGGTTCCAGTCCTTCATGGCACAGATGCGCCAGGCGATCGTGGAGCAGCGCTTCGCGGCCTTCCGGGAGGAGGTCCACCGGAACTACCCGCCGCGGGCACCCCAGCCGCGACCTCCTCGCAAGAAGAAGAAGAGGGGCCGGCGGTAGCTTCCTCACCACAGCACCGCCACCCTCCGGTCCGGGTGGTCCCAGACCAGCAGCGGTCCCTGCCGGTAGACCTCGACGATGCCGCCGTGGATCGGCCTCAGGTGAGGCCGGACACACGCACACGCCGTTGTCCAGGTCATCGGAGCCCCCGTCATCGTCCACAGCCCACGCCGAGCCACCCCACGCCGAGCGACGCTCGCCCGCCTCACCCCGTCCGGCAGCCAGCCCCCCGACGCCGCGGCCTGTCCGAGCGCCAACTGCTCAGCTCTGCAGCAACAACCACACCAGTGCCCCGACCCCCGTGATCACGATGACGCTGCCGGCCAGGGTGATGCCCAGGGCCCGCCGGGAGACGATCTCGGTCAGCGCCGTGACCCGGGTGGCGGTGGAGTCGCCGGTGGCGGTGCGCTCGACCTCGTGGATGACCGGTGGGTCGAGGGCCTGGCCGAGGGGCGGGACCCCGTCGGGCAGGGGCAGCGGGTCCAGGGGCTCGTCGGCGATGAGCCCCTTGATCACGTTGGAGGGCCGCCCCTCCTTGTCGCCGAAGCGCTCGGGATCGGGGCGGGCGTCGGCGAAGGCGCTGAGGCGACCGACGAGGTCCTGGCGTCGTGGGGAGGCGCCGAAGCGGGCGGAGGCCGGGCGGGTGTGGTCCGAGAGGCCTCCGACGGTGCCCGAGCCGGTGGAGGTCTCGCCCGCGGGCTCCGGGCCGAGGTCCACCACCACCTCGTCGAGGTGGCTGATCTCCGGGACCGGCTCCAGGATCAGCACCAGGGCCATCTCGGGCACGGTCGGTCCCGGCGGCGGTCGATGGTCCACCTGGGTGTCGGGCAGGTGCCAGGCGAGCCAGCCCTCCAGCGACTCGGCGAGCACCGAGGCCGGCTCGTCGGGGCCGGGGTCCGGGGGCGCGGGAGCGTCGCCCGGCCAGGCGGTGAGCATCCACTCCCGCAGGGCGGTGACGTCGGCCCGGCTGCTGCCGGAGGTCGAGGCGCCGAAGAGCTGGGCGCCGCCGCTCGGCCGCAGCACGACCCGGTCCGGGCCCACGGCGCCGTGGCTCAGGCCGCTGCCGTGGAGGGCGGCCAGGCCCGAGGCCAGGTCGAGCATCACCCGAGCCAGGGTCTCCACGCCCAGGGTCTCGACCTCGCTCAGCAGCGGTCCGGAGGCCCGGTCCTCCAGCCACACGGGGCTGCCTTCGCAGCTCGCTGCGCCCACGAGGCGGCCGAGGGCCGGGTGGCGCGGCGTCGGGCTGGGCGCGGGGCCGGTCCAGAGGCTGTAGCGCTGGGTCTCGTCGTCGACCGAGGCGACCTCCCGGCCGCCGCCGGGGTAGCTGCGGACCTCCAGGACCTCGGTGGGCAGGCCGCTCACTCGGGGGGCTCGGCTGGCAGCGACGGAGGGGAGTCGAGGAAGGGCTCGGGCTCGAAGGGCGGACCGGAGGCCGGGGGGGCACCGGGCACGTCGAAGGACGACAGCACGCGCTCCCAGGCCAGCACGAGGTGGGTCCCGGCGCTGGGGGGGTAGGTCAGGGTCAGCACGTAGAGGTGGCCGTCTATGCGGGTGTAGACGGTGGTGACGAGCCAGCTGTGGGGCCCGCTCGTGCGCTCCAGGGTGGTGGCCCAGGCCTCGTGGCCGGCCAGGTCGAGCTGGTGGCGGCCGACCGGTGTGCTGGTCTGGCCGTGCACGTGGCCCTGGTTCAGGGGCAGGACCTCGGCGACCAGCGACAGGGGCAGCTCACGGGCGGCGCGGTCTTCCCGGAGGCGCTCCACGTCGATGGTGCAGCAGTCGTCCGGGGCCTGCAGGGTGAGCACGTGGTGGCCCATCAGGCGACGGTTGCGGGTGACCGTCCACCGCGGCGGGGCGTCGACCTGGAAGGACCCCTGCCAGGTGATGCCCGACAGGTGGGCCGCGGGGACGCAGGCCGTCCAGGGCAGCAGGAGGTAGGGAAGGGCCCACATCGCGGCGATCCTACGTGGTGCTACTCTCTCGCCGATGGCGAAGCTCGAAGTCCTGCGAGGAACCGAGGCTCTGATCACCTGGCGCCTGACGCCCGGGCGGACCACCGTCGGTCGCGCGGACACCAGCGACTTCCTGGTGCCCGACGACGACGTCTCCCGGACCCACTGCCTCATCGAGTGCCGGGACGGGGAGTGGCGCGTGCGGGACCGGAGCCGGCACGGGACCTGGGTCGCCGGACGGCGGGTCGAGGGCAGCGCGACGCTGGCGCACGGCGACGTGCTGGAGGTCGGCAGCTTCCGGCTGCGGTTCAGCCTGGACAGCGACACCCAGGCGGGGCGCACGGCGAGCCACCGGGCCATTCCGCGGGCCGCGGAACAGCTCGTGTCCCAGTCCGAGGAGGGGGGGCTGGCCGTGGAGCGTCCCGTGCTGCGGGTCCACGAGGGCCCCGGCGAGGGCCTCACCTTCGAGCTGGATCGGCCGCGGCAGTTCGTGGGCTCCGGCGAGGGGGACCTGGCGGTCGCCGACCCGCTGCTGGTGGAGCGCCACCTGGCGATCGAGGTGTCTGTGGGCCGGGCGATGCTGGTGCCGGGCCGGGGGCCGACCTTCCTGGAGGGCCTGCGGGTGGTCGACCGCACGCCGGTCTACGCAGGCGACCGGATCCGGCTCGGCGACACCGTGGTGGGCATCAAGACCGAGCTGGCCGAGCAGGCGGTGGAGGCGGAGAGCTTCGGGGAGATGGTGGGCCGGGCGCCGGTGAGCCGGCAGCTCTTCGGCATGCTGCGACGGATCGCGCGGCACACGGCGCCGGTGCTGTTGATCGGGGAGTCGGGCACCGGCAAGGAGCTCGCCGCCCGCGGTCTGCACGACGAGAGCCCCCGGGCAGACGGGCCCTTCGTGGCGGTCAATTGTGGAGCGATCACCGAGTCGCTGTTCGAGGCCGAGCTCTTCGGCCACGAGAAGGGCGCCTTCACCGGGGCCACCTCCCGGCGGGACGGGGCCTTCCAGGCGGCCCACCGGGGCACGCTCTTCCTCGACGAGATCGGGGAGCTCCCGGAGGCCTCCCAGGCCAAGCTGCTGCGGGCCCTGGAGACCGGGGAGGTGCGGCGGGTGGGCAGCACCTCGGTGAGCCACCCCGACGCGCGCGTGGTGGCGGCCACCAACCGGAACCTCCAGGAGGACGTCGAAGCCGGGCTGTTCCGGCAGGACCTCTTCTTCCGCCTCGCCGTGCTCGCGATCCGCATGCCGCCGCTCCGGGAGCGCATCGAAGAGCTCCCTGAGCTGGCTGCGGCGCTGTGCCAGCGGCTCGGGTCCAGGGCGGAGGTGACCCCCGAGGGCCTGACGAAGCTCACCAGCCACACCTGGCCCGGCAACGTGCGGGAGCTGCGCAACGTGCTCACCCGCGGGTTCGTGCTGGGAGGTCCCGTCATCGGGGCCGGGGACGTGCGCTTCAGCCCCTGGGCCTTCGAGGGGACCGCAGCGCCGACCGAGACGGAGCCCGGCGCCAAGGGGGCCCTCCAGGCCGCCGAGCGCCGCCTGATCGAGGACGCGCTGCGCCGGCACCAGGGCAACCGCTCGGCCGTGGCCCGAGAGCTGGGCCTGGCCCGCTCGACACTGCACTACAAGCTGACGCGCTTCCGGCTCGACAAGACAGACTTCTGAGCCGGCCCACGACGCGGCCGGTGGCGTGTCACCCGGGGCGTTGTGGGCTCTGGGGACCCACAACGTCGCCGGTGGCGTGTCACCCCGGGCGTTGTGGGCTCAGGTGACCCACAACGGGGCCGGTGGCATGTCACCCCGGGCGTTGTGGGCTCCGACGAGCGGTGGCGGGCTTCGGCGGGCCTCCGGTGCCGCGGCCGCGGCCACCGTCAGCTCAGTCCCGCGCGTCCAGGTACTCCCCCGTCGCCCCTTCCTTCTGGGTCGTGTCGCCCGCCTGGACGGACTTGCGCTCGGCCTTGGCGCCCCCGTGGGTGCCGAGCAGCCAGCTCAGGATCAGCGGCTCCAGGCCCGGGGCCTTGTTCAGCATCACGGTGCCGTGTCCGGCGGAGCGGTAGACCTCCAGGTGATGGTCCCCCTTGGCATCGGCATCGAGCACCAGGGCGGACTTCGCCGCGTAGCGGTCCTCCTCGGAGACGGCGATCAGCAGGGGGCGATCGCCGTAGGCCTGGACGGCGTCGGCCACGGTGACCCCCTTGACCTTCATGCCGGGCGACAGGAGCACCAGGTTGCGCACGTCCGGGTCCCGGGCCGCCACGTGGGCGGCCAGGTTGGCCCCGACGGAGGCGCCGAGCAGCGACACGTCGGTCACGCCCTGCTCCCTGAGCCAGGCCACGGCGGCCTCCACCTCACCGAGGGCCGCCCACCAGTCGTCCTCGGCGAGCGAGGGAGGGGCCTCGCCCTCGGGCACGTTGAGGCCGTGGCCCCGCAGGTCCAGGGCCACGGTGTGGAAGCCGGAGCGGTTCAGTCGCTCGGAGAGGAAGCGGTAGTCCTTGGCGCTCCGTCCCTCCATGTGCACGAGCACGACGCCCTTCGTCGAGTCGGCCACGGCCTGGTGGATGGCGTGGGAGGTGTACCCGTCCACGGACTCCAGATCGACGTCACCGGCCTGCACCACGGTGGACAGCCCAGCCAGCAAGGCGATCCATGCCGCCGCGACCCAGTGCTTCACTCGCCCTCCAGTCCGCCGTGCCGGGCGGTCCCGAAGTCTACACCGCCGACTGTCCCGGACCTCCGAGCAGGTCGTTCAGGCGAGCGAGCAGGTCGTCGAGGTCCAGCCCGTAGCCGAAGGCCGCCTCTGCCAGGGTCTCGTCGGCGCCGACCGCGCAGTCGGGGCAGGCCGGCAGGTGGTGGGCTCGGAAGATCCGCGCGGTGCCGGGGTGGCGGGCCCAGGCCGCGTGCACCGTCATCGAGGCCGTGAAGGGTCGCCGGGCCGCGGCGTGGTCCTCGGTGAGCCGGGCGGCGAGGGCCTCGGCCCGCTCGAGTCGGGCCTCCAGGTCGTCGGCCGCGGCACGGGTCTCGGCCACCGCAGTGCGGAGCTCCCGCGCGGATCGCGCCGCAGGCTCGAGCTGTCTCTCGATGCGTGCTCGGACTCGATCGCGCAGGATGCGGGCCATCGCCCAACGCTACCGCAGCCCGGCCCCGGAGCCATTGACACCGACGGCGCCCGGATTAGTTGGGCACCGCTCGGGCCTCCGCCCCAGCACGCTCTTTGACGGGACGATGATGCCCGTGACCGAACCTCACGATCGCTTCATGAGAGAAGCACTCGAGCAGGCGCGGATCGCCGTGGAGCATGGAGAGGTCCCTGTCGGGGCCGTGGTCGTGTGCGAGGAGAAGGTGGTGGCGGCCAGCCACAACCGACGTGAGCTCGACCAGGATCCAACCGCCCACGCCGAGCTGATCGCCATCCGACGAGCTGCCGCCGCCCTGGGTAGCTGGCGACTCGATGGCTGCACGGTCTACGTCACCCTCGAGCCCTGTGCCATGTGCGCAGGCGCGATGGTGCTGGCCCGTGTGGAGCGCTGCGTCTACGGTGCCCCGGACCCCAAGGGGGGCTTCGTGGGGACCCTCGGCGACCTCTCTCGACACCCGCGCCTCAACCACGGCTTCGACGTGGTGGCTGGCGTGCGATCGGAGGAGTCGTCGGAGCTGCTGAGGTCCTTCTTCCGGCAGCTTCGCGGACGTCGCGGGTAGACCGACGGAGTGACGTCGGAGAGGTGGCCGAGTGGACGAAGGCGGTAGACTCGAAATCTACTGTACTCCTTGAGTACCGTGGGTTCGAATCCCACCCTCTCCGCCCCCTCCATCGGGCGACATCGTCCCAGTTTCCGAGCTCGATGCGTGATCCGGAGGGGTGACCGAGTGGACGAAGGTGCGCGACTGGAAATCGCGTGTACGGCAACGTACCGTGGGTTCGAATCCCACCCTCTCCGCCACGCGCGAGCGACGGACGTCGTGGGTGTCGTTGATGGTCGGGTCTCCTCGACCGAGGCCCGTGAACCCCGCCAGGCCCGGAAGGGAGCAACGGTAGTCGGACACCAGGGGCGGGGAGGTACCCGGCCATCAACCGCATCCACGGCGGCCAACCTCGCGACAGACCGGATACGTCTCCAGAGATGACGTACCAGGCCATCGCGCGAAAGTGGCGACCGACGACCTTCGACGAGGTCGCCGGGCAGGACCACGTCACCCGGACCCTGCGCAACGCCATCGAGCGGGGCCGGATCCACCACGCCTTCCTGTTCACGGGTGCCCGCGGGGTGGGCAAGACCACCTGCGCCCGGGCCCTGGCCCGCAGCCTCAACTGCGACGACGGACCGACGGCCGATCCTTGCGGTGACTGCCAGAACTGCCGCGAGGTGCTCACGGGCAGCGCGCCCGACGTGATCGAGATCGACGGGGCCTCCAACAACTCCGTGGAGGACGTGCGCAAGCTGCGGGAGACCGTGGGCTACCTGCCCAGCCGCGGTCGCTACAAGGTCTACATCATCGACGAGGTCCACATGCTCTCGACGGGGGCCTTCAACGCCTTGTTGAAGACCCTCGAGGAGCCGCCGTCCCACGTGGTCTTCCTGTTCGCGACCACGGAGCCCCAGAAGATCCCGGACACGGTGCTCTCGCGGGTCCAGCGCTTCGACTTCAAGCGCATCCCGGTGGTGGTGGTGGTCGCTCGCCTGCGGCTCATCTGCGACGCCGAGGGTGTCGGCATCAGCGACGACGCCCTGCGCCTGATCGCCCGCTCGGGTGAGGGGTCGATGCGCGACGCCCAGTCTCTGTTGGACCAGGTGATCGCCTTCGGCGGGGAGCAGGTCTCCGACGAGGACGTGGCTTCGATCCTGGGTCTCGTGGACCGGGGCCTGCTCTACGGCATGCTGGAGGGCCTGCTCGAGGGGCAGCCCGAGCTCTGCCTGGAGGCCATCCACAAGGTCTACGAGTTCGGCTACGACCTGCCCCAGTTCACAGGGGAGTTCCTGGAGCTGCTGCGCAACGCGGCGCTGGTGGTGCTCTCGGAGGACAGCCACCGCTTCCTCGACGTGCCCGACGACGAGCGGGAGCGTCTCGCTGCGGCCTGCAAGGGCCTCGACG
Source organism: uncultured Enterobacterales bacterium (assembly GCA_964501915.1). Lineage (GTDB taxonomy): Bacteria > Myxococcota_A > UBA796 > UBA796 > CAJQPC01 > CAYFPX01. The sequence continues at coordinate 36,648 of CAZCVP010000019.1, forward strand.
CGACGGTCTTCTCGCGCTGGTTCCAGGTGATGCTGGAGGTCCACGACCAGGTGTCCCGAGCGGCCCGGCCCCGCCTGGTGCTGGAGATGGCGGTCGCCCGGTTGACCACGGTCCGGCGCGTGCAGCCGATGGACCAGCTCCTGGCTCGGCTCGAGCGGCTGGAGAAGCGCCTGAGGAGTGGCGGGGCACCGCCGCCCCCCGGCCCGGGGCGTTCCTCCGGTGGCTCCGGTGGGTCGGGCTCCTTCCAGGACAGCCCCCGTCGGGGTGGCTCGCCTCCCACCCGCAAGACCTCCCCACCGGCTGGTGCCGCGCCGCGCCCGGCGCCGCCTGCACCTCGCCCGGCGCCGCCTGCACCTCGCCCGGCGCCCGCACCGAAGGCGGCGCCCCCCCCGCCCCCCCCCGCTGACCCCCAGGTCGCCTGGGAGCAGGTCCTGGCGGACCTCGGGACCCTCGGCATCCGGTCGCAGGTCGTCCGGGATCACTCGATCCTGGACCGCGTCGACGGCGCGGTGTTGCGGGTGGCCTTCTCCAGCGAGCGGACCCTGAAGCGCGGTCGGGAGGCCCTGGCCGACCAGGACCTGCTCCGCGCCGTCCAGGCTCGCTTCCCCCAGGTCCGGCGCCTGGAGGCCTGTCGACGTCGCCAGGCGGACACCCAGACGGGTCGGGAGCGGAGCGAGGCCGCGTTGGCGGCCTGGCGGGAGACCCTGTGGGAGGAGGCCCGTGTCGATCCCCTGATCCTCGAAGCCTGTGACCGCCTCGGAGCCAGGATCGAGGACGTCATCCCCCTCTCACGACCGGAGACAGAATGAGCGATCCCTTCGACGCCCTCGGTGGACTCGGTGGACTGCTGTCAGGTGTGACCGACCAGATGAAGCGCATGCAGGACCAGGCCG
>CAZCVP010000019.1:37640-55463 GCA_964501915.1 uncultured Enterobacterales bacterium
CCAGGCCGGTGGCGGCCTGGTCAAGGTCGTGGCCAACGGCGCCATGCAGGTCGTGTCCGTGTCCATCTCGGAGGACGCCATGGACGACCGCGAGCTCTTGGAGGACCTCGTCCGCGCCGCCACCAGCGACGCGCTGCGCCAGGCCCAGGACCTGATGAAGGGCCAGGCCGGTGCCCTGGCCGCCAGCCTCGGTCTGCCCCCCGGCCTCCTCTGAGCCGGTCATGGATCCGCTCCGCCGCTGTGTCGATGCCTTCTCCCGGTTGCCGGGGGTGGGGGAGAAGACCGCCTGGCGACTGACCTGGTGGCTGCTCCAGGCCCCCTCGGACGTCGCCCAGGAGCTCTCGGGGGCCCTGCGGGACCTCCACGAGGGGGTGACCGAGTGCGGTGTGTGCTGCAACCTGGCGGGTGGGGATCCCTGCCGCCTCTGCGCCGATCCCCGTCGCGAGCCGGGCCTGGTCTGCGTGGTGGAGCGCCCCCAGGACGTGGAGGCGATCGAGGCTGCGGGCGAGTTTCGCGGCCGCTACCACGTGCTGCACGGCTCGCTCTCGCCGCTGGATGGTGTGGGCCCCGACGACCTGCGCCTGACGGCCCTGGTGGCCCGGGTCCCGGAGGGCATCCAGGAGGTGATCCTGGCCACGGATCCCGACGTCGAGGGGGACACGACGGCGCTCTATGTGGCCCGACTGTTGAAGCCCCTGGGTGTGCGCGTGAGCCGCCTCGCCCACGGGGTCGCGGTCGGCACCGAGATCGAGTATGCCGATCGGGTCTCGATCGCCCGTGCTCTCGAGAACCGTCGGGAGCTCTGAAGTGCCGCTGTCGGCGGTATCCTAGGACCTGGCACCCGGAGGACAGCTTGGGCGGCATCTTCGACGAGCCCACGGACAGCACCAAGAAGGCCTCGCGCACCACCGGTGGGTTCGGCTCTGGCAAGCCCGCCTTCGGGGGGGACTGGTCACCGCCCACGGGGGAGAAGACGGAGCCGTTCGACTTCTCCGACGACCCCTTCACCCCCATGGAGCCCGACACGCTCGAAGAGGCCGGGCTCACCACGACCTTCGTCGAGCACCTGATCCTCAAGTACATCCATGACTACCCGGGCCAGTCAGGCACCGAGATCGCCCGCTCCCTGTGCATGAACCCGACGCTGATCCGGGGGATCCTCCAGGGCCTCAAGCGGCGGATGCTGTTGGTCCATGCCACCAGCGACGCCACGGGGGACTTCAGCTTCGACCTGTCCCGGGACGGTCGGCAGCTCGCCAAGGAGCTCAAGGCCCAGGCCACCTATGTGGGCCCGGCGCCGGTGACCCTGGAGCAGTACCGGGAGAGCGTCTGGCACCAGTCGGTGAGCCGGGAGCACATCAAGGCCGAGGACCTGGACCGGGCCTTCGGGGACCTGCTGGTCAAGGACAAGCTGCTGGAGGTGATCGGTCCGGCGATGACCTCGGGCCGGGGTGTCTTCCTCTTCGGCGAGCCGGGCAACGGCAAGACCTCGATGGCCATGCGCATGACCAAGGCCTACCACTGGGCGGTCCAGATCCCCCACGCGGTGCTGGTGGCCGGGGCCATCGTCCAGGTCTACGACCCCCAGGTCCACGAGGCCCACCCTCGCGAGGAGGAGCCCTTCGCCAAGGAGAGGCCCGACAAGCGCTGGGTCCGCTGCCGACGGCCCACGGTGATCGCCTCGGGAGAGCTCACCCTGGAGTCGCTGGAGCTCACGCCGATCGGTGGCGACAACGGGCCCTGTGAGGCCCCGCTCCAGATGAAGGCCAACTGCGGCCTGCTCGTCATCGACGACTTCGGACGTCAGCAGGAAGAGCCCTCGGCGCTGCTGAACCGCTGGATCCTGCCCCTGGAGAACCGGGTCGACTACCTGCGCCTGCCCAACGGCCGCAAGCTCCAGATCCCCTTCGATCCGCTGCTCATCTTCTCGACCAACCTCGACCCCGCGGACCTCGTCGACGAGGCCTTCCTGCGCCGCATCCCCTACAAGGTCCACGTGAGCGATCCCACGCCGGCGATCTTCCGCGACCTGCTGCGTCGCGAGGCCAAGGCGATGGGCTTCCCGGTCCGCGAGTCGGCCCTCGATCAGCTCATCCTCAACTGCTACCAGGTGACCGGGCGCAAGATGCGCTACTGCCACGCCCGCGACCTGTTGCTCCAGATCCGCAACCAGTGCCTCTACGAGAACCGGGGCCTGTCGATCACGCCGGAGGCGGTGGAGAGGGCTGCGCGGGCCTACTTCACGCTGCTCTGATCACTGTCAGCCGCCGCCGACGGCCCGGACCAGCTCGACGCGATCGCCCTCGCGCAGCGGGGTCCGGCCGTGCTCGGCCCGGGGCACGACCTCCAGGTTCACCGCCACGGCCACGCCGTCCGCGGGGACCTCGAGACGCTTCACCAGGTCGGCGATGGTCGCCTCTTCAGGGACCTCTTCGGGCTCGCCGTTGACCTGGACTCGCATCAGCGCCGGACCGACCCCTGGCGGGATGCGCCGAGGTTCTCGTCGTCGAAGAGCTTCGGGTCGTTGGCGGCCGTCATGGCCTGCTTGCGGCTCAGGGTGCCCTTGAGCGCCATCTGCTTGAGGCAGAAGCCCATGGTCTGCATGCCCTCGCCCTTCGCGGTCTGCATGATCGAGGGGATCTGGTGGAGCTTGTTCTCCCGGATCAGGTTCCGGATGGCCGGGTTGACCATCATGATCTCGTGGGCGGCGACCCGGCCCTGACCGCTGGCCGGACGCATCAGCATCTGGGATATCACCGCCATCAGGCTCGCGGAGAGCATGGTGCGGACCTGCTGCTGCTGCTCGTGGGGGAAGACATCGATCACGCGGTCGATGGTCTCCGGTGCCGAGTTGGTGTGCAGGGTCCCGAAGACCAGGTGGCCGGTCTCGGCGGCGGTGAGCGCCAGCGAGATGGTCTCCAGGTCGCGCAGCTCGCCGACGAGCACCACGTCCGGGTCCTCCCGGAGGGCGGAGCGCAGGGCGGCGGAGAAGGAGTGGGTGTGGCTGCCGACCTCGCGCTGGTTGATCAGGCACTTGTTGGGCACGTGCACGAACTCGACCGGGTCCTCGATCGTGAGGATGTGCTCGGCGCGGTGCTGGTTGATGTGGTCGATCACGGCGGCCAGGGTGGTGGACTTGCCCGAGCCGGTGGGGCCGGTCACGAGCACCAGGCCCTTGGGCATCTCGGCGATCCGCAGGAAGACCTTTGGGAGCTTGAGCTGCTCCATCGTGAGGACCTTCGTCGGGATCTGCCGCATCACGATGGCGCAGCCGCGGGTGTTGGTGAAGACGTTGACCCGGAACCTCGCCAGGCCCTTGAGGCCGATCGAGAAGTCGAGATCCATCTCCTTCTCGAACTTCGTCTTCTGCTTCTCGTTCATGATCGAGTAGGCGAGACGCTTGGCGTCGTCGGTGTCGAGCCGATCCATGTCGAGGCGTCGCACGTGGCCGTCGATCCGGAAGGCCGGGACCTCTCCTGCGCTCAGGTGAATGTCCGACGCCCGATTGTCGACGGCGAACTTCAGGAGCTCGTGGATGCGGACGGTCATCTCGACCCTGGGATAGCTGGAGCCAGTGCCTGCTCCCCCTCCTTACCTCGAAGTGTACCGGGATGACTGGCTGCTGGTCGTCGACAAGCCGAGTGGGCTCCCGACCCAGGCGCCTCGGGGCGGGGGGGACAACCTCCTGGACCACGTCCGGGCTGCCCACGGCTACGCGGGGCTCCACCACCGCCTCGACACCCCGGCCTCCGGGCTGCTCGCCCTGGCGCTCGATCGGCGCGCGAACCGGGCGCTGGCGGCCACCTTTCGGGAGCGCATCGCCGTGCGCCGCTACCTGGTCGTGGTGCTGGGTGCCCCGGGTGGGGACGGAGCGTGGACCACGCCCATCGGTGGAAAGGGGGCTCGGACGGACTGGAGGACCCTGGCGAGCGGGGCCGGACTGTCCGTCCTCGAGGCCCGCCTGCACACGGGGCGGACGCACCAGGTCCGCGTGCACGCCGCCGGGGCCTCGCACCCGGTGGTGGGGGACCGTCGCCATGGCGGTGCGGCGGGACGGGCCTGGCCGAGGCTGGCGCTGCACGCCTGGAAGCTGGAGCTGCCCCACCCCCGCAGCGGGCGGCCCTGCGCCTTCGTGGCGCCGCCGCCCGCCGACCTGGCGGACTTGCTGGACCGGGCGGGCTGGCCGTCGGAGTCTCCTGCGAGCGGATAGGGGGCGGCGATGTCCCCGACCCGCTTCGTCTCGGCCGTCACGTTGCTCTTCGCCTTCGCCGCGGAGCCCGCCTACGCCCAGTGAACCATGTGAGCTTCGGCGAGCCTCCCGGTCGGGAGGTCGGAGTACGACGGTCCCCTGGAAGAGGGGCAGAGCACGGTCGCGGTCGGGCTGTGGGGGGCGATCCCCGAGAGCGGAGCCATCGCCGTGGCGACGGGCCGCTTCGAGCTGGCGTTGAATCCCCGGTGGTCGGGTTCCTTCTCCGCTGCAGCCCATCGCTGGCACGACGGTGACCTGGCGATGCGGGACGGCCTCCTCCAGGGCACCTGGCAGGTCGTCGACACCCCGACGCGCATGGTCCGGGTCCATCCGGGCCTGACCCTGCCTCTCGGCGCGGTCTCGAGCGGCGTGGCGTTCTCTCCGACCACCACCGGCAGCTTCGATCCCTGGCTCAGCGCCGATGCCCTGGTCGGAGGCACCTGGCTGGGCGGCGCCTCGGCCACCGTGCGGGCTCCCTTCGCCGCGGGCTCGGACGGACGGCGCCAGGGGCTGCGCCTGCGGGTCGACGTGCGGGGGGCGCGTCGCACATCGCGGGGCGTGGGCTGGGTGGGGCTGTCGAACCTCGTCCAGGGCCCGGGGGAGGTCTTTGCCAGCACCTCCTATGGGCTCGAGGCGATCGCCGGCTGGGTCTTCGAGCCCACGGAGACCTGGTCCGTCACGGCGCTGCTGCGCGTGCCGCTGCTCGATCGGACGACCTTCGGCCAGGACTACCGGGTCGCAGGAGGCCTGGCGCTGGCGAGGGTGAATCGGCCCCGGGAGAAGGAGGAGGTCCACGGTCCTGGCGACGGGCACGACCACTGACCATCCTGGGTCACAGCTCCGTCGTCGTCTCGGCGTCGAGGTCGACGGTGTCGGTCTGGTCGCCGGGACCGGTGGCGACGAAGCGGTAGAGGACGTCCTCCAGGCTGTCGCAGTCGAGCCGGGCCGTGGAGCCCCACATCTCGCCGGTCCACGCTCCCGCTACCTCCTCGGCCAGGGGGAGCTGGCTCCACTCCTCGTCGTCGATCACCACCCGGATCGACACGTCGTCGACCTCCCCGGACGTGGTGGCCACGAACACGAGGAGGTCGTCGAAGTACTGGTCGGGTACACAGGCGGCGTTGACGTCCACGATGCGAGGGGAGGTGTCGCAGGCGCCGAGCACGAGCAGGAGCAGCACGGGAGAGGTCTCCGGGGACCGATCGTGCTTAGCCTGCTCGCTCCGGGATCGCTCGGCTGCGAGACTGACGCCCCGAGCTGGCGAAGCCGTCGTCGCTACATGCCCGGGTTGGACAGGTTGGCGATGCCTTCGAAGTAGGGCACGAAGAAGGCCAGCAGCACGCAGAGCACCACGATGCCCATCGTCCCCGTCAGCACGGGCTCGATGATCGCGGTGACCCGGCGGGCGGTGCGGCCCAGGTCCTTGCGGAGGGTGTCCTCGAGGGCCGGCAGCAGCTCGTCCATGCGCCCGGTGTCCTCGGCGAGGGACATCATCTCCACGAAGGCCGACGGCAGGCCCTTGGTGTCGCGGAGCGCCATGCCCATGGTCTTGCCCTCCTGGATCTGGCCGTGCATGTGGGCGATGGCTCGCTGGAGCACGCCGTTGTCCACGGCCCCCTTGGCCAGGTCGAGGCTCTGGAGCACGCCCACGCCGTTGGTGGTCATCATGTAGAACATGCGGGTGAAGCGGGCCAGCGAGGCCTTCATCATCACCGCACCGACCAGCGGCACGCGGCCGAGGGCCTTGTGGAAGCCGAGGGGATCGCGCTTCTTCCAGCGCAGGGTGGCGACGATCGCCGCGACGGGGACGGCGACCATCAGGGCGGCGACGATCGGGTTGCGCATGAAGGCGCTGAGGGCGAACACGAAGGACGAGAGGCCTTCGGTCTGCCCGCCGACCTCGCTGATGAAGCCCTCGAAGGTCGGGGCCACGAACCACATGATGCCCAGGACGAGGGCCGCGGCACCGCCGACGACGATGAGGGGGTAGGTGAGGATCTGGACGGCCTGCTCCCGGACCTCCAGCTCGGTCTCGATGGTCTCCGCGAGGTAGTCGAGCCCGGCGTCGAGCTGGCCTCCCTCTTCGGCGGCCTTGATGATCGCGATGGTGATGCTGTCGAAGTACCAGGGGCTGCGGGCCATGGCCTTCGAGAGGGGGATGCCGTTCTCGACCTGGACGGAGATGCGCCGCAGGGTCTGGGAGAGGTCCTTGTTGATGATGGTGTTGGCCATCAGCAGCAGGGCCTTGCCCAGGGGGTAGTCGGCCCGCACCAGCACGGCGAAGGACCGCATGAAGTTGGCGATCTCGGGGCGCGTGGCCCGGTCGAAGAAGCGGGGGCTGCTCCCCGTCGCCTCGGCCTTCGTGGCCTCTTCGTCGGGCAGGCTCGCCTTGAGCTGATCGCTCAGCTTGGCCTTGAGTTGTTCACTGGCGGACATGGGTCATTTCCTGGTTCAGATTCTGGCGGTGAGCTCCAGGACGCGGCGGAGCTCGCTGAAGGTCGTCTGTCCGGCGAGGACCTTCTGCAGTCCGTCTTCCTGGAGGGTGGTCATCCCGTTCTTGCGGGCGTAGCGGCGAACGGCCCCGGCTCCCTTGCCGGCCAGGACCATCTCTCGGATCTCGTTGTCGATCTGGAGGATCTCGAACACGCCCACGCGGCCCTTGAAGCCGGTGCCCAGGCAGCGAGTGCAGCCCTTGGGGCGGTAGACACGGCCCTTGGGGTCCAGGCCCCAGTGCTCGAGGATGTGGGCCTCGTCGGTGCCGGGCTTCACGCCGCGCCGGCAGTTGACGCAGAGGCGCCGCACGAGGCGCTGGCCGATCACGCCCTGGAGGCTGCTCGCCAGCAGGTGGGGCGAGAGGTTGAAGTTGCGCAGCGCGGTGACGGCGCCCACCGCGTCGTTGGTGTGGAGCGTGGAGAACACGCGCAACCCGGTCATCGAAGCGCGCACGCTGATCCGGGCGGTCTCCTCGTCCCGGATCTCCCCCACCAGGATCGTGTCGGGGTCCTGGCGCAGCAGGGCTCTGAGGCCGGACACGAAGGTGAAGCCGAGGGCGTAGTTCACCTCGAGCTGGGTCACCCCGTCGATGACGACCTCGACCGGGTCCTCGATGCTCATGGCGTTGCACTGGGTGCGGTCGATCTCCAGCAGGCAGGAGTAGAGGGAGGTGGTCTTGCCGCTGCCCACCGGACCGGTGGCGAGCACCATGCCGTAGGGTCGGTTGATGAGCTCCCGGAGCTGCCCCAGGTGGGTGGCGCTGTAGCCCAGGCTGTCGAGGTCGGCGGTGATGCGCTCCGAATTGGCCAGGCGGATGGCGACCTTCTCGCCCCCCTTGGCCGGCACGGTCGAGATGCGCATGTCGGAGCTCCCGGCGCCGACGGTGGCCGAGAAGTGCCCGTCCTGGGGTCGCCGCCGCTCGGTGACGTCCAGGTCGGCCAGGATCTTGACGCGGCCGACCACCTCGCCGTAGGTCCCGGCGCTGAGGGCCAGGGCGTCCTGGCAGATGCCGTCGATCCGGAAGCGCACGCGGCCTCCCTCGGGGACGGGCTCCAGGTGGATGTCGGTGGCGCGGGACTGGTGGGCGGCCTCGATCAGCCGCTGGACCACCACCACGGCGGAGACGCCGCCATCGACGCGCAGGCCGTCGAGGGAGGCCTTCAGCTCCACCGGGGTCTCGTCGACCACGTCGGGCTCGCCGAAGAGCTCGGACCACTTGTCCAGCCAGGCGGCCCGCCAGGACTCGACCTCGGAGCGGGTGGCCACGCCCAGCTCCAGCTTGCCCGTGGCCGCCTCTCTCAGCTTCGCGGCGAGCAGGGGGCCCGGGTGGCCGGCGCAGGCCACGTGGACGACGCCCTTGGAGCGCCGCAGGGGCACCAGGTCGAAGTGCTGGACCCAGGCGACGGGCAGGGCATTGAGGACGGGGCGGGAGAAGCGTGCGGTGCCCCCCGAGCGAGGGCAGCCGGTCAGGCTGGCGATGGCGTCGGCCAGGGCGGCCTCCTCCACCAGCCCCTCCTCGACGACCTCTCGCCAGAAGGGGATGTGCTTGCCGCGGGCGATGCGCTCGATGCGTCGCACGTCCCGGACCCGCAGCACCCCGTTGTCGCAGAAATGATCCAGGAGGGTGGTGCCCTCTTCGGTCTGGGCGGGGAACCAGTACTCGGACCGGACCAGGTCGGCGAGGGCCTGCGGGTCCACGCCCTGGGTGAGCAGGGGGCGGTACCAGCGGGGCCCCTGGGGGACGCCCTGGCCGTCGGTGTCGGCCGGACGGAGGCCGAGGATCTCCAGGCGCTTCAGCAGGACGGGCAGGTGCCTGGCGACGTAGCTCAGGAAGTCGTCGGTCTCGGGGGGCTCCAGCGGTGCGAGCGCGGTGATGAAGGCACGGTTCGCCGCCTGGTTGCCGACCGGGACCGCGCTCGCCGGGACGGAGACCGGCCCGCTGGCGACGGGGGTGGGCGCCCCCTCGCCGGGGGTGTCCTCCAGCTCGAAGCCCAGCTCGGCCAGCACGTCCTCGACCGGGCGTCCCCGGCGCTGGGCCTCGGAGGTGGCGAACTCCAGGATCGAGTCCACGGTGGAGCGGAGGGCCTGGCCTTCGTCGCCGCTCGCCTTCCCGTTTCCGGTGCGGATCAGGGTGCTCAGGCTCGAGAGGTTGACCTCGGTGGACATGAGCCCGCGAAACTTGGTCAGTGAGTCCACTGGAGGCCTCCGAGGACATGGAAGGGGAACGGCTGATGGTGGCATCGGCAGGAAAACCCTGGGGCTTTAGGGTTGCCGGGCGGGAAAGTGGGGTGATCCTGGCTGGATCGTCTGTCGGTGGGGCTCTGCGCCGCGTCGGTCCCAATCGCCGTCGCGCTGCGTGGCGATCCGTTCCGCCACGACGGCGCTCGTCTCTCCACGACGCCCGGGGCGTAGCCCACGGCTGGCGACGAGCCGTACGTCGCTCCCAGAGCTGTCCGGGCAGCCGCGGTGCGGGGCTTGCATCCCCCTGACCCAGGAGGTCGAGATGACCACGATCCCGCTCCTGCTCGCGACCCTCGGCTCGATGCCCGCTCACGCGGATCCCGTTCCTCCCCCGATCATCGGGGGCGAGGCCGCCGACGTGGAGGACTACCCGATGACGGGGGCGATCCTGCTGGATGCCGACATCGACGTGGGGTGGGGCATGCCGGTGTTCTTCTGCTCCTCCACCCTGATCGCCCCGGACGTCGTGCTCACGGCTGCCCACTGCATCGACGTCGACATGCTCGAGACCTACTACCTGGGCACCGACCAGATCCGGTTCTACTGGACTCGCCAGACCGACCTGTCGGACTACCAGGGTCTCGAAGACCAGCCGCTGCCCGCCGACGCGGTCCTCGGACGGGCCTGGGTCCTGCACGAGGGCTGGCAGTTCGAGGACCTGCGGCCCGGGCTTGCGGTCAACGACGACATCGGTCTGCTCGTCCTCGACGAGGCCCAGTGGGACCTCCCCACCGCCGTCCCGGCGGACCCGGAGCACGACGCCCCCGTGACGCCCGGCGAGCTGGTCGAGGTCGTCGGCTGGGGCCAGCAGACCGCGGACATCCCGGCCCCCGCGGACGCCATCGGCAAGAAGATGGCCGGCACCTCGATGGTCCTCCGGATCGCCGAGACCGAGTTCCAGCTCGGTCGACCCGACGATCCGCGCCAGTGCTTCGGGGACTCGGGGGGGCCCGTGTTGCGCCGAGCGGCCTCCGATGGAGGAGACCGGCTCGTCGTGCTGGGGCTGGCCTCCCACACCTGGGACTACCACTACTGCGAGGTGAGTGGAGCCGTGAACACCCGCATCGAGGCCTACGCGGACTGGATCGCCGAGCAGCTCGAGCGGGCCTGTGACGAGGGGCTCCGACCGAGCTGCGAGCCGGGGGCGGAGGAGCCCGCAGACACGGGGGGGCCCGGGGAGCACGAGCCTGCTCCTGCCGACACGGGCGCTGGGTCTTCGCTGCCGGAGCTGCTCGACGAGACACTCGGAGGCTCGGAGCCGTCACCCCGGCCGGAACCGGGCTGTGCCGGGGCCTGCACGACCGGAGGACGCTCCAACGGCGGGGGGCTGCTGCTGGTCTTGGGGCTGGTGACGTGGGCGGGGCGTCGTCGTCGCGCGGCCCACCCGCTGAGTCGGTCAGGAGGCCCGGCCAGGTGCGCCCCTACAGACGCCCGCTGACGCGCGATAACCGGCGTTCGTCGATCCACTTCGTGAAGAGGGGCTCAACCGGCCCATCGCGATGATCGAGGCCTGGGTGGCGCGGCGGACTCGGCCGGGTGATCTGGGGCCTATGAACGACGATCTCAAGCTACAGCACTTGCGCGGGCTTCTGGGCGACGGGGAGTGGGTTCGACGGATCGCGGCCGCAGACCACCAGGCCGCAGTGCTCGAACGGGTACTCGATCGCCACCGAGCGGGCGAGTCCAAGCGCGCCGCCATCCGGGTGGAGGCGCCTGGCGACCCCGAGACGACGTGGGTGGCGCGGCTGAAGCGGTACGAGGCGAACGGTCGCGATGAGCTCATCGCTCGGAACCTCCCTGTGCAGGGCGAGGTGAAGCTCACTCCAGAGGTTGTCGGGCTGATACGCGGCCTTCTGCACGGCGCTCCCACCATGCGGTCGCCTGAGGTGCGGGAGAACCTGGAGTCGGTCACCGGGACATCGTTCAGCGAGACGACGGTGCGGCGAGGGATGCGCCGTGCCGGGGTGGCTCAGCCGTCTGGTCGACCGTCCCAGGAAGAGGTGGTGGAGGTCCACCCCCTGGCGGGGGCAGAGCTGCTGCGGGCGGTGGACCTGGAGGTAGGGGCGACCCGGCACATGGCGCTGGGGCTTCGTGCTCACATGGAGTCGTTGCCTCCGCCGCGGGGGGCACTCCGCGATGACAGCGGGCACCGCGACGAGCTGGGGCGGTTCCTGTCCTCGTACAACGAGCCGAAGGAGCGGACCGTTCCGGAGCTGGGAGAGAAGTTCAACTCGGTGGAGGTAAAGCGGGCCGGCAAGGCGCTGCCTCTCATGCAGGTGGCGAACAGCTCGCTGGCCGTGCTGCATCGGAAGATCGAGACGCTCACGTTCACGCCGGTGGTGACGGACAGCCCCAGGCTGGCTGGTCTGCACCACCGTCGTGGCGACCTGCTTTGCCGCCGACCTGGAGGAAGCCCGACCATGGCGCCCGATGCGATCCGGGGCTCGGCACGCTACAGTGGGTGCGGTCCTGATGGACGCCCATGGAGGCGCGGACCGCTCCCTACGAACCGGGGGCGGGTGCGTCCCCAGGAGGTCCTCATGAGCGAGAACTGGCAGCAGACCGTCGACATCGGCAACGTCCGGATCACCTACAACCGCGATGACGGCGCTCGGGTGTCCGAAGACGGAGCAGGAGCCTGGAGGGCAGTCAAGCCCGCGGCAGGGTCCGGCTGGGTTGAGGTGCTCGGGCACTACGGCAGCGCCGAAGAGGCCAAGGAGGCCCTGGAGATGGGCGAGAAGTAGACGCCAACGTGGGATGCCGGGTGCTGGTCGCCCGGCTCCCACCTCTCCAACTACCCTCGGCGGGTCACGGGCCCCGGAGGGGCCAGCGTGAGCCTACGACCGGAGAAAGACGCGCTCAAGGACGGCCCTCGTCAGCTCCTCTGGGGCATCGACATGCCGAGGAGGGGCTCCCTCGGTCCCCATGTCCCGACCTTCGACCAGCGGACCAACCCAGCGGTGCTCGGCCACGTCGAAAGTGAGTTCGAGGACGACTTCGTCGAAGAGCTTGTTCCCATAGCCGGACTCTGCCCAGATCCTGACGGCCTTGTCCCACCTCACAAGCCCCCCACCCTGCCCGTGCACGTCTTGGCGCACGCCGACCACCAATCTGCTGTCCACGCCCAGTCCGCGTGCCACGGCCCTGGCCCACACCTCGTTGCCGCTGTAGTCCATCTCGTACCACTTCACGTTGTAGGCGGCCGAGAGAACGAGGAACTGCTCGACCAGCTCAAGGGCCGAGTCCCTGACCGCATCCCAGTCCGTCTCCGTGAGATCGGCGGGCACGCTGGCCCAGCGGCGGAAGTACTCCCGAGCGCCGGTGGTGTCGTAGGTGCTGGGCATGCGGGTCCTCGGACATGTGGAGCGCTCGGTTCGGAGCGTTGTGGGCGACGAAGGTAGGGATGGCCGGAGTCTCCGGCAAGGGGCAGATGCTCACGTCACTGAGGATGGTGGCGGAATTCCCCCAGATCCCGAGCAGCCATCGCTGGAGGCGCACCACCAGCAAGCCTCTTGCGCGCCTGCGCACTCGACCAGATTGTATGGGCGACGCCCGAGCCCTACTCGGGTCACTCGTCCGGCCGCAACGAGTCCGGTCCAGGCGGATTGCCCCGGGCCTCCCAGGCTCCATCCAGGCGAGCACCCTGCAGAGGCTCAAGGTGGAGTTGGAGGTTTGTTCCAGTCCAGTCCGCCGATGTTGAACCCTGGCCTTCCGTCGTTCCCGAGCACGAACCGCTCCTGGCCATGCGCCTCAAGAAGCCCTGCACGGATCAGGTCGATCGCCGGATAGCTGACAGCGTCAGGGACGTCAGCCCTGCTCGCTGTGATGTTGGTCCCAAGGGCCGGCCACAACAACGAGACGAAGGACGCGTGGTCCTCGTCATCCGCCGAAGGCGGCGTGCTTGCACAGATCAGTCCGCAGAGATGCCCGTACTCGTCAAATACCACGCCGCCGCTCATGTTGTCGTCGAACCGGGCGTTGGTCTGGAAGCAAGGGAAAGGAAGCAGTACACGGTCCCGTCGATGGGGATGAACAGCCACGACTTCGCCTACGGTAGTGCGCGGGTCGAGCCCAACCTCGACTCTCTCGAAGACGTTCAAGCAGCCCCCTGCGAAGCCGAAGGCGTGGACCCGCGACCCGACCCGGGGAGGCAGGAGGTTCATCCGAATCGAGGGGGTGGCCGTGGGATCGGGGGGCGGACTCCAGCTTGAAGCCATCTGGAGGAAGGCGACGTCGGTGTGGGCCGATGTGTGGATTCTCCTGACAGTCCACATCGTGCCGGTGTCGGCGTCGTGGAACTGGACAGCCCGTAAGTGGAAGTCCACATCCTGATTGTCGCTCTGGCCCGGAGACAACTCGCGCCAGTGCCCGAAGCGCTTGAGGCAGGCCTCAACGACATGCCGCGCGGTGAGCGCCAGCCCGGGAACGACCATCACCGCAGACCCCACGGCTTCCCAATCGGGTTCCCTATGAGCGATCAACGGTAGGACAAACCGACAGATCGGGGCGCCGAAGCTGGTATTCTTGAACGTTGGCGTCTTCGACAGCCCTGCGGCTGCGGGGGGGGCGGGCGGGTTCGGCATCCGAGATCCTACCGCCATGCCGCGGTCCAGCCATTCATGCCGACAACCAGGGCGCTTGGTCCACCAGCACCAAACCAGCGGGGGCTTCGCAAACGACTTCGCGACGACGCATTGTAGCTCCCGGCCAGGGAAGATCCGGGAGGGTCCACGTCGCACTCGGCCCGGCGTCGGACACTACCTCGCCGGGACTCCTGAAGCCGTTCAGCACCTGCTACCGAGGCGGGCACCTCCACTTCGAGCCTCTCCGACCCGCCGACGAGCCCATCACCCGTTGCCTCTGGTAGAGGGCACGGAGTATCCCCGTCCACCCTGGTGTTGGCCCGTCTACCAGGGGGAGAAACCCTTCCACCCAAATTCGCCCTGGCGAGAGAACCATGGCGGCGATGACCCCGAAGATGATCGAAGCCCTTGAGCTGCTGACACGGCACGACATGGTGCTCGTGTCGAACCAGCGACCCTCCGGCCGGCACCTCGGGCCTACATCGCCAATTGCCTCGGCCACCGCGAGGGCCCTGGAGAGGCGCGGGCTCTGCGAGGTCCGTCGCCTTGAGGGGAGACCGGACCGCGACCGGGGACCCAACCGGGTCTACGCGTCGATCACGACAGCGGGTAGGGCCGCTGCGGCCGACAAGCACACCGACAGCAGCTGAGGCGGGCGGCGATCGGCCCTTCCGGGGACGGAGCACCGGCCTCCCCGGCCAGTCACCCGAGGCCCAGCCCGGCGGCCTCCTGGACCCATGGTGTCCAGAAGGCCCTTCGCGCACGCGCGCGAGAGATCGATGTCGTGGGGCCCCGCTCGTCTCAACCCCCCCGGGGTCACTCGGGCGACCACCCCGAGCCCCTCCCCGGCCCGGCAGCACACCCCCCCGGGCTCCCCTGGGTCGCACCCGGCGTGGACACCCCCCGGCGGCTCCTGGCCACCTCCGTGGATGGCATCCACCAGAGCATCCAGCCCCAATTCCGCCCCTCCCGAAGCAACACGGCCCAACGGCGAAGAACCACCGTCGGACCGCGCTTACGAGATGGTGGCTTCGGCGGGACTCGAACCTGCGACAACACGGGTATGAACCGTGTGCTCGGACCCGGCTCCGCTGGGATCAAGATCCCAACCCGGGCGGTAGAGAGCGGCAATAGGCGGTAGATTCCCGGATTTCATCCCCCCAACCCCCCGAAATCACGTCCTCAAGGACTACTCGATGTAGCCCAGCTCCCGCAGCAGCTCCAGCCGGGCATCGAGGTCCCCCAGCGAGGCGCAGTCCAGCGTCGTCGGAAAGCCCTGCCGCAGCGCGACCACCTCGGGCGCGTCGACCCGCTCCCCGCTGTCCTCCACCGCGTAGGGCGCCTGCTGGCGCCAGCAGCCCTGGTCCCTGCAGGACACGCGGGTGCCGCCCTCGTAGCGCACGACCTCGATCTGGTCGGCCCACCCGGGCGGGAAGCGGTCGGCCCAGTACTCGCTGGGGGTCGTGACCGCCACGGGAGGCGGTCCCTCGAGGGCCTCGCCCATCACCAGGTGGTAGAGCAGGGCCAGGGAGAACGGGCCGGGCGGCAGGGGCGTCTCGAAGCCGGCGGCGACCACGGGGACCCGGACCAGGGGGTCCCAGACCCCGTTGCCGTGGCTGACGAAGCCGCCTTCGCCGAGCATCTCGCCGTGGTCCGAGGTCGCCAGGACCCGCAGGCCCTCCGGGCGGTGGCGCCGGGCCAGGTCCAGGATCCGGCCCAGCTTGCCGTCTGCCTTCCAGACCCCGTGGTCGTAGAGGTCCTCGTAGCGGGTCCGGAGCGGGCCCGTGGGATCGGCGAGCAGCGCCGGCCAGTCCTCGTCGTAGTGCAGCGGCGGCTGGCGCGGCAGCCAGGGGTGGCCCTCGGGGACCTCGTCCAGGCGGCGGTGGGCGTCCATCACGTTGACGAAGAGCAGCAGCGGGCGGGGGTCCGGCGCCGACAGCGCTCGCTCGGCGAAGGCGAGGGTGCTGTTGTCCGGGTCGTGCTTGTCGGCCCACTTGTGGGTCTGGACCCAGGTCCCGCAGCCTTGGGTGAGGCCGAAGGTGTCGCTGACGACGCGGTTCTCTGTGAGACACACCGTGCGCCAGCCCTGCTGCTGGAGCTGGCCCAGGAAGGTGGGGGCGTCCAGCGCACCCATCAGCGAGCCGTCGTAGTCGATGGCGCAGTCTCCAGCGACCGATGCGTAGCCGTTGGCCTTGTGCTCCCAGGCCGCCAGGCCGGCGAAGAAGCTGGCGTGGGCGGGCACCGTCCAGGAGCCGGTGGAGATGCCCTGGCAGCTCACCTGGGCCCCGTCCTGTGAGAGGGACTCCAGGATGGGGGTCGTGGGACGCTCGTACCCGCAGACGGAGACCCGGTCGGCCCGGATGGTGTCGTAGACGAAGAAGATCAGCGTGCGGGGGTCGGGGACGGCTCCCTCGGCGGGACCGGGATCGCGGTGGATCTGCACCACGGGCGGGGGCGTCGGACGGCGTGCAGGAGCGGGGACCGGGGGGTCCCCGTTGCAGGCCAGCAGCAAGAGCAGCATGGGCGCTGCTTATCCCAGGGGTCTGCTGGGGGCGGTGTGCTGGGATA
Organism: uncultured Enterobacterales bacterium; assembly: GCA_964501915.1. GTDB lineage: Bacteria > Myxococcota_A > UBA796 > UBA796 > CAJQPC01 > CAYFPX01. Next base: position 53,775 of record CAZCVP010000019.1, read on the forward strand.
GTCCCTCCTCGTGATCACCTGCACCCGACGCCTGGAGTGGGACGCGATGCACCGCATCCCCCGCCACGAGAGCCAGTGCGCCGCCTGGCACGGCCACCGCTATGTGGCCGAGGTGACCTGCGCGGCACCGGAGCTGGACGACCGGGGCCGGGTGGTGGACTTCGGCGTCATCAAGTCCGAGGTCGGTGGCTGGATCGACCAGCACTGGGACCACACCGCCATCGTCATGGACAGCGACCCCGATCCGGCCCTGCCGGCGATCGCGGCGAGCAACGCCGCGGCCGGACGACCGATCTACCGCATGGCCCAGGCCCCCACGGCGGAGTGCATCGCGGCGGAGCTGGGCCGGGTGGCGACAGAGCTGCTGCGTCCCCACGGCGTCGAGGTCGTCGCGGTGCGCATCTGGGAGACCCCCAACGGCCGCGCCGACTGGACGCCCTGATCAGCCGAAGCGCCGCGCCAGCTCGGCGATGTGGGCCGGTCCGGTGCCGCAGCAGGAGCCGATGAGGGTGGCGCCCAGCTCGATCCAGGACTCTGCCAGGCCGGCGTAGCGGGGGGCGGAGTCCCGGGGATCGGCGTGCCAGCCGAGGTCGTCGTCCTGGTGACCGGCGTTGGCGTAGGCGCCGAAGGGCACGCCGAGGTCCGCCAGGGGTCTCAGGTAGTCCAGGGTGAGGCGGGCGGGAAGGCAGTTGACCAGCACGGCCTCGGCGCCCCGCTCGATGGCCCCGAGGGCGGCGCGGCGGACCTGGTCCGGGGTGAGCAGCTCGGCCTCCGGGCCCGCGGTGAAGCTCGCCCAGGTGGGCACGCCGGTCGCGACGGCCTCCTCGACGGCGATCCAGCCCTCGCCGACGTGGGGGAAGGTCTCGCACAGCAGCAGGTCGACGCCGGCCCCGGCGAGGAGGACCGCCAGCTCCCGGTGTTCGGGGCGCGGCTCCGGTGGGGAGAGGTCCGGCCGGTAGCAGTCCTCCAGCGGAGCGAGGCTGCCGGCGATCCGGTGGCCCGGTCCCAGCTCGGCCCGCAGCAGGTCGACCGCCTGGTGGGCCCGCTCGGACCAGTCCCGCGGCAGGGTCCGCCGCCGGGTGCGGAAGGTGTTGGTGGTGTGGACCTCGGCGCCGGCCTCCACGTAGTCCCGGTGGATCCGGGAGACCTCCTCCGGCCGGTGGATCAGCGCCCAGGCGCTCCAGAGGGGCGCCGGGATGGGCACACCCCGGGCGCCGAGCTGGGTGCCGAGTGGGCCGTCGAGCAGGGTGATCCGGTTCATGGGGGTCCGTCTTCGGGATCGAGGTAGCCGAGGGCCTCCAGGGCGGGCTGGAGCAGGCTGTGGCGCGGTGGAGGCCGGTAGGGGGGCGCCTTGGCCTCCCAGGCCTGGAGCAGCCGCTCGAGGTGGGTTCGCCGCGTGGTGGGGAGGTCGACCCGTGGCTGGCCCGGGGCCAGGCGGTAGGTCCGGGCCTTGCCGGGCTCGAAGGGCGAGTCGATGAGCAGGTCCTGGCCCAGCACCACCCCCCGCTCGTTGGTGGCGTTGTTCCAGCCCCCCTCGGGGATCGGGCGCCCATAGCCCCGGGTGGCCTCCAGGAAGACGGGCACGGCCTCGCGGGGCTGGCCTCGCATCAGCGGCCCCAGGTCCCGCCCGGTGCCCAGTGGCCCCTCGCCCCCGGCCGCGGCCCCCACCGGGGGGCCCAGGGACCCGAC
>CAZCVP010000019.1:55473-55741 GCA_964501915.1 uncultured Enterobacterales bacterium
GGCGCGGCCCCCGGCCCGGCCGGGGGCCCGGGGGCCGCGGGCCGCCGCGCCGGCCCCACTGGGGGGGGCGGAGGGCGGAGGGGGGGCCGGGGGGGGCGACGACCCGCGGCGCCAGGCGGGCGGTCCCGGCGGCCCAGACGATGAGCGGCACGTGGGTGATGGCCAGGTCGACGTCGAAGGAGTGCCCGATCGGGCGGTCGGGCTCCTCGCCGAACATCTCGCCGTGGTCGCCGGCCAGGACCACGATCGCCTCGTCGAGCAGGCCTCG
>CAZCVP010000020.1:0-15590 GCA_964501915.1 uncultured Enterobacterales bacterium
CGGCCCGCGCGACGCCACCCCCCCCCGTGACGACATCGCCCGACCTCTACTCCCGGCAGGTCGGCGCCCCGGGGGGGGGGGCGGGGGACGGGGACGGGGAGGGTGAGCGGCGAGGGCCGCTCCGCGGCCCAATGCCGCTCAGCCTCCTAGTACTGTCTGGGCAGCTTCTTGCGGGTCTCCTCGATCTGCTCGACAGACCGCAGGGTGTCCTCCAGGGTCTTGTCCGGGTCGAGCAGGAGCGTGCGCTCGAAGGAGTAGATCGCCTGCTGGTACTTGTTGGCGTCGAGGTAGCGGAGCCCATCGCGGTAGGCGGCGCTGACCTCATCGCGGATGCGGGCGTCGAGCGCCGACACGCGGTTCTTGCAGACCTCACAGTCGCGGTTGAGCTGGAGCGCCATCTGGTAGTAGCTCAGCGAGTCCCGCAGCCGCTCCTGCTGGAAGTTGGTGTCCGCCTTGAAGCGCAGGTCCTCGAAGGTGGCCCCCTCGGGGGGCTTGGGCCAGGTCTCCATCTCGTCCGCGGGTGAGCCCGCGGCGCCCTTGAGCATCGAGGCGAAGCCCTGGGGCTCGCTGGGGGTCGCCGTCGCCGGAGCCTCGCTAGCGCTGTTTTCGGCGGCCAGACCGCTGAGGCTGTAGCGGGCGGCCTCGGCACCGGGGGCCGGCGCCGCGGTGGCGCCCCCAACGCCCGGGTCGGGCGGCGCACCGCCCCCACCGCCGACGAGGGCGATCAGGACCAGCAGGAGCACCAGGACCACACCCGCCACGGCGAAGGGCCAGATCTTCCACTTCTTTCCGCCGGACGACCGCGCTGCTCGGGCCGGCTTGGCCTTCTTCGGCTTCTTGGCCTTCTTCGAGGGCCTGGCGGCCTTGCCAGGGTCCTTGGCTCCCGCGGGCAGCACCGCCCCCATGTCCACCGAGACCGAGGTGTCGGTCTCCTCCCGCGACAGCCCGACCTGGAACTCGGAATTGCCGACCACGATGCGGTCACCCGGAGAGACCTGCTTGTGACCCGAGACCCGGTTGCCGTTGACGTAGACCCCGTTGCGTGAGCCGGCGTCCTGGACCCAGAGGGCCCCGTTGTGCAGGATGACCCGCGCGTGGTGGCGGGAGACGTCCGGCGACGGCACACAGACCTCGTTGGCCGGATCGCGCCCGATCCGGACCCCATGGGCATCCACCGAGAACGACTGCCCCGACAGCGGTCCGCCGACGGCCTGGATGAGGGGGGTGTTCATGGGGACGGGGGGGCTCCTGGAGGCCGGGGTCCGCTCAGGTGATGACAACGACCGAGTACTGTGGTGCGCCGCCAGATGGGCCCGAGGCTCCCGCCACGGTGATCCGACGTTGCTGACCAGAGAGCGCGGCCGTGTCTGAGAAGACATTACCCTGACCGGCCCCGATCGCATCCAACATGCGACGCAGCTTGCTGCCGACGTCGCGGTCCGGGAGCAGATCCACGACGTTGCTCCCCACAGCGCCGTCCTCGGCCACGCCGAGCAGGTAGGCCGCGGCGGCGTTGAGCTCGCTGATGCGCAGATCCTCGTCGATCATCAGGACCGGGAAGCCCGAGGCGAGCAGGATCGCCCCCACGCGCGGGTCGGGACCACTGGCAGCGGCCGAGGCTGGGTCCTGCTCCGGGGCGTGGCCCTCCATGCGCTGGATGGCGCGGTTGATCGAGTGCGCGAGCTCCTGGAGCTGTCGCCAGGGTACCCGGGCGACCGTCTTGGACTGGTGGCCCTTCACGGCCAGCTCGGTCTCCTCGCGGAGCTGCGCGACGGGCACGACCGTCAGGCGCCAGACCGCGAAGAACAGGGCCACGGCGATGGCGATCATCAGCAGCACGCTCAGGCTGGCCTTGAGCGTGAGACTGCCCACCATGCTGGCGACGTCCTTGGCGTCGTAGAGGAGGTAGGCGTAGCCGACCGTGCTGATGGGCGCGCCCTCGCGGGTCACGGCCTTGACCGGCACCATGATCTTGAGGAGCTCGCCCTCCATGGCCCGACCGACCCCCCCTTCGAGCGCCGCCTGGACGTAGGCGGAGTCCTTCTCGAGGGTCTGACCCGAGCGCTCCGGCGGAGCGAGCACCACGCCGCGGGGATCGGTGACCATGGCGAACTTGACGCCCGGCTTGCCCTCGACGAAGCGGGTGTCGATCAGGGCGTTCTTGCGGTCGACGATGTGGGTGACGTTGCGGTAGCCGACCAGCTCCGTGATCGCGATGCCGCGCTCCACGGAGATGGTGTGGATCTTGGTGTTGGCGGAGGACACCAGGGGCAGCAACCCTCCGATCGGAGACAGCAGCAGCACGATCACCGCGGCCCAGAGCACCACGCCGAGACGGGCCGGGAAGGGAAGCTGCTTGATGAGCTGGACCAGCTTGGCAGCCTTGCCCTCACCAGCTCCCCCGTCGACCTCCCGGGTGACCGTGCCGGTGCCCTGGTTGTCGTAGTCGGGGGGCGGGCCGCCGCCGTGGGCGACCTCGTCGTAGCCGCCCTGTGCGCCCCAACCCTGCTGCTGCGGGGCTTCCTGCTGACCCCAGCCACCCTGCTGGGCCTGCTGGCCCCAGGGGCTGGGCTGCTGGGCCTGCTGCTCGGGGGCCTGCGGCTGGGCGGCCTGCGGCTCGGGGGGCTGCTGCCCGGCGGCCTGCTGCCCGGCGGCCTGCTGACCCCACCCGCCCTGTTGCTGGCCCCAGGCGTCCTGCTGCGGCTGCGCGGCCTGCTGACCCCAGGCGTCGGGCTGCTGGGCGGCCTGCTGCTGGCCCCACCCGGCCTGGGGGGCCTGCTCCTGCTGCTGCTGCTGCTGCTGCGCGGCGGGCTGGCCCCAGGCGTCCTGCTGCGCGGCGGGCTGCTGGCCGGCGGGCTGCTGGGCCGCCGGCTGCTGGCCCCAGGCGGGGGGCTGCTGGGCCGCCGGCTGCTGGTTCCAGCCGGTGGCCTGGCTGGCCTGGGCCGCCTCCAGGGTCAGCAGGAAGTCCCCGAGCTGGAGGCGCTGGCCCTGCTGGACCTCGGCCTCGTGGACCCGGCGACCCTCGATGACCACACCGTTGGCGCTGCCCAGGTCACGCACGAAGACGCGCCCGTGCTGGAGCGTGAAGACGCAGTGCCGCCGGCTCACGCGCCGACTGGGCAGGTGGATGGCGTTCTCCGGTTCCCGGCCGGCGCCGTTCTCGCCCGGCTGGAGGCTCCAGCTCCCCGCGGACTCCGGCCCCTGGACCACGACGATGCGCATCAGGAGACCTCCTCGAAACCAAGGGTGTCCCCGTCACAGGTTCCCGTGGCGGCGACGGTGCCCACTGGCACCTCCACCGCGTACCTGGCGCCGCGGAACATCCGCGTCATCCGCCAGGGACGGAGGTTCTCCGCCAATCCGACCACGTTGCACTCCTCATCGGCGAACACGACGTCCAGGGGGTAACGCATCCCGATCATGTGGACGCTGTTGCACGGTTCCAGCACCAGGCCGGCCCCTTCGACGAGGCGAGGCGTGGCGAGCAGCCCCACCATCCGGCTCCACAGGGTCCGGGCGTGAGGAGCCCGCTCGGCGAGCACCGTCTGCCGGGTGACGTTTCTCACGCGCAGCAGCGGCATCTCAGAGCCCGATGACCCCGCTTCCGTAGAAGAAGTTGAGGGCGATGGGGCCGAAGATCATGATGAACACGGCCGGCATGATGCAGAGGATCAGCGGGAACAGGATCTTCTGCGCCGCGTAGGCACCCATGCGCTCGGCGCGCTGGAAGCGCTGCGTGCGGATGAGGTCGGACTGGGCTCGCAGCACGGGCCCCACCGAGGCGCCGAGGATGTCGGCCTGGATCAGCAGGGCCGCGAAGCTCCGCATCTCGGGCATGTTCACGCGCCAGGCGAGGTTCCGCAGGGCCTGCTGCCGCGAGGCACCGATCTGGATCTCGGAGAGGAAGAAGGCCAGCTCGTCGATGAGCGGTCCGCTGCGAGCCTTCTCGCAGACCTTGTTGACCCCGGCCACGAAGTCCAGGCCGGCTTCGACCGACAGCGTGAGCAGGTCCATCACGTAGGGCAGGGAGCGACGGATCTGGTGCTGGCGGCGCTGGCACTCTCCGACGATCCAGAGGTCCGGGTAGAAGAAGCCGATGCAGATCACGGCGATGTCGACGGTGATCGGGTTCTCCCAGCCGATCAGCGCCCGGAAGAAGAGCCCGACGAAGAAGATCCAGAAGGCGCCGGACATCAGCACCTTGTAGGCCAGGAACTCGTCGGAGGTCATGGCCCCGCTCATGCCGGCCGAGACGAAGCGGCGCTCCGCCCACTCGCGGTAGTCCCGCAGCTCCAGCGGTCGCGCCAGGGGCACGATCATCCGGTACATGGGGCGCAGCCCGGTGACCAGCGGCGAGATCTCGTCGGACTCGACCCCGGAGATGCCGAGGCGCACCCGGGCCTCTTCCCGCTCCCCCGAGGGGAAGAGCTGGAGGCCGATGAAGAAGACGCAGAGCCCCAGCATCAGCAGGATCAGCAGCGAGAGCAGGGGCACCGGCACGACGGGGGATCCTACCCCAGTCGGCCATCGCCGAGGATGGTGCGAAGCTCGCGGGCCTCGATCGGGTGCCCGGTGAAGAGCTCGAAGGTCAGCGCACCCTGGTGGATCAGCATGCCCAGCCCGGTGGAGGTGCGCAGGCCGCGACGGCGACAGGCCTCCAGGGCAGGGGGGACGCGCATCCAGTAGTTGGTGTCCACCCAGACCGCTCGGTCCGGCAGGGACAGGACATCGAAGGTCTCCACCAGGCCCTCGGCCCCGGCCCCGAGGCAGTTCACCACGAGGTCCGCTGTCGGTGCCTCCTCCCCCACCACGTCGGGATGCAGCGCCCGGCCGACCAGCTCGGCGGGGTGGCCGAAGCCCGCGAGGGGGGCGGCGGCGCGCTCCGCCCGACCGACCGTGCGGTTGAGCAGGCAGACCCGCGCGGCGCCCGCCGCCGCCAGCGAGGCGGCGACGGCGCGGCCCGCTCCGCCGGCCCCGAGCACGAGACAGCGCCGACCAAGCGGCTTCCAGCCGTGCTCCTCCTCCACCGCCCGCACGAGGCCCTCGCCGTCGGTGTTGTAGCCGGTGAGCTCCCCGTCCACGTTGGTGACGACGTTGGAGGAGCCCGCCTCCCGGACGGCCTGGGTGGCGTGGTCCAGGGAGGGCGTGACCCGCTCCTTGAATGGCACCGTGAGGTTCACCCCGCAGAGGTCGAGGGTCCGGATGGCGTCGGCCACCCGGTCGGCGCGGTCCGGGTGCACGTCGAAGGCCAGGTACACGGCGTCGAGCCCGAGACGGGAGAACAGCGCCGTGTGCATCCTCGGCGAGAGGCTGTGGCGCACCGGGTGCCCGATGAGTCCGAAGACCCTGGTGTGACCACTGATCTGGCCTGTCCGGGAGAGCGGCGGGGTCATCCGCCGTGGATGTCCCGGGCGGCCCGGATGTCGTCGTGGATCTGGGCGACCAGGCTGTCGACGCCCGCGAAGCGGCGCTCCCCACGGATCCGCTCCACGAAGTCGAGAGAGACCTGTCGATCGTAGAGATCGCCGACGAAGTCGAAGAGGTGGACCTCCACCGTGAAGCGGCGTCCGTCGAAGGTCGGGCGCAGCCCGAGGTTGGCGACACCGGCCCGCGCCGGCTCGTCCCCCTCCGTCAGCCGCACCGCGTAGACGCCGCGGGCGGGCAGCAGCTCCGTGACCGGGTCGACGTTGGCGGTGGGCACCCCCAGGGTCCGGCCGCGCCCGTCGCCCCGCACGACGAGGCCGCGGACCCGGTGGCAGCGCCCCATCATGCTGGCGGCCAGCGCGACCTCGCCGGTCGCCACCGCCTCGCGGATCCGCGACGACGAGATGACCACCTCCCCTTCGCGACAGGCTTCGAGCTGCTCGAAGGGCAGCTCTGGAGCGCGGGCCTTCACCAGCTCGGCGTTGCCCGCCCGGCCCCGTCCGAAGCGGAAGTCGTGGCCGACGATCAGCTCCAGGGGAGCGAGCCGCCGCGCCAGCACCTCGTCGATGAACCAGCTCGCAGGGTGCCGGGCGAAGCGCCGGTCGAAGGTCTCCACCACCACGCGCTCGACGCCCTGCCGACCGAGCAGGTCCACCTTGTCGGAGAGCGACAGGATCCGAGGGGGGTGCCTCCCCGGCTCGAGCACGACCCGGGGAGGCGGGTCGAAGGTGTAGACCGTCGCCGGGGCCTCCCGCTCTCGAGCCCGCTCGACCAGGCGCTCCAGGAGCTTGCGGTGCCCCCGGTGCACCCCGTCGAAGTTGCCGATGGTGAGCACGGGCGCCGGTCCAGGCCAGGCCTGGGAGCCGCGAATGACCTCGGGGCGAGACATCGGCGGTGGATATCCCGCCCGGCGAGGCGGCACCGCAGGAGCGTCAGCCCGCGGCCCGCAGGGCAGAGGCGATGTCGAGGCTGGGACGCCCGAAGTAGTAGCCCTGGAGCAGGTGGGCCCCCACCTCGACGAGGGTCTCGGCTTCGCCGGCCGTCTCCACACCCTCGGCGATGACCGAGGCCCCCGTGGCCTCCCCGAACTTGCAGAGCAGGTCCACGAGGCGCTGCTTGCGGGGCTCGGCGTCGACGTTGCGCGTGATCGACATGTCGATCTTGATGTAGCGGGGCTGCAGGTCCGCGAGGATCGAGAGCGCGTTGTAGCCGGCGCCCAGGTCATCGACCGCGATGGGGAAGCCGGCCTCCTGGAGGGCGTCGACGGCGTGCTCCCACTGGTGGATGTCCTTGAGCCTGGAGCGCTCGGTGATCTCGATGGCGCAGCGCCGCGCGTAGGGCACGAGCGGACTGAGGGTGTGGCTCAACAGCCTCCGGTCGGCGAGCTGCGCAGGGTGGAGGTTGACGAAGAGCACGGTGTGGTGGGGGATGACCGTCAGGATGTCCGCGGCCCGCCGCGCCACCAGGTTTCCGAGCTCGTCGAGCAGGCCCGACTCCTCCGCGACCTTGAGGATCGGCAGGGGCCCGTCGAGCACGGCGTGGGTGGAGCGCAGCAGCGACTCGAAGCCGTAGACCGAGCCCGATCCGGCCCGCACGATGGGCTGCACGGCGAGCTGGAAGTGGTCGCTGGCGAGCCCTCGCTCCATCATCGACCGCTCCGAGGCGGCCACGGCCCGCTGCTGGGCCTCCCGCACCGCCTGCATGCGCTCGATGGCCCCGAAGGCCTCCCCCACGAGCGCCCGGATGCGGGTCGGCTCGAAGGGCTTCTGGATCACCCGCAGGACCTCGCCCCGGTTCACGGCCTCGACCACGATCGGGAAGTCGGTCCGGCCGGTCATCAGCACACGGATGCAGCCGGGCATCAGCTCACGAAGCGCCGAGAGCACCCAGAGGCCGTCCCGGCCCGGCATGTCGTAGTCCACGATGGCGAGGTCGAAGACCGTGTCACCGGCGTAGCGGAGCGCCTCTTCGCCGTCGCCGGCAGTGACGACCGAGTACCCCTCGGTCGTCAGGATCCGCGTCATCGCGCGACGCACGAGACTCTCGTCATCGACGACCAGGATTCGAGCCATGGAACACCCTCGAGACCTTCATCGGATCGGCCGGGAGGGGCCTGTAGACAAACACAGGCCCCGGTCCAGCTCGCATAGACTCCCCGCATGACCCTGTGGCTCGCATCCGCCCTGGGAGGCACCGTCGTCGCCGCCCGGGTCACCGTGGACAGCGCCGGAGCGGGGGACTTCACCGACATCCAGGACGCGATCGACAGCGCCGCCCCGGGCGATCACATCGTGGTCCAGCCCGGCACCTACGGCATGGTCACGATCGAGTCGTGGTCCGGCCCGATCCTCGGCCTCGGCCGGCCGACGATCGACGTGTCCGGCTACGGCGTCCAGATCGACGGCGACGTCCGGGTCACCCTGATCGGCCTGGATCTCGCCAACGGCGGCATCTGGGTCGGAGCCGCGGACAGAGGCGTCCACCTCGAGGACATCCGCATCACCGATCCCAGCCAGGGCGTCTACGCGGCGGGCTCGGCACAGATCACGGGCAGCAGCCTGCTGGTCCAGGGCGCCACGAGCTGCGGCCTGAGGGCGAATCCCGGCCACCTGGACCTGGACCAGGTCACGATCGTGGACAGCAACTACCCGGCCTGCGTGATGTCCTCCTCCTCGCTCACGCTGACGCGCTTCGTCGCCTACGACACCACCTATGGCCTCTACTGCGGCTCCTCGACGGGGGTCGGGACCGCCTCCTACGGGCTGCTGGCCGCCTACGGCTCCACCCCCTTCGGGACCTGCTACACGACCGACCACCTGCTCGTGGACTTCGACCCGGACTTCGTGGACTACAGCGATGACGGGGACGCCTCCAACGACGACCTCTCGCTGGGGCCCGACAGCGCCGCTCTCGACGCCTCCGACGCCGCCTGCGAGGAGCCCGACGGCTCCCCCTGCGACCTCGGCCACACCGGGGGAGAGGTGGCCAACCGGGTGGACGACGACGAGGACGGCCTGCCCGAGGACTGGGAGAGCCTGCACGGCCTCGATCCCACCCTCGCCGACAGCACGGACGACTTCGACGGTGACGGTCTCGACGCCCTCGGCGAGTGGCTCTTCGGGACCGACCCCAACGACCCGGACTCCGACAGCGACGGCGTGGCCGACCTGGCGGAGCTGGAGCTCTCGCTCGACCCCCTGGACGGGACCGACCAGCGCCCCACCGCAGACCTCCAGGTCGGCTCGCTGGGCGGCTTCATCGACCAGCGCCTGGTCCTCGACGCCTCGGGCTCCAGTGACCCGGCCGGCCAGCCCCTCGGCTACATCTGGTCGATCCCCGAGAAGCCGGACGGCAGCTCGCTGGATGGTCGGGATCTGAGCGGCAGCACGGCCTTCATCCTGCCCGACGCGGCCGGCTGGTGGACGGTGGCGGTGACGGTCGACGACGGGACCTGGACGGATCGCGCCGATGTCCGCTTCTACGTCCACGAGGACGAAGACGTCGCCCTGCCCGACGACTTCGCCACCCTGGACGAGCTGCTCCCGCTGCTCGTGGACGGGATGGTCGTGGAGCTGGGCGAAGGGGACTGGCCGGGGGACCTGGAGCTCGAAGTCGACGTGACCTTCCAGGGACAGGGGACCGAGGCCACGCGGCTCAACGGCCGGATCACCGTGGGGGGCACCGCCAACGTGCGCCTCGTCGAGCTGTCGCTGGAGGCCGCCGCCGGCGACGGCGAGGCCCCACCCGAAGCGCGCCTGGTCGTCCAGGGCGGCTGGGTCGACGTGCGCGACGTGCGCATCGCGACCGAGGTCGACGGGATCCGGGTCGAGGCCGGCGCCGTGAGCGGCTGGGGTCTCGACGTAGAGGCCGGGGAGGATGCCCTCTGGGCCGGTGGCGGCGTCGTTCGGCTCGGTCGCAGCCGCCTCGCAGCGCGGTACTACGGGGCCTACGCCCTCGACACGGTGGTCAGCCTCGAAGGCGCGCTGCTCACCAGCCAGTACTCCGCGGGCTACCTCCAGTACTCGGGGAGCCGCACCACGCTGCGCCACGTGACGGCGCTGGCGACGGACCCGGCCGCCACCGCTGGGCTGGTGCTCTACGAAGAACCGGCGCACCTCGAGCAGACCTACTCCTGGGCCAGGGACGGGAGCGGGCTGACCTGCAACAGCTCGGCGACGGTCACCGGCTCCTACCTCGGAGGCGCTCCCGCGAACAACTGCTACGCGGTCCTGCCCTGGATCGTCGATGACACCACTCCAGGGGAGGACGGCACCCTCCACCTCGACTCCGTGGCCAAGCGCGCCGGCGACATCCGCGAGGCCACCGAGGCCGGCGTGAGGCCCGACCTCGGGGCCTGGGCCGGGCGCCTGGCCCTGGACTCGACGCTGGACCTGGCCGATCCCGACGCCGACCTCGACCAGGACGGCATCGCGGCTTCGACCGAGTGGGTCCTGGGCACCGAAGACGACGAGGTGGACTCCGACGGCGACGGCCTGCCGGACATCCTGGAGCTCCTGACGGGTGACGACCCGGCCGACCCGGCCGATCACCTGCCGACCGCCACCGTGACCCACGCGCGGGTCGATCCCGGCGACGACGCCGTGCTCGACGTCTCCTGGACGAGCGACCCGGACGGCGACACCTGTGCCTTCGCCTGGGACGACGGCGAGACGGCTCGGCCCCGCACGGAGCCCGCGTCCATCGCCGGTCACTGGGCCTTGCCCTGGACCCTCACCTGCGGCGGAGGCCACCTGCAGGGCGAGGCGATGATGCTGGTGACCGAGGACCTCCGGGTCCCCGACGACGCCCCGGACCTGGCGACCGCCCTGGACCTGGCCGAGGACCACCACCGCGTCCTGCTGCCCGCTGGGGTGCACACGGGCCCGATCGACCTCCGGGACCGCTGGACGGCGCTGGAGGGCGTGGGCCCGGAGACCCGCCTCGACGACGACGTGTGGCTCGGCGAGGGCTCGCTCACCCGGGTCCAGGTCGAAGGAGCCCTCTACACGGCGGGCGGCGACGTGACGGCGGTGCGGGCCCACGGAGGGCCCTGGGTCGCCCACGGCGGGACCCACCGGGCCGTGCTCCTCGACGGTCCGTGGGCCGAGCTGCACGAGGTCGACGGGCGCAACCTCACGGTCGACGGCGACGCCTACGTCGACGGTCAGGCCCTGTTCTCGAGCGTCTTCGCCGGCCACCTCGGCGCGGTGGCCGACAGCTCCGGCCAGGTCCACGCCGGCTCCGTGCAGGGCATCACGGCCTGGGGGCTGGGCACCGACGCCTGGATCCTGGAGGACGACGACCCGGACGCGGCGATCCTCGAGCCCTGGCCGGGCAGCGACCTCTGGGACGCCGGCGCCGCCGACGTGTCCGATGTCGACGGGAGCCGCGAGGACGTGGGCCACACGGGGGGACCGCTGGCCTGGCCGACCGACGGCGACAGCGACGGCCTCAACGACGCCTGGGAGGCGCTGCACGGGGTGTCGGATCCGGCGGACGACCCCGACGAGGACCTGCTCGACAACCTCGCCGAGTTCACCGCCGGCACCGACCCCCACGACCCCGACACCGACGACGACGGGCTCATGGACGGGGTCGATCCCGAGCCCCGGGTGACCGGTCAGGTCCCGGTCACGGCCCGGCTCCACGTGGACCGCCACACGCCGCTGCAGGGGCAGCGGGTGTCGGCCACCGCCATCGCCTCGTCGGCGGCCGGCGGCCAGGACCTGGACTTCACCTGGAGCCTGATCGCTCCCCAGGAGTCCCAGACCACCCTGGGCGACGACGGCGCCGAGGCCTGGTTCACCGCCGACGTCCTGGGGACCTGGTGGCTCACGGTGGTCGTCACGGCCGGGGACTACAGCGACACCGCGATGGTCCGGGTCCACACCCACGACGAGGTGCTGGTGCCGGAGGACGCCGACCTCCAGGACTTCATCGACATCTCGACGGCCGGCGCGGTGCTGGTGCTGGAGGAAGACGACTACAAGGGCTCGATCGAGGTCGACAAGGACCTCACGATCCGGTCGCTGACGGGGGCGCTGGACGTCACCATCGACGGGACCCAGGGCCGCCCGGCGGTCCGGGTCATGGACGGGGCCCACCTGACCCTCCAGGAGGTCACGATCGCCATCGAGGAGGACCACGCCGGCCTCGAGGTCTGGGACGGCAGCCAGGTCTCCCTGCGCCGGGTCCGCCTGCTGGGCGGCGACAGCGCCTTCCGCCTCGTCGACGGCGCCATCGAGGGCCAGAGCGTCGTCGCCCTCGGTGGCCTGCACGTGCTCGACCAGGTCTCGGGCACCCTGTCGCTGCGCAACGCCGTCCTGGGCTACCCGGAGGACTCGGCCGGGGCGGCCTTCGACCTCGACGAGGGCACGGTCCGGATCGAGTCCTCGATCCTGGACTGGCGGACCTCGAGCCTGTATTGGCGGGACACGGTGAGCTGTCCCTCGGCCTCCTGCGACGCCCAGCTCTCGATCCAGAGCAGCCTCGCACCGGCGGGCGAGGCCGCCTTCCCCCTCTCGACCCACCCGATCGACCTGATCTGGGACGAGCCCCAGTTCCTGCTGGACCCCCGGGACGCCCAGTGGCTGGGCGGCTCCGACCTGCGCCTGGCCCACACCAGCGCCGCCATCGACGCCGGCATCGACTGGGACCCCGACGACGACGGCAGCCCCAACGACATCGGCGCCTACGGAGGAGCGTGGGGCAACTGGCCCGACGTGGACAACGACCGCGACGGCTTCTCCGAGTACGACGGGGACTGCGACGACCGGGACCCGGAGGTCCTGGGGGATCCGCGCCAGGAGTGCTCCAGCAGCGGTCGATGCAGCACCGGACCGACCCCGATCACAGGTCTGTGGCTCGGGCTGCTGGCCCTGGTCTCCCGGAGGCGACGCGCGCGTTAGCCGAGGGCACTCCGGGAGGTGCCCATGCTCCGCGTCCTGATCGCCGACAAGCTCCCCGAAGCCGCCCCGGTCGCCCTGCGCGAAGTGGGCTGCGAGGTGGAGGTCGATCCCGCCCTCGGGGGAGACACCCTGACCGTCGCCCTGGCGCGCATCGACCCCGACGTGCTCGTGGTCCGCAGCACCCGGGTCACCGCGGCCGACCTCCGGGCCGCGGGCCGGCTGTCGCTGGTGGTCCGTGCCGGAGCCGGCGTGAACACCATCGACCTGTCGATGGCGTCCTCCCGCGGGGTCTACGTCGCCAACTGCCCCGGCCGCAACGCCACCGCCGTGGCCGAGCTCGCCATGGCCCACATCCTCAACGCCGACCGCCGCGTGGCCGACGGCGTCGCCGACTGGCGGGCCGGGAGCTGGAAGAAGAAGGTCTACGCCAAGGCCCCCGGGCTGCACGGTCGCACGCTCGGCGTGATGGGCGTCGGCACCATCGGCAGCGAGGTGGTGCGGCTGGGCCAGGCCTTCGGCATGGAGGTCATCGCCTGGGACAAGTTCCTCCCCCAGGAGCGGGCCGATGCGCTCGGCGTCACCCTGCTGAGCGACGCCACGGACCTGGCCCGGCAGGCCGACGCCGTGTCCGTCCACCTGGCGCTGAACGCCGAGACCCGCGGCATCGTCGACGCCGCCTTCTTCGAAGCCCTGAAGCCCGGCGCCATCTTCGTCAACACCTCCCGCGGGGACATCGTCGACGAGGCGGCGCTCGCCGGGGCCGTCCAGGACAAGGGCGTCAAGGCCGGCCTGGACGTCTTCGTCGGTGAGCCCGGTGCCGACGGCCCCTGGCGCTCAGCGCTGGCGGACCTCCCCGGGGTCTACGGCACCCACCACATCGGGGCCTCGACGGACCAGGCCCAGCAGGCCGTGGCCGACACCGCCCTGGAGATCATCCTCACCTACGCCACGACCGGGGTGGTGCAGAACTGCGTGAACCTGGCCGAGCGCACTCCGGCGACGCACCTGCTGGTCGTGCGCCACCGCGACGAGGTCGGCGTGCTCGCCGGCGTGCTCGACCTGCTCCGGGAGGCCTCGATCAACGTCGAGCAGATGGAGAACATCATCTTCCGCCGGACCGGGGATCCGGACCTGCCCCGGGCCGCCTGTGCCCGGATCCAGGTGGTCGGCGAGCCGCCGACGGCGATCCTGCGGCTGCTGGGCGACCGCTCCAACATCTTCGACGTCAAGCTCGTGCGCCTGGAGGCCCCATGACCCGCAAGCACAACTTCTCCGCCGGTCCCGCCGTGTTGCCCCTCTCCGTGGTGGAGGAGCTGGCTGCCCAGCTCCCGGACCTGCACGGGAGCGGCATCGGCCTGATGGAGATCTCCCACCGCTCCAAGACCTTCGACGAGATCTGCTCCACCGCGATGCAGCGCCTCCGCCGCGTCCTGGACCTGCCGGCCGATCGCGAGATCCTCTTCCTCCAGGGCGGCGCCTCGCTGCAGTTCGCCATGCTGCCGCTGAACCTGCTCCAGGGGGGCAGCGCCGACTACCTCGACACGGGCTCCTGGACGTCCAAGGCCATCAAGCAGGCCGGGTTCTACGGCACCGTGAACACCGCCTACAGCGGCAAGGCCGACACCTACCGCCAGCTCCCCGCCCACGGGACCTGGGAGCGCGACCCGCAGGCGGTCTACACCTGGTACTGCTCCAACAACACGATCTATGGCACCCAGTACAAGGCGCCACCGATCCCCGACGGCCACCTGCTGTGCGACATGTCCTCGGACATCGCGAGTCGCCCCGTCGACGCCGCCGCCCACGACGTGATCTTCGCCGGTGCCCAGAAGAACCTCGGGCCCTCCGGGGTGACGGTGGTGGCGCTGAGCCCCTGGGCTCGCGAGCGGGCCGCCGCCGCCGGTCCGCTGCCCGACATGCTCTCCTACGGCGTCCACCTGTCCAAGGGCAGCCTCTTCAACACGCCGAACACCCTGGGCATCTTCGTGCTCGAGCGGGTGCTGGCCTGGGTGGAGGACCAGGGGGTCGCCAACCTGGCCGCCACGAACCGACGCAAGGCCCGCAAGCTCTACGACCTGCTCGACGGGAGCGACTTCTGGCAGCCCCACGCCGCCGGTGACAGCCGCAGCGACATGAACGTCACCTGGCGGCTGGCCGACCCGAGCCTGGACGGCGTGGTGGTCGCCGAGGCCCTGGCTGCGGACATCAGCGGCATCAAGGGCCACCGCTCCGTCGGTGGGCTGAGGGCCTCGATCTACAACGCCTGCCCCGAGGCGAGCGTGGACGCCCTGGTGGACTTCCTGGCGGACTTCGAGCGCCGACACGGCTGATCCCAGCCCCTGCGGGAGCGACTCGGCCCGCAGGGAACAGGGGACTCCGCCGTCCCGTTCGGTTACCTCCGCCTGAACGGAGACAGGGCATGGCCGACGATCCAAGGACCCCCCGCGAGACCTCTGCGGAGCTCGAGCCCTGGTGGCCCGACTTCGTCGAGAACTACGGAAAGCTGTCCCTGCGGGAGATGGCCCGCCGCTACAGCACCAACACCCGCCGGCTCCGGCGGGCCGCCCATCGCTCCGGGCTGAGCGACGAGCCGGAGGCGATCCGGGAGAACACGGCCCAGCTCAGCCAGGTCCCCGACGAGGCGCTGGCCGAGGAGCTGGGCGTGACGGTGGAGGCGATCGCAGGCGCCCGGCGTCGGCGCAGGATCGCCCCGATCGGCGGCGAGCCTGCTCCCGTGGAGCCGGCGGTGGCGACCGAGGCCATCGCCGAGCCGAGCGCCGAGCCGAGCGCCGAGCCGGACCTCCCACCACGGGGCAAGAAGAAGCGTCGCTTCACGCCCGCATCCGAGGTCGTCGTGGTGCACAAGGGTCGTCGGGAGCGCGTGGTGACCACCGGCGTACCGGCCCCGCTGGCCTCCATCCCGACCGGCACGTCCCTCCCCCACACCGACACGAAGTCGGTGCCCGCGGCGTCCCAGCCGATCCCCAAGCGCCGCCCACGGTGCCGCATCGTCAAGCCCGACACCCGACCGGGCGAGGTCGAAGCCCCTGTGGCCGAAGAGCCGAAGCCCCGGGTGCGCCGCAAGGCCAAGGCCAAGCCCCCGCCCGTGCGCATCGTCTTCGACAGGCGCATGACGCCGGAGGCGGCTCCGCCGATCGTGGAGCTGGTGCCCCGAGCGCCTGCCGCCGCCGTGGGGGGGGGGGGCCCCCCCCCCCCCCCCCCCCCCCCCCCGCCGGCCCCCCCCCCCCCCCCCCCGCC
>CAZCVP010000020.1:15600-30418 GCA_964501915.1 uncultured Enterobacterales bacterium
GCCTTCCGGGGGGGGGGGGGCCGGCGGTGGGGGGCGGGGGGGGGGGGCGCGCGGCCGGGGGGGGGGGGGGGGGGGCCCCCCCCCCCCCCGCCGCTCGCCCCGGAGCCTGCCGCCGAGCCCGCCGAGGAGCTGCTGATCTGGACCGCCGACGTCGAACGCGACGGCGAGATCGAGCGCCTCTACCTGCTCGCCTCCCACCTCGTCGCCGCGGCCCACCGCGCGGCGATCGAGGGACGCGTGCTCGCCCTGGAGCTGGCGCCGACGCTCTGACGGTCAGTCCAGCCGGTGCACCAGCACCCCGCCCGCCAGCTTGGGCTCGAACCAGGTGCTCTTGGGGGGCATGACTTCGCCGACGTCGGCGACCCGGAAGAGCTGGTCGAGGCCGGTGGGATGCAGACTGAAGGCGATGGCGGCCTCGCCGCTGTCGACCGCCCGCTCCAGCACGTCCGTGCCGCGGATCCCGCCGACGAACTGGATCCGCGTGTCGCGGCGCGGATCCTCGATGCCCAGCAGCGGCGAGAGCACGTGGTCCTGGAGCACGGCCACGTCGAGGGAGGCGACCGGGTCGGCGGCGTCGACCACGCCGGGGCGGGGGCGGAGGCGGTGCCAGGCACCGTCGAACCAGGCGTGCACGCAGCCCCGCCGATCGGGCGCCGGACCGACCCCGGACGTGACCTCGAACTTCGCCTCCAGCGCCTGGCGCAGCGAAGCCGTCGTGTGGTCGGCGAGGTCGGCGACGAGCCGGTTGTAGGGCAGGACCTGGAGCCGATCGTCGGGGAAGATGCCGCAGAGGAACCAGGCCCAGGAGCCCTCGCCACCGTGGGCCGCCGAGGCCCTGGAGGCCGCCGCGGAGCGATGGTGTCCGTCGGCGATGTAGAGCACGCCGGCGGCCTCGAAGGCCGCCTGCCAGGCGATCACCGCGGCCGGATCGTCGATGCGCGTCAGGCTGTGGACCACGCCATCGGGGGTGGTGACGGTGAACAGGGGGGAGCAGGCGGCAGCATCCCGGTAGAGCGCCGCCAGGGTCTCGGTCTGGCGGTGGGCCAGGAAGACCAGGCCCGTCTGTGCGCCCAGGGTGAGGATGTGGTCGGTCCGGTCCTGTTCCTTGTCGGGCCGGGTGAACTCGTGCCTGCGGACGGTGCCGGCGTCATACTCGTCACAGGAGCACAGCGCCATCAGGCCCGCCTGGCGGTGCTCGCCCATCTGCTGGGCGTAGAGGTAGAAGGCCGGAGCGCTGTCCCGGACCAGGATCCCCTCGGCCTCGTAGCGGCGCAGGGTCGCGGCCGCCTGGGCATAGGCCTCCGCCCCGTGGGCGTCGGATCCCACCGGCAGGTCCACCTCGGGACGGGTCACCCGCAGGAAGGACACCGGGTTGTCGGCCACCAGCGCCCGGGCCTCGTCCTCGGAGACCACGTCGTAGGGGGGGGCCAGCACCTGCTGGGCCAGGTCCTCGCGTGCGCGCAGTCCAGTGAGTGGTCGCACCGTCGCCATGTCGACACCTCCAGGGCCGGGGAGTCTACAGCGCTTATCGCCCACCGAGGGGATAGGGTTCTCGGGTCGTCGCGTCAGCAGGAATGGCATGCAGATCACAGACTGGCTCTCCCGCCTCATCTCCCCCGCATCGACCCGTGGGCTCTCGGGATCCGTCGACGAGCTGAGTGGCACCGGCGGGCCGGAGTCCTACTACCACCACCGCATGCGCCTGAGCCGGATCGACGGCGACTTCATCGCCGATGCCTCCCAGCTCTGGACCGCCCGCTCGCACAACCGCCGTCGCTGCGGACTGCGCGCCCACCTGCTGGCCGAGCGCGGCGACGGCGTGGCGGGCTTCACCGACCTGCTCATCGTGCTCAACAAGAGCGACCACGCTCGCGGCTTCAACCGGGTCAACGAGCCCTGGGAGGACGAAGCCTCCCGGGTCCTCACCGAGCGCTTCAGCGCCTTCTGCCACAAGGAGCACCTCGAGCTCCCCTTCGCCGATCGCTCCGTGCGGTTCCGCTTCGTCGTCGACGGCGGCTCGGAGATGGGCGGCGCCTCGCTGGGGCTCATCGAGGACGAGTTCGTCAGCGCCCTGCTGCCGAACCTCTACACCGAGCCGCTGCCACGCAGCCGGCCCGTGATCTCGGTCTACCTGAACCTGCCCGGGATCTGGAGCGGCTACCGCGAAGTCGGGACCCTCTACAGCGACCAGCTCCTGTTCACCCTCGGCAACCACTGGCTGGACAACTTCAGCCACCCGGCGCTCCAGCAACCGGCTCTGTACCGCCTGCAGCAGTACCAGGACGGCTCCTTCGTCCACGTGATCAACCCGGACCTGTCCTCGGACTACGAGGTCACCTGCGACGAGCAGCCCGGGCGCCCCGCCGTGCTCACCCTCTCCACGCGGGACGGGTCCGTGGTGGCCTACATGGTGCTGGCGGTCCTGGAGACCGCGATGGCCCAGTCCACCACCCAGGCGCGGCCGCGTCTGCCCGAGGCGGCCGCCCAGCCAGCCCCCGCCAAGGTCACCCAGGCCACGCCCCAGCGGCCCGCGACCGAACCGGGCATCGTCGGCGCCAAGGCCCCCAGCCTCGAGGCGATGGCCGGACACCACACGATCGTGCCCGAGGTCGTGAGCAACGAGCGCCTGCTGAGCCTCCGCGAGCGGGGAGCGCTGCTCCAGAGGGTGCACTTCTCCCGCTTCATGGAGGGCTACGACGTCTACGTCGGACCCCGTGGGGAGATCGGGACCTCGATGACCGAGGTGGCCGCCTCGTTCCAGGTCCGGAGGAACCAGGTGTTCCTGATGGTCGAGGACGACGGGGTCGAGCTCGACGGGGAGGTCCCGCCCCTGGGCCAGGCGCTGCCCCTGTCCGGGTCCGCCCACCTCAAGGTCGGCGACCAGGAGCTGGTCTACCGGGACCTGTCCCGCGCCAAGGCCGATGGCTGGCCCTACCTCGGTGAGATCCTGCGGCCGGCCACCAGCACCCACCTGCTCTTCGGGGGGACCTACCGGATCGGCCGGGACCGGCGCTGCCGGGTCAGCCTGCCCGACGAAGCCGTCAACGACAACATCCAGTGGCTCCCGTCAGCGGGAGACGGCACCACCGTGCGGTCGCGCAGCGGTGAGATCCCGAAGGACCGCTTCTACACCGACTCGATCATGGTGGCCTCCGAGCACGCGGAGCTGGACCTGTCCACGGCGCCCAAGCTGCGCTGTCTCGCGCGGCACTGCTACGCCTACGTCCGGCGCGGCAAGCGCATCTCCGCCCTGCACCCCGCCAAGGGGGACGGCGGCATCCGCGAGAAAGACCTCCGCCCCGGCGACGAGATCCTGGTCGGCAACTGCCTCTTCGAGGTGCAGTTCTCCCAGGAGGAGGTCCCCAGCCGGCCGCTGCAGCTCACACCGACCGACCTCGCGCTGGCGGCCGACGAGGACACGACTTCGGCGAAGCGGATCAACCTCGCGGAGGACCGCCCCCCTCGACCCCGGACGGGACGGCTCGATCAGCCCCCCTCGGACCCCGGTGTGCGCCACCCCACCCCAGCCCCCGGTGAGCCCGCACCCCTGGCGGTCTTCGAGGAGGAGCCGACCTCCAAGGCCGCACCCGTCCCGAAGCCGCCGCCGCCCACACCCGCTTCCTCTCCGACCGCCCCGATCGCAGCTCCCCTCGCCACCCCCGGCGACCTGCCCGCCGCCCACGGCCTCGGCGAGCCCGGCCCGGCACCGCCGCCGCCCAGGCTCACAGTCGAGCGCTTCGACTCCATCCTCGGCGCCGAGGCCCCTGACCCGCCGAGCGCCGAGCGCTCCGCCGAGCCCCCCGTGCGCAGCTCCACGCGTACACCGGTGGTCTATGTCGACGAAGCCGCGTGGCAGATGGAGCTGGCCCGTCCCGCCCGCCTCGTCCAGCTCGGCTGGATGGTCTCCGGCACCGTGACCGTCTCCAACCACCAGGGCGCCACGGTCGCGGTGCCCGAGGCTCGCTCGGAGGCCGACCAGGTCTTCGTCAAGCGGGACTACTTCTCCCTGAAGATCCGCGGCCGCCGAGGCCAGGTCCGGCTGCTGATGCCCAGCGACGCCCGTCTGCTGGTCGGTGGAGACGAGGTCGCCGAGAGCTCCGCCCCCGACGAGGCGACCCTCGAGGTGCTCAGGCGTGACATCGACGGCGAGGAGGACTTCGCCGTGGTGATGTCGATCCGGACCCTGCGGGGCCTGCCCGATCCGCGGGCCCGGCTGCTCGCCCTGGACCTCGAAGACCCGCTGGCCGCCGCGCTCTTCGTGAAGGGGCTGCCCCGCTCGGTCGCCCGCACCCTCCAGCTCGCGGCCATCCGCGCTGTGCTGACCTGGACGGGCCAGGCCCTGACCGTCGACGACTACCTCGGGACCTACCGCAAGGCCGACGGCAGCTTCGAGCCGTTCTTCGTCTCCCGCGGCGGCGCCGGGTTCCAGACGGCTCCCGAGGACGGGGAGGCCTTCGCCCTCGCCCCCGGCGACCGGCT
Source organism: uncultured Enterobacterales bacterium (assembly GCA_964501915.1). Classification (GTDB taxonomy): domain Bacteria; phylum Myxococcota_A; class UBA796; order UBA796; family CAJQPC01; genus CAYFPX01. The sequence continues at coordinate 20,080 of CAZCVP010000020.1, forward strand.
CCTCGCGGGAGCCGAGCTCTTCGAGCTGCGCCTCGCCTGACGGACCCGCGCCCTCACGCTGGAGCGCCAGGCGACCGATCCACCGGGGGACCCCTCCAGGAGGCAGGATGTCCGGGTCCCTCGAGGACGGCAGTCCCACCGCGCCCGGCGCGGCGGAGAGGCGCCGCAGCTACGACCTGGACACCATGGACCGGGCCGCCGAGGAACGCCGCCTGTCGACCCAGGTCGTGGCCGCGGCCGCGCTGGAGCGCCCCCACCTGGACCGGCTGCACCTGTCGCCCATCGACCGGGTGCTGGACCTGGGCTGCGGCCCCGGCTTCCTCTCCGTCGCTCTCGGCCGGCGCTGTGGCCAGCTCGTCGGCGTGGACATCGACCCGGAATTCGCCCGCCAGGCCGACGAGCGCTTCCGTGAAGCCGGCCTGGACGCCGGGGTCGTCTGCGCTTCGGGGACCGACCTGCCGTTTCCCGACGGGTCCTTCGACGTCGTGGTCCTGCGCTTCGTGCTCCAGCACGTGCCCGACCCCGCCGCGATCCTCAGCGAGACCCGCCGCGTGCTGGGCCCCGGGGGGCGGCTGCTGGTGGTCGACACCGACGACGGCGGCTTCGTGCTCCACCCGGCACCCGAGGGCCTCGACCGCCTCCTGGACGCCGCCGTGGCCAGCCAGGCGGTGCTGGGCGGTGACCGCAACATCGGACGTCGCCTCCCGGAGCTGGTGCGGCGGACCGGCTTCGACAGGGTCCGGGTGGAGGTCCAGCCCGCCACCAGCGAGGACCTGGGTCTCGTGCCCTTCGTGGACATCGCGCTGGGCTTCAAGCGCCAGATCGTGGACCCTTCCCGCATGGACCCGGAAGAGGTCGAGCGGATCCTGGCGCAGTGCTACGCTCTGGCGGAGGAGGAGGGGGCCTTCGGGATGGCCCTGGCCTACTTCCTCACCGCCTGGAGGTAGGTGGACTCTCACGGCCGACATCTGAGCTGCCGCCTGCTGCAGCCACTGCTGGACACCGTGCAGGACATCCTCGGCGCCGAGGGAGTGGAGAAGATCGCCCTGGGCCTCGGCATGTCGCTGGAGGAGCTGCGAGACCCCGACGGCTGGATCTCCATCCAGCAGTGCATCGAGCTCAACGAGCGGGTCGAGGACGCCACCGGCGATCCCCTGATCACCTACAAGGCGGGCCGGGTCTACCTCCAGAGCGCCCGCTACCTCGGGCCGGCGTACCACCTGCTGCGAGGCCTCGGCACACCGGCCCAGGTGATGAAGGGCCTGGAGAACAACGCCCGCATGCTCAACCGGGTGGCGAACTGGGAGCTCGTGCAGCTCGACAAGGGGCACGCGACGGTCGCCTACTGGAGCGACGACGGCGTGCCCGACCACCCGCTCTTCTGCCAGAACCGCAGGGGCAGCATGGAGGGCATGCCTGAGCTCTTCCACCTCCCCGCGGGTCGGGTCGAGCACACCGAGTGCCTGAACAGCGGCGCCGACCGCTGTGTCTACGAGGTCTACTGGATCGATCGGCCGGACGGTGCTCGCGTCCTCATCCCCCTGGCGGTGGTGGGGCTGGCGGTGGGGCTCGGCACGCTGGCCGCCGGAGCCTCGCCCTGGGTCTCCGGGCTGCTGCTGGGGAGCGGCGGGCTCGCACTCGCCGCCTATGCGCACTCGGTGGTCCGCAAGATCGGGCAGCTCAGGGACTGGACCAACGAGTCCCTGGAGACCCTGCGCGCCGAGGCGAGCGCCAACCAGCTCAAGGCGGACGGTCTCGACGCCCTGCGCGGCGTCGACGCCCGGCTGCGGGCCATCACCACCGAGTCCGAGCTGCTGGAGAACCTGCTCGATCCGGTCCGGGAGTCCCTCGACTACGACCGCCTGCTGCTCCTGCTCCGGGACGTCGACACCCTGCGTCTCGTCGCCAGCTCCGGCCTGACCTTCAACCAGCGCACCATCCTCTCCGGCTTCGAGGTGCCCTTCGTGCGCAAGGAGGGACGCCCGAACACCTTCCGAGCGATCATGGAGGAGGGAGAGGCGCGGCTGATCGTGGCCGACGAGGAGTACGTCCAGGGCCTCCCGGCCCGCTCCCAGCAGGCGATGATCGGCACGGGCAGCGGCGAGTTCATCGCCGCCCCCCTGATGGCCGGGGAGAGCCCGATGGGCATCCTGCTGGTGGACCAGGGCGGGACCGGGGCCCAGCTCACGGCCACCGACATCCAGCTCTGTGGGCGGCTGGCCAACGTGCTGGCCCTGGCGATCTCCAACGCCCGGCTCTTCGACCGGGTCCGTCGCCGGGAGCGAGCCCTGGCCGACTCGCTGATGGCGAACCAGAAGTTCGTCCAGTACCTGCCGCGCAACGTCGCCGAGGGCATCCTCGAGGATCCGGCCCAGGCCCTCGAGCTCGGCGGCGAGCCGCGCGAGGCCGCCGTGCTCTTCGCCGACATCGCCGGCTTCACCACCTGGGCTTCGGCGGTCACCGCCCAGGAGGTCGTCGCCCTGCTGAACCGCTGGTTCTCGGAGACCGACACCGCGATCTCCGCCCACACCGGCATCGTCGACAAGCGCATCGGCGACGGGCTGATGGTCGTCTTCCTCCACGAGGACGACGTCCCCCACCCGGCCCAGCGAGCCTACGACTGTGCCCTGGAGCTCCTGGACCGGGCGCGGGCCCTCGTGCCCGAGGCCGACGCCGCCGGGTTCGGCACCTTCGGCATCCGCGTCGGCGTGAACTTCGGCGAGTGCGTCGCCGGCAACATCGGCTCACCCAGCCGCCTCGAGTACACCCTGGTCGGCGACGTGGTGAACCTGGCCCAGCGCCTGGAGTCGGTGGCGCCGGTCGGCAACGTCCGGGTGAGCGCGAGTGTGGTCCAGCACATCGGCACCGGTGCCGTGCACTCGGGCGGACTCCAGGACATCAAGGGCAAGGCCGAGCCGATCGAGGTCTTCGGGCCGGCGCCCTGAGCCCAGACGGGAAAAGGAGGCCCGGTCCGAAGACCGGGCCCCCTACCCCGAGGAGGAGGGGATGGCGGATTCCATCCCCGCCGCGAATGAAGCGTCAGAGCATCGCGCTGGGCAGGACCATCTCCGGCTCGCCGTCCAGGACCGGCAGCGCCAGGTCCTGGACCCGGTACCAGTCATCGACACAGCGCTCACGGATCGCCGTCCCGAGCGGGTCGGCCACGCGAATGGCGTCGGGATCGATCTGGCTGAGCCGGATCCCCTGGAGCACCACCACGTCTCCTGTTCCCATGGCCGGGAGCACGCCGCCGAACACGCAGCCGTGGGCCTTCCAGGTGGAGATGGCCCGGGCGGTGTGGGGGGAGTCCAGGGGTGCCAGGATCGTCACGTGCCGGATGTGGCCCGCCATCAGCCAGTTGAAGCAGTCCACGACCCGGTCCTCGACGTCGGGCCCGGCCCGCAGGACGTGGATGCGGCCCTGCTGCTTCTGTGGATCGAAGTGGACCTTGACCTCCGTGGGCCGGCCCATGGTGGGCTCTGCGTAGGCGTCCTTGAAGATCCGCGGCTCGCCCAGGCGGTCGTAGATCATCTCGTAGAGGTCGCGGTCGATGCGGGGCAGGTAGACCTCGGACTCCGGACCCTGGTTGAGGGGCACGTAGAACCCGAGCGTGGAGATCGGCTGGCGCTGGTCGTGCTCGCTGCCGTAGCGGACCCAGGCGGGCACACCACCGAGGAACATGGCGGTGGGCAGCCCCCCGTGCGCCAGGCAGGCCCGCTGCGCGGCGGTGTGGTGGGTGACGCAGCGAGCCAGCAGGCCCGCGTGCCCGGCGGAGCGACCGGCGTGGTAGGTGTGGGCCGCCAGGCGGGCCTGGAGTCCCGAGGCCCGGCAGTCGGGTCGAACCATCGACAGCCCGGCCTCCCGGACGCGGTCGCCGGCCACCGGCGTGCCGGCCTGGGAGTACTCGTAGTAGGGACGGATCAGCGCCATGTGGCCCATGCACTGCCCGTCCTCCATCCCGATGAAGGAGGTGAGGTGGCCCTGCTGGTTGAGCTGCAGGGTCCGGTCCGGGTCGTAGAGGTAGGACCGGTGAAAGGTCAACCCATAGGTGTGGTAGACGCACCTGGCGAGGGCTTCGGCCTCCGCACGAGTCGTCAGCCTCTGGATCCGCATGCTCATGAATCGACCTCGGGGGTTGCGCGGGGTCGCGCACTCCGAGGAACGGATCAGCGAGGGGGGACCATGACCCCATCGGACCGGCTGGACAGGGCTTGAGAAGAAAAAGCGGGTCTCCGTCGCTCGACGGAATTCACGCCCACGTGAACGAGATCGGCGGCCCCACCGTCACTTCGAGCCGCTGTCCCCCACGGTGGAAGTCCCCGTCGATCATGTAGGACATGGGTTCCTCCGACTCGAGCACGATGGACTTCGCCAGCGCGTTCGGAAAGGAGGGATGCTCGAGGTGCCGGCCGAGACGGAGGCGCGGCAGGGCCCTGGCGAGGTCCCCGAGGGTCCCTGCCAGGCCGAGCACCTCCAGGTGTCCCGGGTGATCGACCACGCGGGGATAGGGCCGAAACCGGAACCCGATGTTGTCCACCGTGCCGATGCCCACGGTGAGCCAGTCGGTGTTCTCCCAGCGCTTGCCGTCCACCGTCACGCTCACGCTCACGCGGCGGTGCAGGCGCTTGAAGAAGTGCCCCTGGACGATCGTCGAGAGCACCGCCTGGGACAGCAGGCGGGCCGCCTTCCAGGGGGTGGGCTCCGAGCCCTCGTAGTAGACCTCGAGGAAGTTCGAGACGATGCCGTTGCCGAACAGGAAGCCGGCCTGGCCGTCGACGATCAGGCAATTCCGCTGGACGTTTCGCAGTGGCTGGCCCGAGTGGTAGGCCTGGACGAGCTGTCCGAGGAGCTGGTCGGGGCGACCGCGGATCCCCACCCCGGAGGCCATGGTGTTCATGGTGCCGCCCCTCAGCAGGGCGACCCGGGGCAGCGGGGTGTCCCCGTAGACAGCGAGGAAGGCCGTCAGCGCCATGTGCGTCGTGCCGTCCCCACCGTTGACGGCGAGGATGTCGATCCGGCGCTCCTTGAAGTGCTCGGCGACCCGGTGCAGAGCCTCGAAGTCATGGGGCGCAGCGAGCTGGCCCTGCTCGCCGAGCACGTAGGCGAGCTGGCGAGCCAGCGCGGGGTTGCGGCGGTTCCGCCGCGAGCGTGGGTTGGTGATGACGCCGATGCCGCCCATGGTCCTCGCCCTGGAGACCGGCGGATTCTACGCGGTAGCGTACGACCGTGCGTGTCCTCGTCACCTCTGGCGTGCTTCCCGGCGGCCCGACACCGCCCGGTGACCGCGTCCGTCCCCAGCGGGCGGCCCTGAAGCTGGAGCAGGCCTACATCGACGCCATCCGCAACGCCGGTGGCCAGGCGCTCGTGCTCCCCCCCGGTGCAGACCGCCCCGAGGCGCTCCTGGATATCGTCGACGCCGTGGTGATCACCGGCGGGGCCTTCGACATCCACCCCTCCCACTATGGGCGAGGCGTGAGCGCCAGGCTGGATGGCGTCCAGGCGGACCGGACGACGACCGAGCTGGAGCTGGCGGCGTGCTGCATGAGCTCGGGGGTGCCCGTCCTCGGGATCTGCGGCGGCCTCCAGGCCCTGGCCGTGGCCGGCGGAGGCACCCTGGTCCAGGACATCGCCGCCGAGGTGCCCGGCGCCCTGGAGCACGAGCAGCCGACCGACCCGGCCACGGCCTGGCACCCGGTCGAGGTGACCGAGGGCAGGCTGCGGAGCTGGCTGGGCTCGGCGATCGAGGTCAACAGCACCCACCACCAGGCCGTGGAGGACCCGGGACCCTTCCAGGTCGCCGGTCTGGCGCCCGACGGCGTGATCGAGGCCCTGGTGCTGCCCGACCATGCCTTCTGTGTCGGGGTCCAGTGGCACCCGGAGCTGCTCGGGGACGGGAGGCTCTACGCGGCGCTGCTCGCCACCGGGCGCTGATCAGCGCTCGACGTCCTCCGGGGTCCAGGTTCCCGCGGGACCGTGCTCGGGGATCAGCACCAGGGTCCGGGTGGGCGGCGGCCGGGTCCCGAGGACGATCCAGGGGTGGCGGAGGTTGTAGCGGAGGCGGTCGACGGGGCCCAGGTCACTCCGCATGTCGACCTCGAAGGACCGGTAGCCGGTCAGCTCGACCCTCACGGCGGGTCGCCGCCGGCGGTTGCGGACCTCCACCTGCAGCGGCGTGACGCCGGCCACCACGTCGTCGAGGTAGACCGATGCCCCCGGCGGCGAGGAGGCCACCACGACCCGGTAGCTGCACCCGATCAGCAGCCAGCCGAGCAGGGTCACCGCACCTGGCCCGTCGCCGGCTCCAGCATGACCAGCACCTCGCGCAGCTCGCCGTAGAAGGAGCCGCGGGAGGAGTCCCCCTCCACGATCTCGGTGCCGGCGATCTCCCCCATCGCCCCGTAGCGGATGGCGAGGGCACCTTCGCTGCCCTTGGCGATCTCGATCGGACGCCCGGAGGGGTCGTAGCGGAAGCTGTAGATGTTGCCGGCCTTGTCCTGGATCTCCACGACCTTGCCGTGGCGTCCATAGGTCAGGTCGAGCTGACGCCCGGACACGTCGACCGCCTGGACGAGGTTGCCGGCGTCGTCGTACTTGTAGAGGTAGCGGCGACCGTCCGAGTAGAGCGCCTGGATGATCTTCGACCACTCCGGGTGGTAGGCGAAGCGGACCTTGCGCCCGTCCGGGTGCTCGATGCCGACCAGGCGGGCGTTGCGGTCGTAGTCGTAGCGGGTCACGCCCCCGTCGGGGTGGTGGACCTCCAGCGGCTTGTCGCAGCAAGGGGACAGCAGGGTCTCGGTCCGGCCCCCGTCGGGGTGGATGGTGACGTGCCGGTGCTCCTCGTCGTCGTACTCGTGCCGGGTGGTCCGGCCGTCGGGGTCCGTCATGGTGACGGCGTAGCGAGCGTAGTCGATGAGCTGCCACTCGTAGCGGGTGACGGCGTCGTCGACCTTGAGCGCCGTGACCCAGTCGCGTGCCTTGTCGTACTGCACCTGGAAGCCGCTGCCGTCGGTGAGCCTCGAAGCGGTGAGGTTGTGCTCGTCGTCGTAGGCGTAGGCCAGCTTGCGGGGGGAGGGTCCGAGGACCTGGACGAGGTTGGTGTCGCCGTCGTACCTGTAGGTGACCTCGCGGCCCTCGTTGTCGAGCAGGCGCGTGACGCGGCCATCGACCCAGGTGAGGCTGACCGATCCGCCCTCGGTGTGGGTGACCCGGGTGAGCCGACCTTCGCGGTCGTAGTCGAGCCGCATGCCTCGCCGGGCGCTGTCGGCGTAGAGCCTGAGCCGGCCGTCGGGATCGAATTCGTAGCGCGTGCCGTCGGGCCGGTGCCGGACCATGCGGCCATCGTCCCGGAGCACCAGGCGCTCAGTGCCCCGGTCATAGCTGACATAGGTCCCCGCGCGGGGCGTGATGCGCGTGGTCTGGAGCACCTGGCTCATGGCCTCCCGGCGTCCGGGATCGCTGAGCAGCTCCTGGCGCAGCTCCTGGTAGTAGGAGCCGCTGCGCTCCGAGCCGGCGCGCCGGTCCTGGGCCTTGCGGGCATCGACGAGTGCGTCGACGTAGCGGGTCATGACGCGCTCGCGGGGCTCACCGTCCAGCGTGTAGCGGAGGATGAAGCCGTCGGCGTCGGAGACCAGCAGCGAGCCATCGGGGGCCGGGAAGGCGACGATGTCGAGGTTGGTGGTCCAGCCGTAGCCGAAGCGACCGTCGACGTTGGAGCGGGAGTTGTAGACGCGGTGGATCTCCAGGGGCACACCGGCCCGCTGGACCCTCACGTCGGAGTGCTCCACGTAGAGGTTGGCGTTGCGGAGGTTGACCTCCTGGGCCCATCCAGCCCCGAGCCACACCCACAACCAGAGGAGCACCGGCATCACCACCTCACGGCCCGGCATGATAGCGCGGCTGACACCCCAGGATAGGAGTCCCGCGTGCGCGCCGCCTTTCTGACACTGATGTTGCTGGGCACGAGCTGCTCGATGATGCAGCAGCGTCGGGACACCCGGGTCGAGAAGCGGCAGCGTGAGGCCCTGATGGAGAACGCCGAGGGCTACTGGGACGCTCTGCGCTGGGGCGATCTCTCCCTGGCCGCCGGCTACTACCAGGATCCCACCACCCGGGTGGCCTGGCTGACCGACATGGGCAGCGGCGCCGCCCCTCGGTTCCGGGAGGCGGTCATCCTGCGCGTCGAGCTGGGACCGGAGCTCGAGGAACACGAGCGGGGCTGGGATCGCGAGGCCCTCGCCCTGGTGCAGGTCCAGTCCTACACCATGCCGGCCCAGATCCTGACCCAGGACGTGGTCCAGCAGAAGTGGTACCTGGTGGGACGCTTCTGGTATCCGGAGCCTGAGGAGCCGTACCGGACCTGGTAGCTCCAACCCGATGGGAGCGACTGTGACTCCTCGCCTGCTCACCCGCTTCGGCGACCGCTACTACGCCTTCGACAAGCCCGCCGGCATGGCGGTCCACCCCAACGCCGAGGGTCTCCCGGACCTGGTGACCTGGATCGGCACCCAGCGCTCCCTGCCGAAGGCGCTGCGCCCGGGTCACCGCCTGGACCGGGCGACCTCCGGGGTCGTGCTCTGTGGGGCGGGGCGCAAGGCGCGGGCCCAGATCGCCGCCTGGCTGCAGGGCCCGGCCACCAAGACCTACCTCGCGCTCGTGGCCGGGGTGCCAGAGGCCGACGAGGGGCGACTCGACAGCCCCCTCTTCGATCGGCGCCGGAGGCGAGCCCTGCCGGCGGAGACCGTCTTCCGAGTCCGTGAACGGCTCGACGGCTTCGCGCTGCTGGAGCTGGAGCTGGTCACCGGACGGCGCCACCAGCTCCGGCGACACCTCGCCGACGCCGGCCTGCCCGTGGTCGGAGACACCCGCTACGGTCCCAAGCGCCCGAAGCGGGTCCCCGGGTTCCCGGACCGCCTGTGGCTGCACGCCTGGAGGCTGGGCCTGCCGGAGCGGGAGATCGAAGCCGCCCTGCCCGGAGAGCTGGCGCAGCACCTGGAGCGACTGGGCTGAGCTGAGCGGCCGCGAGCGGGCCTGGGACATGCCCGACGTCGACGTAACGTCGGCTTTACTTTCTGTTCCAAGCGGGTGCGCAGAAGGGCGTGTATACGGTGGCCGCCAACCGGCTCCAGCCCCTCTACGAGGTCCCGATGTACGCCAGTCGCCTCCTGCTCGCCGCCGCCGCCGCCCTGACCGCCTGCGGAGCCCCCGCCGACCTGGAGTTCGAGGCCGTCGACGGCGACCACGAAGCGACCGGCAAGATCTACAACAGCGACGCGGCCGACGAGGCCCACCACTACGCCACCGTGTCCCTCCACACCCGGGTCGGCTCCCGGGTGCTCAAGAGCCCCTTCTGCACCGGCACCCTGATCGCCGAGGACGTGGTGCTGACCGCCGGGCACTGCCTGGAGACCTGGGGTGGCGGCGTGATGAGCGCCAGCAAGGTCGCCGTCTACGTGGGTGAGAACCCCTACGTCGACCTCACCAGCCACGTCTACACCGTGTCCGAGGTCGAGCAGCACTCCGGCTACAACAGCATGACGCTGGCCGATGACATCGGCCTGATCCGCCTGGACTCGGCCGTGACCGAAGCCACCCCGGTCCCCCACCTGCCCGCGTCGCTGGGCCTCTCCAGCTCCGACAAGGGCGACACCCTGAACTTCGCCGGCTTCGGCGAGACCGAGAGCGGCGGCTACGGCAAGCTGCTCCAGGTCGACCTGAAGCTGAGCACCGTCTACAGCGAGAGCTTCCGCTACACCCAGTCCACCGGGGGCCCCTGCGCCGGGGACAGCGGCGGGCCGGCCTTCTTCGAGCGCAGCGGGACCTGGTACGTCGCTGGCGTCACCAGCTACGGCGACTACGCCTGCAAGACCTACGGCGTGAGCACCAAGGTCGACGCCTACGAGACCTGGATCGACAGCTTCGTCGGCTCCTCCAGCGGCGGCGGTGGCACCACGGCCGACTGCAGCTCCTTCGACGCCTCCTACACCGGCACCCTGACCGGCAGCGGCGACTACCTGGTCGAGCCCGACGACACCTACTACACGACCACGAGCCGCGGGACGCACGAGGCGCAGCTCTCCGGCGACGGCGCCGACTTCGACCTCTACCTCTACCGCTACATCGGCGGTGGCTGGAGGATCGTCGCGGCGAGCGAGGCCGAGGGCAGCAGCGACGAGTCGATCAGCTTCACGGGCCGGCCGGGCGACTACCTCTGGATCGTGTCGTCGTATGACGGATCCGGCGACTACGAGCTCTGCCTGACGACACCCTGAGCCCCTCCGGGACCGGCCGCGGGCGGGGGGGCGACCCCCACAACCCCAAGGACCGCGCGACCCCCCCCCCC
>CAZCVP010000020.1:30428-55469 GCA_964501915.1 uncultured Enterobacterales bacterium
AGGCGCCGGGTCGGGAGGGGAGGGGAGGGCCGTCCCCGCCCCCGCCCCCCGCGGCCCCCGCCCCCCCCCCCCCCACCGCCCGGCCCTCGGGCCCAGGCCGACCTCCTACTCCATCGCCTCCAGCACCAGCGCCACGTCGGTGGTGCCGGCGGTGACCGGGCCGAGGAGGGCGCTCGCCAGGTCGCCGGGACCGGCGGTCATCGGGTCGCCGCCGGCGGACCAGCGGGCCTTGAGCCAGACCTCCTCCGGCCAGGCGCCACCGCGGATGAGGTCAGCCACGCCCAGGGCGAAGTCCGCCGGCAGGGCCGGGGTGCCCAGCCGGACCGCGGCAAGCGGTGGACCGCGCTCGGCCTCCGTGGCACGGGCCAGCACGAAGAGACGACCCCCCGCGGGCGTCGAGGCGCCGTCCGCGAGCTGGACCAGGCCCTCGATCTCCGGCACCGCCGCGGGGCTCGAGGTCTGCGCCTGGGGGGTCGCGGTGCCCTGGGACGCCTGCGACGAGCGAAGCTGCTGGAGCCAGGCCGCGGCGATGGCCCGGTCGGTCTCCGAGCCGGCCTGGGTCGCCGCCTCCAGCCACTCCACGGCCCCCTGGGTGTCCCCCTGCTGGAACCGCGCATAGGACAGCCAGCGCATCGCCTCGGACTGGGCGGGGTCCTCCTCCAGGATCACCTTCAGCGAAGCCTCGGCCTTGGCGCCCATGCCCACCAGCAGCCGCAGGGCGTCGACGTGGATGCGCAGCTCCAGGTCGTCGGCATCGACACCCTTGGCCTTGTCGATGACGCTCATCGCGGTCGGCAGGTCCTTGCGCTCGATGGCGACGTGGGCGAGCAGGTTGAGCGCGTCCATGTCGTCGGGGTCCTGCCGGAGCGCGGCCTCGGCGTGGGCCACGTCGGCCGAGAAGGCATCGGCGGCCGACGCCGTCGCGGCGTTGTTGTCGTCGGGCCGGGGCCTGGCGAACTGGGAGACCAGGCCGGCCGCAACGCCGCAGAACAGCAGCAGGCCGACGACCCAGGTGACGGTGAGGCCTCGACCGGTGGCCTCGGCAGGGACCTCGGAGGAGACCTCGGTCGCTGTCTCCGGTGCCTCCTCGAGCTGGCGGAGGACCCCGGAGGCCCGAGCCAGCAGCCGCTCCCGCCGCTCCGCCCAGGCGGCGTCGTCCATCTTGTTCCGATCGCCGTCGTGCTCTCGGAGCTGCTCCAGGAGCGACTCCTTCTGGGACAGCAGGCCGGTGCGCGCTTCGAGCGCCCGGCTGTCCGTGCCCGTCTGGACCCGCATCGCCGCCACGACAGCGGCGACGGCCGCCAGCAGGAGCACGACGACGGGGGGGCCCCAGGTGTTCCAGTCGATGCCACTCATCGATCTCTAGTCCTCGAGCTCGGCCAGGATGCGAGCGCGGTAGGGGTCGTCCTCGGTGGGTGCCACCGCGGCGGTTGTCGGAGCGGCCTGCCGCCGGTTGGACAGCAGCCAGAACAGGCCCGCCAGGGTCGCCAGGACCGGCGCTCCCCAGAGCAGCCAGTGCATGCCCTCGCGCGGCGGGGCCAGCAGGATGAACTCCCCGTAGCGGTCGGCGAAGTAGTCCAGGACCTGCTCGCGGGAGTAGCCGGCGGCCAGCAGCTCCTGCACCCGGTTCTTCATCGCGACCGCGGCGTCCGAGGTGCTGTCCGAGACGCTCAGGCCCTGGCAGACGGGGCACCGGAGCTGCTTGCCCAGCTCCCAGGTCATGTCGTCCAGGAGCTCCTGGTCGGTGACCGGGTCACCGAGCGGCTGGCCGATGGTGGCGGAGTAGTCCTCGGCCTCGGTCTCGGCGGGGGTCGCGTCGAGGGCGGGCGCACCGGCCAGGGCCAGCCCGATCAACAGGTGCATCATCGGATCAGCCCCAGGGCGTAGACCAACGTGGTCTGGTTCACCGGCCCGGTGATCTTGGTGACGATCATGCCCTCAGCGTCGACGAAGAAGGTCTCGGGCACCCCGGCGACGCCGTAGTCGATGGCGACGCGCTGGGCCGGGTCCTGGAGGGTGGGGTAGGCGCTCCCGCGGTGCCGCAGGAAGGTCCGCGCGGCCTCCTCGGTGTCGCCGTAGAGGAGGCCGAGGAACCGGACGTCCGGGAAGGCCTCGGCGGCTTCGATCAGGAAGGGGTGCTCGTAGGCGCAGGGGCTGCACCAGGAGGCCCAGAAGTTCAGGACCACCGGCTGGCCGGCGAAGTCCGACAGGGACACGGTGTTGCCGTCCAGGTCCTGGAGCGTGAAGGTCGGCGCCGGTCGGCCCTCCAGCACCGAGGGCAGGGCGTGGGGGTCCTTGCCGAAGCCGCTGGCCAGCACCCAGACCAGGGCCATGATCATCACCAGGCCGAAGCCCAGGACCTTCCAGTTCGTTCCAGGCTCTGTGGCCACCTCGTTCTCAGTCACTTGGCTGCCGCGGACCCCGTGGTCGATACGCCCCGCCGGCGGGACGGCCAGGCGGCGAGCAGGCCACCGCCGAACACCACCAGGCCCCCGAACCAGAGCCACCAGACCAGGGGCTGGAGGATCACCTGGACCGAGGCCTGTCCCGTGGCCGGGTCCACCCGCACCAGGGAGAGGTAGAGGTCCTCGCCGAGGCCGCTGTGGACCGCGGGGGTGGCGATGGGCTGGCCGGTGGCCAGGTAGTGGTTCACCCGAGGCGAGAGCATCGCCACCGCCTCCTCGCCCTCGATCACGGCGAAGTCGGCGATCTCGGCCCGACGGTGGGCCTCCATGACGGTGCGAGCCCCGGCGTAGCGGATGGTGCTGTCGCCCAGGGTGGCGGTCTCCCCCTCTCGCAGGGTGTAGGTGCCCTCCTGGCGGTAGGCGCTCGACGCCGCGCTCGCGATCGCGCAGACGACGATGCCCAGGTGGACGAGGTGGCCGGAGAAGCGCCGTCGGGCCCGCCGGTTGGCCTCGATGGTGGCCACGAGCAGCCCCTCGCCCTGGGCGCGGGCCCGGGCCCGACCGGGGGCGAGGATCTCCTGGAGGCTCACGACCCCGGCGAAGGTGGCGGTGGCGAAGGTGAGCAGGGCCCAGCCGTTGTTCCACCCGAAGAAGATGCAGATCGACACCGAGACCGCGCCCAGGGCCGTGGGAGTGGCCAGGCGGCGCTTCATCTGGTCCAGGGTCGGCCGACCCCAGGGGAAGGCCGGGCCCACGCCCATCAGGAACAGCACCGCGACCCACAGCGGCAGGGTCATCTTGTTGTAGTAGGGCTCGCCAACGCTGATGCGGTTGCCCGAGACCGCCTCGACGATCAGCGGGTAGAGCACCCCGACCAGGACCGTGAAGGTCACGCCGACCAGCAGCAGGTTGTTCACCAGCAACGACCCGCTCTTGCTGACCACGCCGGTCAGGGGCTGGCTGCCGACCGCGACGCGGTTCATGCGCTGGGCGAGCAGGAACACCGATCCGATCAGCAACAAGCCCAGGAACCCGAGGAAGATCGGACCGATGCTGGACTGGGTGAAGGAGTGCACCGAGTTGAAGACCCCGGAGCGGGTCATGAAGGTGCCGAGGATGGTCAGCAGGAAGCTGGCGATGCCCAGGACCAGCGTCCAGTTGAGGAACTGCTGCTTGCGCTCGGCCATCATCGCCGAGTGCAGGAAGGCCGTGGTCACCAGCCAGGGCAGGAAGCTGGCGTTCTCCACCGGATCCCAGGCCCAGTAGCCGCCCCAGCCCAGCACCTCGTAGCTCCACCAGCCGCCCAGCAGGATGCCCAGGCTGAGCCAGGCCCAGGCCACCAGGGCCCAGCGCCGCATGTGCTTGAGCCAGGCGGTGTCGCAGCGTCCGGCGAGCAGCGCCGCCACGCACATCGCGAAGGGAACCGCCATGCCGACGAAGCCGAGGTAGAGGGCCGGCGGGTGCACGATCATCAGCACGTGGTTCTGGAGCAGCGGGTTGGGACCCGGCCCCTCCAGCGGCACCGGGTCCACCGGCACGAAGGGATCGGCGATGCCCGCCACCAGGAAGGTGAAGAAGGCCCCGACGAGCAGCAGCGCCCCGAGGGCGTAGCTGGTGTGCTGCGGGTAGCGACCGCGCGTGGTGAACGCGAACAGTGCCGTGAAGACCCCCTGGACCATCGCCCAGAAGAGGATCGAGCCCTCCAGGGAGCTCCAGAGCGACACGATGGTGATCTCGAGCGGCGTGGTGGTGCTGCCGACCTGGGCGACGTAGCCGACCGAGAAGTCGTGGGTGATGAGCGCGAACTCCATCAACCCCACGGCGAGGGTCATCGCACCGCCGAAGACCCAGGCCGCCCAGCGAGCCTGCCGCCCACCGGCCTCGGAGTGTCGCGCACCGGAGACCAGCCCCAGCACGCTCCCGACCACGCAGGCCGCCAGGGCGATCAGGATCAGGACCTTCCCCGCGAGAGAGATCACAGCTCCTCCGCCAGGGTCTCGTAGAGCTCCTTGGAGTCGACCCCTTCCTCCGGCGCCTTGTACTCGTTGGAGTGCTTGATCATCAGCCGTTCTGTCTCGAAGACCCCGGCGCTGCTCATGGTGCCCTCGACGACCACCCCGATGCCCTCCCGGAACATCTGCGGCGGCGCCGCCTTGGCGTGCACGGGCACCGTGTAGGTGTTCGTGCCGTCGGTCACGACGAAGTGCAGCTCCTGCTCGTCGGGCTTCCAGTCGATGGAGCCGGCCTGGACCAGACCTCCGAGGCGGATGGTGGCGCCCACGGCGTCGTCGCCGGCCTCGACGATGTCCTTCGCCTCCCAGAAGTAGACGAGGTTCTCACCGATGTTGCCGTAGGCCAAGAGCCCCAGGCCGGCGAGGGCGACCAGCAGCACCGGGACGATCAGCAGGCGGCGGCGGACGGAGTCCTTCACCGGTCACTCTCCTTGCCGAGCCGGCGGACGAGCCAGAGGGTGTAGGCGGCGAGGCAGAACCACGAGAACCCGTAGGTGGTCCAGACGTAGCCCCAGCCTCCCTCGATGGTGCCGTCAAACATGGCTGCGCTCCGTATCCAGGTCCAGCGGGGCGGGCTCCGGTGGCAGATCACCCGCGGCGTCTTCGCGCTCCAGGCGCTTCAGGGCGAGGTGAGCCCGGGCCGCGGAGAGCCCGATGCCGATGAAGAGCATCGCGAACGCGCCGAGCCGCAGCGGCAGCACCATGTACTCGTCCACGGTCTCTGGACTGGACTGGGTCTGGTGCATGGAGTTCCACCACTTCACCGACATGTAGACCACCGGCACGTTGACGAAGAACAGGACGGTGGCCACCGCCGAGAACACCATGCGGCGCCTCACCTGGTGGATCAGCGAGCGCAGCACCAGCACCGCGGCAAACGACACGCACAGCACCAGGGAGCTGGTGAGGCGAGGGTCCCAGGTCCAGTAGACGCCCCAGGTGGGCTTGGCCCAGACCGCGCCCTGGACCAGCAGCATCGCCGTGAGCAGCACCCCCACCTCGACGGTGCCCTCCATCGCCGCATCCCAGCCGATCCGGGCGCTCCAGAGCACGCCGATGGCGCAGACGAAGGCGCCGAAGAACACGAGCATCGCGACCCAGGCCGTGGGCACGTGCACGTAGAGGATGCGCCCGACGTCGCCCATCATGGCCTCGGCCGGTGCCACGAAGAGCCCGATCGCGTGGGCGACCGCGAGCAGGGCGAAGCCGAGCACGGTCACGATCCAGAACCATCTCATTCGTCCACCACCTTGATGAAGAGCAGCCCGCACAGCGACCAGTAGACGGCGTTGAAGGCCACCAGCACACCCAGCCAGCTGCTCATCTGCCCCATCGGGTCACCGGTGAGACAGAGGTCCGTGGCCTTGACCGCCGCCAGCAGCGAGGGCACGACGAGGGGGAACATGAGCAACGGCAGCATGAGCTGCTGCGAGGACGTGCGCACCGTGAGGCCCGAGTAGAGGGTGCCGGGGGCCGCCAGACCCCCACAGCCCAGGGCGAGCACCAGCACGAGCCAGCCCGGTGCTTCCACGAGCTGGAGATCGCAGAGCACGGCCCCGAAGGCCACCGTCGCCAGGCTCAGGCCGACCAGGATGACGAGGTTCGCCAGCGCCTTGCCGTAGTAGAGCGCCACCGGGTGGGTCGGCAGGAGCAGCAGGGCCTCCAGCGCACCGCCCTCGACCTCGTTGGTGAAGGACTGGGCCAGCAAGAGAGTGCTCGCCGTGAGCACCGTGAGCCAGATGTAGCCCTCGGCGTGGGCCCGCAGGGTGGCGGTGTCGGGTCCGATGGCGAAGGACAGCAGCAGCAGCAGCACCAGGGCGTAGATGGCCACGCCCAGCGCGCGGGCCCGGCCCCGCCACTCGACGAGGATGTCCTTGCGCACCACGGCCGCCACCTGGGCCGGGAGGGACAGGGCCGGCGGCATGGGGTTCATGACTCCGTCCCGTGCAGGACCTTCCAGGCCCGGGTGATGGCGGTCGCCGGCCCCCTCCAGCGGACCTGCCCCTCCTCGAGCAGCAGGGCGACGTCGGCCCGCAGCGCCGCCCGCCCCACCAGGTGGGAGGCGACCACGGTGGTCACGCCCCGGTCCCGCAGGTGGTCCAGCAGGCCGTCCACCAGCTCGAAGCCGGCGGGGTCGAGCTGGCCATAGGGCTCGTCGATGAGCGCCAGCCGCGGCTTCTGGGCCAGCAGTCGGGCGAAGGCCAGGCGCTTGCGCATGCCGGCGGAGTAGGTCCGGACCGGCTCGGGACGCGGATCGAGCCCCACCGTCTCCAACAGCCCGGGGATCTCCGAGAGGTCCTTGATGCCCTGCATGCGCAGCGTGAGCGCCAGGTTCTCGGTGCCGCTCAGGTCCTCGTAGAGCCCCGGCTGGTGGCTCAACAGAGCCAGGGTCTGCCGGACCTTGAAGCGCTGCTCGACCGGGTCGAGGCCGAAGATGCGCAGCGTGCCACGGCTCGGCGCCCACAGGGTGGACAGCGTCCGCACCAGGGTGGTCTTGCCCGAGCCGTTGGCGCCGACCACCAGCACCCGCTGCCCGGCGGGGACCTCGAGATCGACCCGCGCCAGGCTCCAGCGGTGTCCGAACCGGCGCCCGAGGTCGTGGGCTTCGATGGCGAGGGCGGACATCGGCGGTGTCTAACCCGGGCGCGAGGCGGGAGGGGCCTGGTGGGCCACCCGACATGCTCACGTCGAGCCCGCGAGACAATGGACGCCAGATGACGTATGTCAGCTTCGGGAGCGGCGCCGCCACCCCAGGGCCAGCACCGCCAGCCAGCCCCACCCGCCCGACGGACCCGCTGCACAGCCGCAGACGTCGTCGTCCTCCCGGAGGTCGTTGCGGGGGACCGGCTCGCAGTCCTCGGTCCAGCCATCCGAGCCGGGAAAGGCCTCGGCGTCGTAGTCGTCGCAGTCCGTGCCGTCCTGGATCCAGTCCGGCGGCGGGTCGCAGCCGATGAACTCGCTGTCCGGACGACCGTAGCCGTCGCCGTCGCGATCCTCGTACCAGGCGCTCTTCTCGTCCACGTCGGGGTCGTCGTCGTCGGCCAGCCCGTCGCAGTCCTCGTCCGTGTCCTCGGGGTCGCAGATCTCCCAGCCATGGGGGTGGACGTCGGGGTCCTCGTCGTCGCAGTCGTCGCCGTTCGCGGCCGTGCCCTCGGGCTGGTCGCAGGCCAGGATCACCTCGGTCGAGCCGTAGTCGTCGCCGTCCTCGTCGACGTACCAGGTCTCCGGACGGGTGAGGTCGTCGTCCTCGTCGTCGACGCGCCCGTCGCAGTCGTTGTCGAGCTCGTCGCAGACCTCGGCGTGGCCCCCGTGGACCTCGACCTCGAAGTCGTCGCAGTCGTCTCCGCCCACGCCTTCGATGTCGTGTCCGTCGCCGTCCTGGTCGAAGTCGGAGCCGCCGTCGCAGTCCTGGTCCACCCCGTCGTACCAGTCCTCGGCGGCGTCCGGGTTCACGTCGGGGTCGGTGTCGTCGCAGTCCGTCGCACAGCTCTCCGGCCCGTGCACGCCGTGGCCGTCGCCGTCCTCGTCGACGCAGACGTCGCAGGCGTTGCCGAGGCCGTCGCCGTCGGTGTCGAGCTGGTCCTCGTTGGCCTCTTCGACACAGTTGTCGTGTGCGTCGGCCACGCCGTCCTCGTCCTCGTCCAGCTCGATGGCCAGGGCGAAGGCCCCGACGTAGCCCCCGCCACCGGTGCCGCCGAAGCGGAGCTCCAGGCTGCCCGTCTCGGTGTAGCGGACCTGCCAGAGCTCGTCGCTCCGGCGGCTGTCCTGGCTGTCTCCGCCGGGCTCGGCGTCGACCTGGTCCCCGTCGACGCCGATGGCCACGTCGCCGTCGTCGTAGCCGAAGGACCCGGCCGTGATGCGCGAAGCCTCGTCCTGGCTGCCGCAGCTCCCGTCGTAGGCCACGCCGTCGTCGCGCCCTCCGGCGTAGGTGGCGGCCAGCGAGCTGTCGACCCAGGCGCTGGCGTCCTGGTCGTCGGAGCAGGAGCCGGCGATGGCGAAGGAGGCGATGACCTCCTGCATGGTCTGTCCCGAGGGGGTGCGGTTGACCGTCAGGTCGGTGCCCTCGAGGTCCGTCGTGCCGAAGACGACGTGGCGCCGACCGCCGAGGTCGGGGTGCTCCCAGGTCACGGCCAGCACGGCGCCGGCGATGCCGGAGCCGTCGACGTCGGCGTCGCCGAGCTCTTCGTAGCCGTTGCGATCGGCCTGGACGGCGAAGGCCTCCAGGTCGAGCAGGTAGAGCCGGGAGCGGTCGGAGGCCGAGAGCAGGGTCGCCGAGTCCAGCCCCACCCCGTTCAGCCGGGTCTGCTCCCCCGGCTCCCCGGCGAAGCCGAGCGGCTCGGCGAGCACGGCGAGCCAGGCGTCGGTGAGCGCGGCCCCCGACGGGACCTGGAGCAGGAAGTCCTCGCCAGCGAGCCAGGTCGACGTGCCGTCTGCGCTCACGCCGGTCGCGTCGACCGAGAGACCGCCGTCGACCTCCTGGTTGATCGCCAGGTCCTGGGCGAGCGCAGCAGCCACGAGCAACACCACGAAGGTCATCGCCATCGCCTCCGGCCCCGATCCGGCCCATCCGAACCGGGTCCAGCATGCCACGAAGAGGCAAAGACCGGGACTCAGCCCATGAACATCCGCCGGTCTCGGGTACACGGGACCCCCCTCGCCACGGTCCATGCCCTCTTCCTCCGCTCCGATCGCGCTCCGCAAGGCCCTGGGGGCCTTCGTGCGTCGCTGGCGCCTGCAGCGGGCCCTCCACGCGCTGGGGCCCGCAGGCCTGCCCGGCCTGCCGCTGGTCGCCTGGGCGGTCACCGGCGGTCCGGAGGAGGCCCTCTGGACCGGCCTCGCCGTGCTGCTGCTCGGTCCCGCCCTGGCGGCAGCCTGGCCCCTGGCCCTGGCCCGGGTCGCCCGCGAAGCGGACCGGGTGGCAGGGCTGGACGGCACCGCCGACACAGCGCTCCACCTGGCGGAGACCGATCACCCCGCCGCCGCCGCCGTCGCTGCCGACGCGGTGGACGCCCTCGACGGCGCCCGCCCCGCCCCCCTCTCCTGGCGCCGCCCGGCCCTCCTGGTCGCCCTGGGAGTGCTGATCGCCGGGCCGGTGGCCACCATCGAGCCCCGGAGAGCGGCCGCCGAAGCCGAGGAGACCGCCGAGCTGCTGGAGACCCTGGCCGAGGTGAGCGAGGACGCCCAGGGACGGGGCGACCAGGAGCTGGCCGAGGAGGCGGAGGCCCTGCGGGACCTGGTGGTCCAGGTCCTGGCCCAGGACCCCCCCGACGAGCCGGAGGCGGACCCCGAGCCCGAGGACCCCCAGCGCCCCGACCCAGGCGGCCCGGCGACGACGGACCCCAACATCGGCGCCGTGCGCCAGGCGCTGGACGCAGCCCGCCACCAGCTCGGGCCCGAGGAGATCGCCCGGCTGACCGAGGAGCTCAACCGGATCGTCGACGTGCGGGACCGCCTCCACGAGGTGTCGGAGACCCGGACGACGGGCAAGGTGGGCTGGCACGACACGCCGACCACGCCCGTGGAGCGCCCCTCCCGGCCATCTCGGCCCGGCTTCGACGCCCAGAACAAGGCCCTGGACGCCTTCGAGCGGGACCTGGAGATGCCGGGCCAGGACGCCCTGAACGACCAGATCGCCGAGGACCTGGAGGAGTCCCACCCGGGCAACCTCGAGGACGAGATGGGCCACGTCTTCCAGCAGACCATCGACGACTTCGTCGAGGACTACGCCCAGTCCCTGCTCCAGGAGCTCCAGGACCTGCTGAACGAGGAGGCCGACCGCAACCCCGAGGGCCAGCTCGCGAACGCAGCGACCGAGGCCACCTTCGAGACCCCCCAGGAGGGCACCCCCGACGACCCCGGAGCCCAGGCCACGGCGGTGGCGGCCCAGGGTGGCGGCGCCCTCGCCCGATCGGGGACCGGGGGCATGGCCAACACCGACCCGGGCGGCTCGGGTGCCGGGCGCGGACCGGGCGGAGAAGGCGACGAGGTGGAGATCGGAGAGGCCCGGGGCGAGGTGGCCCCGCTGGAGAGCGACGCCGACCTGGACGGCCTGGGCCCCTCGGAGCGTCGCGACCTCTTCGCCGCGGTGTCCAAGCACGCCACCGCCGAGGACGTGGGGCTGAGCCTCGACGCCCTCGCCGAGCCCTACTTCCTCGAAGTCGACGAAGCGCTCGACGCCGACGGTGTGCCGCCGGCGATGCGATCCGTCATCGAAGCCTACTTCTCGTCGCTCGAAGCGACGCCGACCCCTGCCGAGGCCACCCCATGACCCCACGAGAGTTCCAGACCGCCTTCGCGGCCGCACGCGCCGAGGTCCACAAGGTCATCGTCGGCCTCGACGAGGTGATCGACGGCGTGCTGACCGCCCTGCTCGCCGACGGCAACGCGCTGCTGGAGGGGCTGCCCGGGCTCGGCAAGACCCGCATGGTCCAGGCCCTGTCCACCGCCCTGGAGCTGGACAGCAGCCGCATCCAGTTCACCCCCGACCTGATGCCCGCCGACGTCACCGGCACCCACCTGGTGGTCGACGAGGGCAGCGGTGGCAAGCGCTTCGAGTTCCACCCCGGCCCCGTGTTCTCCAACCTGGTGCTGGCCGACGAGGTCAACCGGGCCACGCCGAAGACCCAGGCCGCCCTGCTGGAGGCGATGCAGGAGCGCCAGGTGACCCTGCTGGGGGAGACCCGCAAGCTGCCGGCCCCCTTCGTGGTCATCGCGACCCAGAACCCGATCGAGCTGGAGGGCACCTACCCGCTGCCCGAGGCCCAGCTCGACCGCTTCCTGGTCAAGCTCCACCTGACCCTGGCCGGCGAGGAGCAGCTCGTGGTGATCGCCGCCCGGACCACGGGCACCGCCGACGTGCAGCCGACCCCGGTGCTGGACACCGAGCGCATCCTCGCCATGCGGCGCCTGGTGCGGGAGGTCCCGGTGGCCCCCGAGACGGCGCGGCTGGCGGCCCGCGTCGTGCTCTCGACCCACCCGGACCGCAAGGGCGCCCCGGACAGCGTGAAGCACTACGTGCGCTTCGGGGCCTCGCCGAGGGGCATGCAGGCGATGATCCTCGCCGGCAAGGTGCGGGCCCTGGTGCAGCGGGGAGACAGCCGCCAGCCGGTCCTGGCTCCCGAAGACCTCGTGGCGGTCGCCCCGGCGTGTCTGCGCCACCGGATCCACCTCGGCTTCGAGGGCGAAGCCGAAGGGGTGTCCCGCGACGCCCTGATCGCCGAGGCCGTCGACGCGGCCCGCTCCTCGATGAAGGGTCGCTGAGCGGATGGCAGGACCCCTGCCCGCGGAGCTGCTCGGTCAGCTCGAGGCCCTGCGCATCGCCACCCGGCGCACCCAGGGTGCCCGGGGCGTGTCGCGCAACCGGTCCGCCCACACCGGCGGGGGCATCGACTTCGCCGATCACCGGGCCTACGCCCCGGGCGACGACGTCCGCAGGGTGGACTGGACGCTCTATGGCCGCATCGAGCAGCTCATGGTGCGGGTCTACGAGGAGGAGTCCGACTTCGTGGTCCACCTGCTGGTCGACGTGTCGCGCTCGATGGCCCTGGAGGTGGGGGAGGTCTCCACGGACCTGAAGGCGGACCTCTCGCGGCGGGTGGCGACCGCCCTGGCGTATGTGGCCCTGGCCCAGCTCGACCGGGTGGTGGTCTGGCCCTTCACCACCACCCTGGCGGCGCCGCTGGCGACCCACCGCCGCAAGGCCGAGGCCGCGCGGGTGTGGCACCACCTCGGCGCGGTCGACCTGCCCCCGGGCACGGACATCGCCCACGTGGCCGGCCAGTTCCTCAAGGCCCGCCCGGAGCGCGGGCTGGTGATCGCCATCTCCGACTTCCCCGACGCCAGCTACCGGGCCCTCGGCAGCCTGCTCCAGGCCCGCCAGGAGCTGGCCCTGGTCCACCTCCAGACCCCGGGAGAGCTGGCCCTGCCCCTGCCGGACCACCGGGACCTGGAGCTGGTGGACGGGGAGACCCAGGAGGTGCTCTACGGGGTCAAGCCCGAAGACGTCGGGCGCATGCGGGAGCAGGTCCACCAGCACAACCACGAGCTCGCCGGCTGGTGCCGTCGCATGGAGGTCCGGCTCGTCCAGACCGTCACCGGCGCCCCCACCGACCTGTCGCTGCTGCTGCTCCACCACTTCCGCCGCCACGGGATCCTGCGGTGACCGGACTGCTCGGCCAGGACGCGGCGCTGCAGGTGTTCGCCGGAGCCGCGGCGGGGCTGGTGCTGCTCTACCTGATCCGCCCCCGGGCGGTGCGGGTCGTGCTGCCCTCCCTGGCCCTGTGGCGGCAGGAGCTCGGCCGGCGACGGGATCCCCGCTGGCGGGAGCGGCTCGCCCTGCTGCTCCAGCTCGCGGCCGCCGCCGTCATCGTGCGGTCCCTGGTCGACCTCCCCCAGGTCGTCGAGGAGGACCCGGTCGACGAGGAGCCGGCGATCGTGGCCGTGATCGACGCCTCGGGCTCGATGCGGGCATCCGGACGCCTCGACGCCGCCGTGGAGCAGGCCCGGGCGCTGGGGGGTGGCCTGGTGGTCGCCGGTGAGCAGGTCAGCTTCCTCTCGGAGCCGGGCGCCGGCGACCTGGAGCGGGGGCTGGCACAGGTCGAGATCGGTCCCGGACGGGCGGACCTCGCAGCCGCCGTCGCCACGATCCAGTCCCGCGGACAGCGCCCGGTGGTGCTCTCGGATCACCCGGTGGCCGGCGGACTGGTCGTGGGCCCCGCGGGTCGGGACCTGGCGGTGCTCGAGGTGAGCGCGGTGGCCAGCGAGGGGCTCCCGCCCCGGCTCCAGGTGGCCGTGCGCCTCGCCGCCCACGCCGAAGACGACCAGGAGGCCCGCCTGGAGATCTGGGCCGACGGCGAGCGCCTGGGTGCCCGCGACACCGTGCTCACTCCGGAGGCCGAGAGGGTCGAGCGCTTCAGCCTGGAGCCGCTGGAGGCCGCCGCGGTCGAGGCCCGGCTCGCCGACAACGACGACGCGCTGGCCGACAACGACCGCGCCTGGGGCCTGGTGCCAGAGCTGAGGCCGGCCCGGGTCGAGCTGGTCGGACCGGGCAACCGCTACCTGGAGGGGGTCCTCGCCGCCCTGCCGGGCCTCGAGGTACGCCGCAGCGCCCCAGGAGCCTGGCGCCTGCCGAGCTGGCCCGTCGACCTGGTGATCTTCGATCGCTGCGGTCCGATCCGGACCCTGGACCTGCCGTCGGTCTACGTGGACCCCCCCGAGGGTCTGGGTCCCTTCCCGACCACCGCCGCCGTCCAGGACCCCACCTTCCAGCGCTGGGACTACAGCCACCCGGTGCTCAAGGGGGTGTCGCTGAGGCACCTGTCCGTCGAGGCCGCCCGCCCCCTGGAGGTCCCGGAGGGGGCGCGGGTGCTGGCGGCCATCGCTGAAGGCCCCGTGGTGGCCGTCTCCGACGACCTCCCGCGCCAGCTCGTCATCGGCTTCGACCTGACCCGCTCCGACCTGCCCCTGAGCGTGGCCTTCCCCCAGCTCATCTACAACCTGCTGCTGTGGGCCCGCGAGGACGCCGCGGGCGACCCGGCCCTGCGCGGCCGCACCGCCACCGAGGGCCTGGACCTGGCCGGTCTGTCGGGCGTCGAGGTCACCTCGCTGAGCACCGGCGAGCGCTGGGCCCCCTCGGCGGCCCTGGCCCGTCACACGGGTCTGGAGCCCGGCCTCTACCGTGTCGAGCACGACGGCGGCAGCGAGCTCGTGGCGCTGAACTGGGACCCCGAGGAGCACGCCCGGGCCGACGAGGGCGGTGCGCTGGTCACCGAGCCGCCGCCCGAGGAGGAGCCGGAGGAGCCGACCGTGCCCCGCACCTGGTGGGCCGTGCTCGCCTTCGGCCTGCTCTTCGTCGAGTTCGGGGTGGCGCCGCGGTGACCACTCTTCGCACCCTCGTGGAGGCCTGGCTCGCCGGAGACCCGGTGGTCTTCCAGGAGCCCGAGTGGCTCTGGCTCCTGCTGCTCGGTCCCCTGCTCGTGCTGCTGCTGCCTCGCCGGCGGGACGGGTGGGCACGGTCGCGCAACCTGGCCTCGCTGCTCGTGCGCCTGGTGGCGCTGTCCGCCCTCATCGTCGCCGCCGCCCTGCCGGAGCTGCTCACCCAGGTGCCGGCCGTGTCCCTGATCGTGGCCGTGGACCAGTCGGCGTCGATGGTGCCGGAGCGCCTGGACGCAATGAAGGAGCGG
Organism: uncultured Enterobacterales bacterium; assembly: GCA_964501915.1. GTDB lineage: Bacteria > Myxococcota_A > UBA796 > UBA796 > CAJQPC01 > CAYFPX01. The sequence goes on from CAZCVP010000020.1 coordinate 45,027, forward strand.
GCCGAAGCCCTGGTGGAGGCCGCCGGGCCCGACGTGCCCGTCCACTGGGTGAACCTGGCCGAGCCCGAGGGCTTCGAGACCGGCGACGACGACGAGGGCACCGACCTCGCCGGCCTGGTGTCCCTCGCCAGCCGCGCCGGCACACACGTGCCTCGCCGGGTGTTGCTGCTGACCGACGGGGCCCACAACCGCGGCGATGCCCTGGCGGGTGCGGTGGTCTCCGCGGCGGGGACCGGGGTGCAGCTCTACCCCCTGGCGCCCGAGCGCACGCCGATCAACGCCGGCGTGCTCGACGTGCAGGTCCCCCAGGACGTGCTGGAGGGGGAGCCCGTCGCGCTCGGCGTGACCGTGCACACCAGCCGCCCCGGCCCGGTGACGGTCGAGGCCCGCAGGGGGAGCCACCTCCTCGCCACCCACCAGCTCGACGCCCGCCAGGACACCCACGAGGTGGAGCTGGACTTCGACGCTCCGCCCGCCGGCACCCACCGCATCGAGGTCCAGGTCCGCACCGACGGCGACCTCTGGAAGGAGGACGACAACCGCGGGGCCTGGCTCATCACCCGCCGGGACGGTCCGGTCTGGATCCGCGGTCCGGCCGCCGCCGCCCATCCCGTCCAGGAGGCCCTGAAGGCCCAGGGCCGCCGAGTGCGCTGGTCCGAGGACTGGAGTGAGACCCCGCCCCCGGGCTCCACGCTCTTCGTGGTCGATCCGGACCTGAGGAGCTGGCCCGAGGGCCGCGCCGCCGCGCTCCGAGAGCGGGTCCGTGACGCGGGCATCGACCTCGTGCTCGCCGGTGATGGCGACGGCATGGCCGAGGACGCCGACGCCCTGGAGCCGCTCAACCGCTCCCTGCCGGTGAAGTTCACCCGTCGCCGCGAGCCGCGCCCGGCGCCGCTGTCGATCGTCTACGTGATCGACACGTCGGGCTCGATGGAGCGCAACAACAAGCTGGACCTGGCGGTGACGGCGGTGTCGGACAGCGTGGCGAAGCTCCACCCGCGCACCCTGGTCGGCGTGCTGACCTTCTCCGACCACTACGACTGGGTGGTGCGGTTCACCAAGGCCGAGCAGCAGGAGACCATCCTGGAGGCCCTGCGCCGGATGCGCTCCAGCGGCGGCACCACGATGTACCCGGCCCTCGCCGAGGCGGGCCGGCGCCTCGCCACGGAGGACTCGGCGCTCAAGCACGTGCTGCTGCTCACCGACGGCCGCAGCCTGACGCGCCTCCAGCAGAACAACCACGTCATCCGTCGCCTCAGCGGGCAGGACATCACCGTGTCCACCGTGGCGATCTCGCCGGACAGCGCCCGCGAGGAGCTGGCCCAGGTCGCCGAGCTGACGGGTGGACGGTCCTGGTACACGGAGACCTGGGACGACCTGCCCCGCATCCTGGTCGAGGAGACCGTGATGGTGGTCGGCAAGGACACGGTCGACTCTCCGGACCGCGTCTGGCCCGTGCCCGAGAGCCCGCTCGCCGGGACGGTGGACTGGTCGATGGCGCCGCCCCTGGGCGGCCACAACGCCGCCCGGGCCCGGCCGACGGCGGACCTGGGGCTGCTGCTGGGCGAGGGCGGCGATCCGGTGCTGTCCTCCTGGCGCTACGGGGCCGGCTCGGTGACGACCTTCGCCTCGGAGCCAGGTTCTGGCTGGGGCACGGCCTGGCTGAGCTGGTCCGGCTTCGGCCCCTGGCTGGACGAGCTGGTCGACGCCGTGCGCCGCCGCCCCCCCCAGGAGCAGGCGTCGATCCGGCTGGAGCCGGACGCCGAGGGCGTCGGCATTCGCCTGACCGCCAACGACGTGCTGGGCAACCCCCGGACCCGGCTGTCGCTGTCGGCCCGGGTCCGCAGCGACCAGGGCGAGCGCACGGTCCCCCTCGCCGAGGAGGCACGGGGACAGTACCGGGGCCACGTGACCTGGGACGGGCCGCTGCTGGTCCAGGCCGCGGTGCCCGGCACGACCTCGCTGCCGCCCCAGACCCTGCGTGCCCAGGCCAGCGCACCGGTGCCTCTCGAGCTGCTCGGGGCCCTGGAGGACCGCGAGGCCCTGGCGCTGCTGGCCCGGGCCACGGGGGGCGTGGTCGAGCCCTCGGTGGACGAGCTCTTCGCCGACCTGCGCACCCGGGACCAGGCCCGCCCCCTGTGGCCCTGGCTGATGTGGCTGGCGCTGTGGGCCACGGGGGTGGAGCTCGCCATTCGGCGGCTGCGGTTGCCGCGCTACCATGGCGGACGCCGATGAACCCCTACCAGCCCCCCCAGGCCGACCTCATCGTCCTGGACGGCCGTGGCGGCGGGACCTGGGACGGCGAGCCCGGTGACTTCGACATCGACCAGTGCTTCCGCGACGGCTGGCGGGCCACGTGGGACGACTGGGTCGTCGGGGCCCTGTGGCCCGTCGCCGCCCTCGCGCTGTTGATCGTCGCCTACCTCAGCGTCTTCGTCCTCGTCGGCTTCTTCCTGCTGCCGATCCTCGGCTGGGGAGTGACCCGACTCGTGCTGAACCTCCAGGACGGCCGGGCCAGCTACGGCGACTTCTTCACCGGGTTCCCGATCTTCTTCACCGCCTGGTGGCGCTTCGTGGTGATCCTCGCCGCCCTGGCCGGTCTAGGTCTCGTCGGCGGCTCCATCAACATCCTCGGTGCGTTGACCGGCGAGACCACCGTGGCACTGCTGGGGCAGCTCGTCTCCCTGGTCTTCGCCGGCGCGGTGACGGTCCGCTTCTACTTCGCCCCGTACTTCGCAGTGGACCGGGACATGACGGCGGGCGAGGCCCTCAGGGCCTCCTGGCACGTCACCCGCCACCACCCCTGGAAGGTGATCGGGCTGAACATCGCCATCGCCCTGGTGACCCTGGCCGGATTCTGCGTCTTCCTCGTCGGCGCCATCCCCGCCTCGTCGATGGCCTACGTCGCCTTTGCCAGCGCCTACCGGCCGCTCACCGGGACCCGCCAGCTCGAGGCTTGACATCGCTGATGCCCCGCAAGATGTCACCATCGAGCCAGCGGCAAACCCGCGCATGATCCGAAGAGGGCTCGTGCAGCCGCTGCCAGCATGACCGATCGCTCCCGCACCGCCTCCCTGAAGCTCTGGATCCTGGCGGTCCTGCTGTTGATCCCCGTGGGGGCCTACATCTGGGCCGACCTCTCCCACCACGCCCACCTGGTCCTCAGCTTCCTGCTCGTCGGCGCCGGCCTGTTCATCGCCCGGCTGATGCCGCAGTCCCGGATGATGCTCGTGGTGCTGAGCGTGTGCGCCTCGAGCCGCTACCTGCTCTGGCGGGCCACGGAGTCGATGAGCTGGGGCGCCGGTGCCGACACCTGGGTCAGCGTGGCGCTCTTCGCGGCGGAGTCCTACGCCTTCATCTCGCTGCTGCTGGGCTACTTCCAGCTCTCGATCCTCAAGCGACGCCGGCCGATCCCCTTGGACGAGAACCGGGACGACCTGCCGTCGGTCGACATCTACCTGCCGACCTACAACGAGCCCGTGGACGTCCTGAGGCCCACCATCCTCGGTGCGCTGGCGGTCGACTACCCGAACAAGAAGGTCTGGGTCCTGGACGACGGACGACGCCCCGAGATCCGCGACCTCGCCCTCCAGCTCGGCTGTCACTACCTCGTGCGCCCCGACAACGAGGGCGCCAAGGCGGGCAACCTCAACGCCGCGATGAAGCGGACCCGCGGCGAGCTGATCGCCATCTTCGACGCCGACCACGTGCCGGTGCGGGGCTTCCTCAAGGGCACGGTCGGCTTCTTCCTCGAGAACCCACGCCTGGGCCTGGTCCAGACCCCCCACCACTTCTACAACCCCGATCCCTTCGAGCGGAACCTCGGCACCGGCGGCCGCGTCCCGCCGGAGCAGCACCTCTTCTACCACGGGGTCCAGCTCGGCAACGACTTCTGGAACAGCGCCTTCTTCTGCGGCTCCTGCGCCGTCATCCGCCGCACGGCCCTCGAGGAGGTCGGCGGCATCTGCACCGAGACGGTGACCGAAGACGCCCACACGGCCCTGAACATCCACGCCCGGGGCTGGGACAGCGTCTTCTACGACGTGCCCCTGGCCGCCGGCCTGGCCACGGAGTCCTACGCCGACCACGTGGGCCAACGCATCCGCTGGGCCCGCGGCATGGCCCAGATCTTCCGCCTCGACAACCCGCTGCTCAAGAGCGGGCTCACCCTGCCTCAGCGCATCACCTACTTCAGCGCCGCCTGGCACTTCTTCTACGGGCTGCCGCGACTCGTCTACATCCTCACGCCCGCGCTCTACGTGCTCTTCGACCTGCACCCGCTCGACGCCAACGTCCGCGAGGTGCTGATGTACGCCATCCCCCACCTGATGCTGCTCTTCTTGGGCACGGAGTCGATGCACAAGAACCTCCGCCACAGCTTCTGGCCGGAGGTCTACGAGGTCTCGATGGCGCCGTATGCGGCTGCGGTGACCACCGTGGCGCTGGTGGCCCCCCAGGTCGGCAGCTTCAACGTGACCGCCAAGGGGGGCACCCAGGAGGGGTACAGCTACGACTGGCGCTCGGCGCGGCCGCTGCTGGTCCTGTTCGGACTGGCGCTGGTGGCGATGTTCGCGGTGCCCTGGAAGCTCGGCATCCAGCCCCTGGACCGGGAGTCGATCCTCATCGCCGCGGTGTGGAACTCCTACAACCTGATCGTGCTGATCGCCGCGCTGATGACCGCCTTCGAGCGCCCGCAGCGCCGTCGCCACCACCGCATCGCACGGCGGGCGGAGATCGACGTCAGCCTCGGCGGGCTGCACCGGGTCGGCCACTCCATCGACATGTCGATGGGGGGCCTGGCCTTCGAGCTCCCCGGACAGACCAGCCTGCCCGACACCTTCGACCTCCAGATCATCTCCGGTCCCACCTCGACGCCACCGCTGCCCTTCCACGTCGCCGAGCAGCGCCGGCGCCTCAACAGCGTCTTCGTCCGAGGCTGGTTCGGGGAGCTCGACGCCAGCCAGCAGGCCGGCCTGGGCACCGTGATCTTCTCCAACAGCGACGCCTGGGTCTCCGACAGCTACGCCAAGGACTCCCTGTTGCGCTCCGGGCTGTCGGTGCTCACGGCGACGGTGCTCGCGCTGCTGCGCAAGCCGGAGTGGAGCTCCCGGCTGCTGAAGCCGAAGAAGACGCTGCCGCTGGTGAAGATCGGCGCACCGGTGATGTGCGACGTCTGCCTGCGGGAGTCCCCGGTGACGTCCGGGGCGTGCGAGTACTGCGGTGCCGCGCTGGTGCTGCCCCGCAGCCTGGTGGACGAGGTGGCTCCCCGACCGGGCTTCCGGCTGTCGGCCTGGGTGGCCCCGGCCCTGGTCACCTCGATCGGCCTGGCGCTGGCGCTGAGCTGGTCGCCCCTGGTGTCGGCCTTCAACACCTGGATGCCCCTCGCCGAGGGCCACACCCGCGGCGTCACCGAGCGCAAGGCCGACCTGTTGCGGGCCCACGGTCACCTTCGGGCCCTCCACCTGGAGCTGTCGGCGGACCTCTACGGGCGACGGCTCCCCCGGCCGGACTTCGGCGACGAGCTGAGCTGGCTCCGCCTCCGCTACAAGCTCTACGGCGATCCCTCCCGCTGCCTGGGCTGCGAGAGCTGGGAGTCCTCGCTGCACGAGGCCCTCCAGTCGATGGCTGCGGCCGAGCGGGAGCTGAGGGCCGGCCTGGAGGACGAGATCCTCGAGACCCGCCTGCTGACCGTCGACGACGCGCTGAACAGCCTGGACCCGGTGGGACGGTGATCCTCCTCCTGCTGACAGCGGCCCTCGCCTCCGCGACACCCGACGACGGCGAGCGCCTCCGCGACCTGAGCTTCCGGGACGACCTGGACCAGCGCATGGACCTGTCCCTGGCCGGACTGCACACGGCCCGCGTCCTGCCCCTCAGCCTCCCCCGAGGCTGGGACCTGACCGAGGACCCGGAGCTCCACCTCCGCTACGACCACTCGGCCGTGCTCGACAGCGAGCGCTCGATGATCACGGTCGAGCTCAACGGCCAGGCCCTGTCCACCTGGCGGCTGACCCGGGAGAACGCCGCGCGGGCCGAGACGGTGGTGCCACTGCCTCGGGAGCTGCTCGAGCCCTGGAACGAGCTGTCGATCCACGCGACCCACCACCTCTCCGAAGACTGCGAGGACCCCTTCGACCCGGCGCTCTGGACCCGCATCTCCGCCGAGTCCAGCGTGCAGGTCCGCTACGAGCCGGTGCCGGTGACCCCGGAGCTGCTCGACTGGCCCTACCCCCTCTACGATGTGCGCGGCTACGGTCCGATCGAGGTGACGCTGGCGATGCCGGAGGAGGTGCGGGCGGCGCACCTGGAGTCCCTGTCCGCCATCGGCACCGCCCTCGGGCGGACCGCTGGACACCGCGGGCTGGTGGTCGGCGAACCAATCACCGACCTCGCCGACGCCACCACCCACGTCCTGGTCATCGGCACCCTCGACGAGCTGCCGCTGGTGTCCGGCGCGTGGACGCCCGAGGTCTTCAACGCCACGGGCAAGGTCGAGGTGATGCCCAACCCGTACCACCCGGAGCTGGCGGTGGTGGTGGTGACCGGCACGGACGACTGGGGGCTGCTGGCCGCAGCACGCGCGCTGTCCGACGCCGATCAGCACGCCGTGCTGTCGGGGGGAGCTGCGGCGGTGAACGTGGTCGGGCACATCCAGCCCCCGCCGCCCAAGGACGTGCCCCTGCCGATCCCCTCGGACCGGGACCGCTTCACCCTGGCCGACCTCGGCCTGCAGGACCAGACCGTGCGGGGCTTCTACGCCCCGGCGATCAGCGTGCCCCTGCGCTTCGAGGGCGACAGCCATCCTCGAGAGGACGAGGCGGCGCTCTACCTCCAGTTCGCCTACGGTGCCCAGGTCGATCCGGTCCAGTCCCGGGTGGAGGTGAGGCTCAACGGGGCTTCCCTGCGAAGCTGGCAGCTCGACGAGCCCGGTGGCAGCCAGCAGCAGCAGCTCCGTCTGCCCCTGCCCCACAAGCTGCTGGAGCCCGCCAGCACCCTGGAGATCGACTTCCAGCTCGTGCCCAAGACCCGGGCCGGCCACTGCCTGCGCATCCGGGATCGCCAGCTCTGGGCCACCGTCTTCGCCTCCACGGAGATCCACGCCCCCCGCGATCGCTTCGCCGACCTGCCGGACCTCGCCACCCTGCGGTACGACTTCTGGCCCTACGGGAGGGACCTGGACCAGGGCGTGATGATCGTGGTCTCCGACGATCCCGACCCCCACGAGCTCTCGGCGGCCCTGCGCCTGGCGGCCCACCTGGGTCGCATGGGCACCGAGCCCGATCCGGCCCTGGCCATCACCTCTGCCCGCCAGGACCTGCTCTGGACCCGGCGGGAGCCCCACGCGATCCTGCTGGTCGGCGACCGCCCCCACGGGACCTGGCTCAACCTCACCGGCGCCGGGGCCCTGCTGCAGCTCGTCGACGGGGCGACTCGCGGGGCCCATCGGGGTGGTTGGGTCCAGCAGCTCCGCCATCCGGAGGCCCCCCGGGGCACGATCCTGGCCGTCCTGGCGGCGTCGTCCGGGGGGCTCACCGAGATGGTGGAGCGCCTGATCGATCCCCGGGTCCAACAGCACATGGAGGGCGGCGCCTCCAAGATCGACGGAGAGGGCCCGGTGCTGCACCTGGAGGCCAGGACCCGGGAGCGGGTCGGCACGATCCACCTCCGCAGCCGCGCCCGCAACGCAGCCGAGCAGGCCTACCTCTTCGTGGGGCTCGGGGTGCTGCTGATGGCCACGGTGGTGTCGTCCGGGGTCCGGCGCTGGGCGATCATCCGCGGCGGGATCATCTGATCGGGTCGCTCAGCCTCCGCAGGCCTCTGCGGTGGGCACGTCGCCCCGGGCGCGAGCACGCGCGGCCGCGGCGGCGCGGTTGGCGAGCTCCAGGTCGTGGTCCGAGGCCTCGATGCTCGCCGCCCAGGCGCCGTGGCGCTCCCAGAGGGCCAGCTGGGCTTCGGGGGAGCTGTAGCTCGTGCCGTCGGGGTAGCAGACGGCCCCCGTCGTGACGAGCTTCTCCTCCACGTAGACCCGGATCGACTCGTAGAGGCGACAGCGCCGCTGTGGCACGCCCTGGACGCTCCCCACCAGGCTCTTGTCGAACAGCGTCTGCACGACGTCGACCGCCCAGGGCGCTTCGGGCCACCCGGACAGGTCGAGCACCGCCTCGGCGGCCACCATGTCGAAGCCGCCCCGGAAGGCCGAGCACTGCACCAGGGCCGCCTGCTCCCAGTCCGTGAGCAGGCTCCAGGACCAGTCCAGGGTGCCCCTGAGGGTCTCCCGGTGGCTGGTGCCCGCTCTCCGCGACCGCTTGAGCAGGTCGAAGCGGTGGTCGAGGTGACGCAGGATGTCGGCGGTCGACATCACGCGGGTGCGGGCGGCGGCGAGCTCGATCGCCAGCGGCAGCCCGTCCAGCCGCCGGACGATCTCGGCCACCGACGGTGCATCGGGCACGAAGTCCGGGTCGACCTCCAGGGCGCGGGCCACGAACAACTCCACGGCCGGTCCGTCGGCCGCGTCGCCGGAGGGGAGGACGAGGGGCCGGACCGGCAGGACCTGCTCGCGGCGGATCCGGAGGGCCTCCCGCGAGGTCACCAGGAAGATCGTGCCCGGGGAGAGGTCTCTCCAGGCCCTCACCGCATCGCCCAGGCTGGCCACGACGCGCTCGGCGTTGTCGAGGATGATCAAGGTCGGGTCCCGGCCGGCGAGGAGGCGACCGAGCTCGGCGCGCCCCACCGGGTCGCGCGCTCCGAGGGCGCTGCCGACGAGGGCGAGCATGCTGGCTTCGTCTTCCGCCTCGGTCAGGTCCACCACGACCACGCCACCGCCGAAGCGGGAGGAGTTGCGCGAGGCCCAGGCGTGGATCAGGGCCGACTTGCCGACCCCACCGGCTCCCACCGCCGTGATCAGGCTGCGCCCCTCGCCGACCCAGCCCTCCAGCTCGGAGAGCTCGACTTCGCGCCCGAGCACGGGAGGAGCCTCGAAGTCGATCGGGATCGGCGCCGCGGCGGCGACCCCCGGCTCGTCGTGGGGCACGAAGCGGTAGCCCACGCCGTGGACGGTGAGCACGTGGTCCGGCTGCGCGGCGTCCTGCTCCAGCTTCTGGCGCAGGCGCCGCACGGTCACGTCGACGGTGCGGGTGATCACGCCCGGGGCGTAGCCCCAGACCTTCTGCAACAACTCGTCACGAGACACGTCCATGCCTGCCCGAGCGGCCAGGTAGGCGAGCAGCTCCGCCTCGCGCGTGGTCAGCGCCACAGGCGCTCCCTCTCCCTCGAACCGCTGGCGGTTCAGGTCGACCATGCCGCTGCGAAGTCGGAGGAGGTGGCTCATGGAGGCCAGGAGAGGGTAACACCGGACCGGTTTACACCCGTAACAGGATGCTAAGAGCCTGAAATCCCGCACATTTCGTCCATGGTCCGCGGTATCCAGAGGTCGCCACCTGCCGGAGCCCACCGTGAGCGTCACCCTCCTCCTCCTCCTCGCCTGTGCGCCGGACCCGCCGCCGCCGGGGGCCGCCGAGCCCACCCTGGACGCCTCCGGCCTCGAAGACCGACAGGGCTCGGCGCCGGGCCAGCCGATCCCCCCCTTCGTGCCGGTCGCCATCACCCTCGATGGCTGGACGGGCCTCGTGGACGGGGAGGTCGTCGACGTCAGCGAGGACGCCACCCTGTTCTTCACCCTCTGGACCGAGCGGGGCTGGGAGCGCCGGGACCGCAGCGAGAGCTGCACCTGGGAGGTGAGCTACGAGGTGCTCCAGCCCGCCGTGCTCGACGCCGACGACCTCTGGACCGCCGCCGAGCTCCGCCTGGTGCCGGTGGAGAGCGACTGCGCGGGTCTCGACGAGGACACCTGGAGCGAGCCCACCACAGCCCTGACCTCGGCTCGTGTGGCCGTCGGGTTCGGCCCGATGTCCCCGGAGCTGCACCGGGTCATGACCGCACACTACGACCGGATGGGCCTGGGGTGGGGCATGGTCGCCGACGAGGCCTTCTCCACCTGGTTCGCCGTGGACGACGGTGAGGGCTTCGAGGCGGTCGAAGCCGGCGCGACCTGGGCCTTCGCCTGGGACGCCGAGGCCCCGCTGGAGGCCCTCCCCCTCGACGAAGAGGGGATCTCCGACGGCGTGCTGAGCACCCGCGGGGCCACTCCCCTCAGCCCCGCCTGGCTCAACCCCTAGCAGCGTGCGGTGAATCGGGGGCCGTGGAGCGTGCTCGTCCACGTGCACGGGGATCGGGCTGGTCGTCTGACGTGCACGTGAACGACGGACGTGAGACGTGAGACGTGCCCGTGGACGTGCACGCAGGACGAGACACAGATGCCGGGACGTGGCTCATGGTGACCTCCTCCGGTTCGGGGCGTGTCGAGTAGGTGGGGCGGTCACCCGCCCAACCACTCACAGAACCGTACGTGCGCTGTTCGCATACGGCTCCACGGGACGGCGGGTT
>CAZCVP010000021.1:0-34924 GCA_964501915.1 uncultured Enterobacterales bacterium
GCACCGGCTCGGGCAAGACCACCCTGCTCAACGTGCTGAGCTCGTTCATTCCGTCCACCGAGCGCATCATCACCGTCGAGGACTCCGCCGAGCTGCAGCTCAAGCAGCCCCACGTGGTACGCCTGGAGACCCGTCCTCCGAACATCGAGGGCGAGGGCGCGGTCCACATCCGCGACCTCGTCAAGAACACCCTGCGGATGCGCCCCGACCGCATCGTCGTCGGCGAGTGCCGCGGCGCCGAGGCCCTGGACATGCTCCAGGCGATGAACACCGGCCACGACGGCTCGCTGACCACCATCCACTCCAACAGCCCGCGGGACTGCCTGGCGCGGCTGGAGACCCTGGTGATGTTCGCCGGCCTGGAGCTGCCGTCCAAGGCGATCCGGGAGCAGATCACCTCCGCGATCCAGCTCATCATCCAGCAGACCCGCCTGTCCGACGGGACCCGCAAGATCATCGGCATCGCCGAGGTCACGGGCATGGAGGGCCAGACCATCACCCTCCAGGACATCTTCGTCTACAAGCAGATGGGTATCCAGGACGGCAAGGTCCAGGGTCGCTTCGTCACCACCGGTTTCGTGCCCAAGTTCATCCACGACCTCGAGGCCCGGGGGATCCAGCTCCCGCGAGGCATCTTCGCCCAGGGCAAGCCCCAGGTCCCCCAGGGACGCGGGGGCGCGGGCCAGTCCGGTCGTGGAGGATCCCAGTCCGGCCGCTCCGGTGTGCCCCGCGGGCGTCAGAAGCGCTGAGAACCGTAGGAACCCACCGTGCAAGGCGTCGAACACCCCCTGACCATGCACCCCATCGGGATGTTCGTCACGGCGCTGTTCGTCTTCGCCTGGTTCATCCTCGGGATCTACACGGCACCCTTCGTCTTCGCGAAGTTCTCCAAGGCCACCGCCGGCTACGTGACCTGGATGATCGAGACCTTCGACCGCATGTTCATGACGGTGAGCGCCAGGGCCTGTGTGGGCATGATCCTGGCCTGCATGTTCGTGATGATGTGCGGGGGTCTCTGGCTCACCTCGGGCCTGCCCAGCGGCACCGGCTACGCAGTCCTACGCTTCATCATCTGCTTCGCCCTGGTCTTCGGGCCACTGCCCTTCGCCTTCCCCCACACCAAGCCCACGGGCGTCATCAAGTGGTTCCTCTTCGGCCTGCCCGTCGGCTACAACGTGCCTCGCATCGTCGTCCAGTACATGTGGGACCGACGGACCCACAAGTTCGAGGACCAGATGCTCGACGCCCTCACCTTCATGTCCAACGGGCTGAAGTCGGGTCTGTCGCTCGTCCAGTCGATGGACATGGTCAAGGAGGAGCTGCCCAACCCCATCAGCGAGGAGATGGGCCTGGTGCTCAGCGAGCAGCGCCTCGGCGTGCCCATGGAGGACGCCTTGCTCAACCTGGAGGCTCGGATCGACACCGAGGACCTCCAGATCATGGTCACCAGCATCAACATCCTCCGCCAGTCCGGTGGAAACCTGTCGGAGACCTTCGACACCATCGCCCACACCATCCGCGAGCGGAAGAAGGTCGAGGGCAAGATCAAGTCCCTGACCGCCCAGGGCGTCAGCCAGGGCGTGATCATCGTGATCATGCCCTTCGTGCTCGGCTTCATCCTCTACGTCATGGACGACACCCTGATCGAGCGGCTGTGGACCACCGGGCTCGGCTGGGTGATGATCGGCGCGATGCTCTTCCTGCAGATCGCCGGCGCGATGATGATCAAGAAGTTCGTGACCATCGACGTCTGACGCAGCTTGTCGCCCAGGTATGCTCGGGCGTTCCTGGCAGGAGGTGCACGGTGGGCCGACGTGGTCCGGCGTTGGGGTCTCTGTGCGCGACGTTCGCGACCCTGACTCTCTGTGCGGTCACACCCGCGACCAGCGCAGCCGAGGAGGGGGCGATCGCCGAGCCCCCCCTGGCGATTCCCGTCGATCTCACTCCCGGGGACCCGCCCCGCACGGTCGCAGGCCTGCCCATCGCCAGAGCGGGCAGCTCGGTCGAGGCCACCCTCGCCAACGGACTGGACGTCACCATCGTCGGCGACCCGATGCTCTCGATGGTGGCCGTCGTCCACCGCATCGGTGTCGGGGCTGGCCAGGAGAGCCCGACGGAGCAGGGCCTCGCCCACCAGCTCGAGCACGTGCTCTTCAACGGCACGGAGCGGGTCCCTGAGGACGACTGGTGGGCCTTCTTCGACCGCGTCGGCGGCTACGCCAATGCCTGGACGAGCCACGACGCGACCACCACCCTGTCCCGGGTGGTGCCCGAGGCCCTCCCGGAGCTGCTGGACCTCGAAGCCGACCGCTTCCTGAACCTCCGGGTCGACCCGGCCGTGCTGATGCAGGAACAGCTCGTCGTGGAGGACGAGATCCGCCTGCGCACGAGCACCAGCCCCATGGTGCGCATGGAGCAGGCGCTGCGGGTGGAGCTGCTGGGGCCCCACCCCTATGGCCGCCCCGTGGGCGGGGCTCCGGGCTTCGAGACCGACCACGCCGCCGCCGAGGTCCAGGCGTTCTTCGAGCACCACTACGTGGCCGAGAACATGCACCTGATCGTGGTCGGGCCCTTCGAAACGCCCGGAAGCCAGGTGCCTTCGACGGCGATCGCGGCGACGTCTCCCACCTCGTAGGTGTTCGTGAGGTTGGCGACGATGGTGCGGGTGCCCAGCGCCGGGCTCTCGAAGGTGTAGAGGAAGAGCTGGTCGGTGTCGGGGTGGGCGTCCTTCTGGGTGACGCGCATGGCCTGGACGGGCATTCGGGACCTCCGAGGGGGCCGTGGGGGTACCCGGCTCGGCGATGGGGTGGACGACGATGGACGACCCCCTGATCGAGCTCTGGCTTCACCCGAGGGGGGAGCCGCTGGCCCTCGGACTCCTGCGCAGCAGGACCTGGACCCTCTGGGACCTGGAGGAGCTGACGGGCCGACGGCTCGCTCCCGCGGCTGCGCTTCGGGGCCCCGGGACTCGTGGGGCTCGACGAAGCCGGTCGCCTCTTCCGGGAACAGGACGGGGAGCGTTCCACACCGACGGAGGCCGAGGGCCGAGTCTTCCGAGACGTCTGCGTGCTCTCGAACGGCTGGGTCGTGACCGGAGACCTCGACCACCGCCTGCGGGTCTGGGACGGAGACCAGGAGATCCAGGAGGTCTGGATCGGCAGCGTGATCAACGCCGTGATCCCGGCGCCAGTCGGGCTCCGGGTCCTGGTTGCGGTGGACTCCTGCAGCGTCAGCATCTGGGACCTGGAGACCGAGACCCGCCTCGCCAAGGCCTTCGTCTGCCAGGACGAAGCCCTCGGGGGCGCCTGGACGCCTGACGGCTCCGCCGCGCTGGGTCGTGGCTACGCCAGCACCTGGGTCCTCCGCCCGCCGGTGGGCGAGGAGTGGCAATTCCCCGGTCGCATGACGGTCAGCCCCGCCCTCACCCGCCAGCCTTCGGGCGCCTGGGCCTTCGCGCCGGACAGCTCGACCCTGGCGCACGTCGGAGCCGGCGGCCGGCTCGTGATCTGCGACGTCGACGGCTCCCACACCCGCGCCCTGGAGGTGCCCCAGGACCTCTACAGCGTGGCCCTGGACGGGAGGGGCACGGCCTGGCTCGGCGGGCGGGACGGCTGGCTGACCCTGGACCTCGCCACCGGGACACCCGGCGTCTTCCACCCCACCGAGGGCACCGTGTGGCGGATCGTGGCGACCCGCTGGGGCGTGCTCGCCACGATCGGAGACCGGGTCGCGCGACTAGCTACAGCGTAACTGCACACCCATACCCAGAATCGCCTGATGGTTTGTGCAGATCAGACTGGCTCCTGCTCGTAGACGGGCCTAGGTTGCCTCCACCCCCACCGCCTGGAGGAACGAGATGCACACCCGATCGACCCTTCTCTTCGCCCTGCTGCTCGCGGCCTGCGGCACTCCCGACGGGACCGACGACTCCAGCGACATCAGCGAGATCGGCGACGGTCTCGATCGGGTCGGCTTCTACTGCGCGACCGACGACGACTGCGACGGCGGGTACTGCGAGGGCGTGATGTGTACCGCGGCCTGCGACGGCGAGGACTTCGAGCAGGCCGCCTGCGGCGAGGGCAACATCTGCCACGAGGGCACCTGCCACATGACGTGCGACGACTACGAGGACTGCCCCCTGGAGTCGGCGCCCGACTGGACCGGCGGCTACATGTGCGGCGGTCCCAACAGCGACTACAGCACCGGGATCTACACCTGCTTCCTGCACGAAGAGGATCCGGGGGGCTGAGCGCTCCTCACGGGCCCGGCTTCAGCCAGTCCTCCAGCTCGAGTCCCGGAACGCGGCTGAACTCCCTGGAGTTGGAGGTCACCAGGGTGGCGCCGTGTCGCAGGGCCGTGCCGGCGATCAACACATCCAGAGGACCGATGGGTGTCCCGGCGGCCTCCAGCCGCGCCCGGACCCGAGCCGCGCGGCCTGCGGCCTCCCGGTCGAAGGGCAGGACCTGGACGACGTCGAGCAACGCGTCGAGCTGGGCCCGCCGCTTCCTCGGCTGGCTGGACTTCGCGATGCCTGTCTCCAGCTCGTGCACCACGATGGCCGGCACCCCCACGTCCGCGGGCGAGACCGCCAGGAGGCGACGGGCGACGTCGCCACGACCCTTGAAGAAGTAGATGACCGTGTTGGTGTCCAGCACCACCATCAGATGGTCTCCCGCGCGGCATCCTCGCCCGAGCCGGCCCGCAGCTCATCCGCCTCGGGAAAGTCGTCCCAGGTACCGGCGAGCTCCTGCACGGACTTCGGCCAGCGGGCCGCGGTGTGGGCACGGATGAGCTGGGCGATCCAGCGGCTCTTGGACAGCCCCACCGTCTCGGCCGCCTGGCGCAGCCGGGCCTCCGTCTCGTCGTCCAGGTAGATCGTCACCTGTGCCACGGGCACCTCCACATATACTTGCACATATATGTGTCCCGAGGCCGGGACGTCAAGACCTCAGAACCCGACCTCGACCGTCAGGGTCCCCGTCTCGCGCGGTGCGAAGCTCACCCGAACCACCTCGCCGGTCTGACCGACCTCCGGGCCGTCGATCCCGGCACCGCTGGCGCTCACCTCGCTGGCCTCGAAGCCAGCCGGAGCGTGCAGGGCGATCTCGATCCCGAAGGGTGCGTACTCGGTCTCGGCGGCGATGGGCACCACCACGGTCAGCGTGCGGGCCCCCTCGTCCCAGTCCGACGACTCCAGCAGGGTCTCCCCCATGCTCCAGTGGCGGTTCCAGCCGAGCCAGGAGGGGTGGTCCGCGGCCCGCCGCAGCACCACGGCCCGGGAGGTGTGGGACGGCACGTCGAGGGTGAACACATCGGAGAAGGTGCCCAGCAGCTCCCCGGTCCAGAACTCGTAGGCCAGCCACTCGCCGGTCAGGCCGAGGGCCTCGAGGTCGACGGTGTGGGCCCGGTCCTCGGTGGTGTCCTCGATCTCGGCCTCCGGGTTCACCGAGAGGTCCGTGTTCGAGCCCCAGTGGAAGAGCCCCAGCAGGTGTCCGTCGCCGTCCTCGGCCGGCAGCCACCACTGCTCCGGGAACTCGCGGGTGAAGACGTCGAGCGGACGGGCCGCGCGGCCATGGATCGGCAAGAGCACCCGGATCGAGTTGACGTGGGAGGGCTCCAGGTCGACGAGCCGGTCTCCCAGCTTGACCAGTCCACCGGACAGCCCGACGAAGGTAGCGAAGGCCTGGGCCTCCTCCAGCGTGAGCCGCGGCCACTCCAGGTCGTTGGGGTTGGAGCGGAAGAAGATCAGGTCCGGGTGGTTCACCCAGACCCGGTCCTGGTAGTACCACCGCCGCCCGGCCGTGCGCACCGTGGGCTTCAGCCCCTGCTCCTCCAGCTCGATGGTGGTGCCCGGGATGGCGTCCCAGACGGGCATGTTGTCCAGGGTCGTGCGGTGGCTGTCGCCGTGCTGGAGGTTCACCCCCACCGCCCCGATGGTCAGCAGGAAGGCGTCGTGGCCCAGGCCGGCCCGAAGGGCCTCCATCGCGCCGTGCCAGGCCTCCTCGCGGCTCCTGGTCGGGTCGTGGAAGCCGTCACCGAAGAGCGCGTAGTAGCCGAAGTCGAGCTTCAGCCACTCGTACCCCCAGTCCTGCCGGACCGTGCGCCCCAGGTCCTCGATGTAGTCGAGCACCTCGGGGTGGGTGAGGTCGAGGATCTCGCTGCCCGCCACGAAGACCGAGCCGATGGCCGTCTTGTCCGCCATCCACTCCGGGTGGTCCGCCACGAGCTGCGAGTCCGGATCCGGCGAGTAGGCCGCGATCCAGAGGCCGGGACGCAGGCCCCGGTCCCGGATCTGGTCCGAGAGCCACCTGGGCCCGTTGGGGAAGCGGTCCTCCCGCCAGGTCCAGTCGCCGTCGTAGGGCTCGTAGCCGTCGTCGATCTGGAACCAGTCCATGCCCCAGTCGCGAAGCTCGGTCGCCATCACGTCGAGGTTGTCCAGGATGAGCTCTTCGTCGATGTCGGTGCCATAGCCCCCGGAGCTGCCAGACCCGGACCAGGAATTCCAGCCATTGGGCACCGCCTGGCCGCCGTTGCGACGGTTCCAGGGCGTGACGCCGAGCGCCGCCGCCAGGACCTCGGCGTAGCTCTCCAGGCCCATGGCCGCGTCGGGCTCGCCAGCGTGCAGGTAGAAGCGCTCCGTCGCCAGCGCCTCGCCGGATGCCAGCACCCTCGGCTGGGGCACCCAGGCGGCTTCGGCGGCGAAGCGGGCGAAGCCCTGGCGACCGTCGTCGGAGACCGGCGCCGACCACTCGCTGTGGGTCACGGCGAGCACCGGGGTGGTGCTGTCGAAGGACAGCGCTCCCGCCACCCAGGTGGCGTCGGTGGCCAGGTCCGTCATGGCGTGGTTCCAGTTGGAGACGGAGGTCCCTTCGAGGTGGCCGGGCACGAGGTCGCTGTAGGAGGACTCCTCCGTGCTGTTGGCCGCCCGGACCTCGGCCACGAAGTCGAGCAGGGTCCAGGAGCCGTTCTCCAGGATGCGGTGGGTGGAGAGCTCATCGCCCAGGTAGAAGCCGGCACCGCGTCCACTCTCGGTCTGGATGGCCGCGGCCTTGACCACCGTGAGGTCTCCATCTCCGCGGTTCACCGCCTGCAGGTCCACGGTGACGAAGCCTTCGTCGTAGGCCGACACGGTCCAGATCAGCTCGGGGGTGCCCGGGGTCGTGAGCACGACCCGGTGGGTCTCACCCAGGGCGTCGCTGGTGTGGGACTCCGCCACCACGCCGCCGGTGTCCAGGGTCGAGACCTCGGTGCCCGTGCCATCGGAGGCGTCGAGGGTCACCGTGGCCACGGCCCCGTCGAGCACCCGCCGCCCGTCGGGCGCCCACAGGGACAGGTGGCCCTCGGAGCTCACCTCCACCCGGCTCTCGCCGGCCAACAGCTCCACCACGGTGGGCTCGGTGAGGTCGGGGTCGGGATCACAGGCGAGGAGCAACCAGATCATGGGGGGAGCCTATCGCCTGGAAGAGCGGGGGAGATCGCCCGGGGTCCGGTGCAGATCAGGAGATCGGTGCCGCGCCGAGGTCCGTTGAGCTGCGGCCGGCGGGCGACGGGCGGGCCGCGGGCGACGGGCAGGCCTCGGGCCAGGGGTTCTGCGCGCTCCGAGCCCTCCGGGCGCGCAGAAGTCGGGGGGTTGAGAGTGAAACCCCAGGGTTCTGCGCGCACCGAGCGCCCCAGGCGCGCAGAAGTCGCCAGGTTGAGCGTGGACCCCCCGGGTTCTGCGCGCTCCGGCGCCTCCAGGCGCGCAGAAGTCGCCGGGTTGAGAGTGAAACCCCCGGGTTCTGCGCGCACCGACGGCCAGTGCGTTCGCCGTCACCGCAGGAGCCGCCACTGTCCCGGAGCCAGATCACCCAACTCGAACTCCCCCACCCGCACCCGGACGAGCCGCAGGGTCGGGTGGCCGACCGCCGCCGTCATGCGTCGGACCTGCCGGTTGCGGCCCTCGGTGATCGTGAGCTCCAGCCAGGCGGTGGGCACGCTCTTGCGGAAGCGCACCGGTGGGTCCCGATCCCAGAGCTCCGGCGCCTCGATGAGCCGGACCTTGGCCGGTCGCGTGCGCCCTCCCTTGATGTCGACCCCTCGCGCCAGCGCCGCCAGGGCGGTCGCGTCCGGTACCCGCTCCACCTGGACCCAGTAGGTCTTCTCCTTGCGGTAGCGCGGATGACTCAGCCGCTGTTGGAGCCTGCCGTCGTCGGTCAGGACCAGCAGCCCCTCGCTGTCCCGATCCAGGCGCCCGGCCGCATAGACCCCGGGCATGTCGATGAAGTCGGCGAGGGTGGCCCGACCCTCGGCGTCGGTGAACTTGGTGAGCACCCCGTAGGGCTTGTTGAAGAGCAGGATCCTCATCGGTCCACGACCACCGCCTCCCAGTTCTCCTCCCGCTCCTCGGCCTTCGTCGCCCGCTCCACCTTCATGCCCATCTGCGTGTCGTAGCGGACCGGGCCCCGACGCTTGCGGCTCTCCCAGGCTCCGTAGGCCGGTCCCGGTGGAACCAGGTGGTGCCGACCCTTGCCGATCAGGTCCGTCCTTCCCCAGGTCTGGAGCGCCTCGCGCACGTGGGGCCACTCCTCCTGCTTCCAGAAGAAGAGCAGCGCCCGCTGGCGGGACCGCTCCCGGCCACCGCGAGCCACGTGGACCGGCTGCTTGGTGTAGGGGTCGACCCCCGAGACGTAGATAGCCGTGGCGAGGGTGGCCGGCGTGGGCATGAACATCTGCACCTGGCGCGGCCGCAGACGGCGTCGCTTCATGTAGAGGGCCAGCTCGATGGTCTCCTCGGGTCCGACGCCGGGGTGGGCGCACTGGAAGTAGGGCACCAGGTACTGGTCCTTGCCCGCCTTCAGGTTGGCCGCCTCGAAGCGCTCCATGAACCGGTCGAAGTAGCGGATCTCCGGCTTGCGCATCCGGGCCAGGGCCCCGGCCGCGGCGTGCTCTGGCGCCACCGAGAGCTGGCCCTGGACGTGGTGGGCCGCGAGCTCTTCCACGAACTCGTCGTCGAGATCGGCGAGGTCGTAGCGGATGCCCGAGTTCACGAAGACCCGGCGGATGCCCGGCAAGGCGCGCGCCTGGCGCAACAGCTCGAGGTAGGGCTTGTGGTCGGTGCCGTAGTGCTTGCAACGCACCGGGTGCAGGCAGCTCACGCGGCGGCAGAGCTTGTTGGCGGCCTCGGAGGTGCACTTCATGTGGAACATGTTGGCGGTCGGGCCGCCCAGATCGCTCACGATGCCCTTGAAGCCAGGCTGCCGCCTCAGCCCCTTCAGCTCGCGCACCACGCTCTCGGTGGAGCGGCTCGTGACGTCCTTGCCCTGGTGGATGGTCAGGGCGCAGAAGCTGCACCCCCCCGAGCACCCCCGGTTCACCGTGACGGAGCCCGCGATGCTGGCCAGGGCCGGAATCGGCTTCCGGTAGCAGGGATGGGCGCAGTAGGTGAAGGGCAGCTCGTGCAGACGGTCCATCTCGGGCGTCGTCAGGGGCACCGCCGGCGGGTTGATCACCACCACCCGGGTGCCGTGGAGCTGGGTCAGGATCCGACCGCAGTGGGGGTTGGACTCCCGGTACATCAGCAGCGTGACCCGGTTGAAGCGCAGCGGATCGGCCCGGCACTCCGCCAGCGAAGGCAGCGCGACCACGTGCTCTCCCTCCGGCACCGGCTCCTTGGCGCCCAGCGCATGGGCCGTGCCCGGGATGTCGCGGCAGGCCTTGATGTCCTGGCCGTCCCTGAGGCGCCGGGCGATCTCCACGATCGGGTGCTCGCCCATGCCGTGGACCAGCAGATCGGCCTTGGCGTCGAGCAGGATGGAGCCGCGGATCCGGTCCTGCCAGAAGTCGTAGTGGACCAGCCGGCGCAGCGACGCCTCGATGCCCCCCACGACCACGGGCACCCCCGGGTAGGCCTGCCGGGCCCGGCCTGTGAAGGGGATGGTGGCCCGGTCCGGTCGCAGGCCGGCCTGCCCGCCGGGAGCGTAGGCGTCGTTGGACCGGATGCGCCTCGAGGCCGTGTAGCGGTTGACCATCGTGTCCATGTTCCCGGCGGTCACACCGAAGAACAGCCGAGGCCGCCCGAGCACGCGGAAGGCCTCCACGTCGGTCCAGTCGGGCTGGGCGATCACGCCGACGGAGAAGCCGTGGTCCTGGAGCCAGCGCCCGATCGCTGCCACGCCCCAGGAGGGGTGGTCCACGTAGGCGTCGCCGGTGACGAGCACGACGTCGAGGGGACCCCCGGCTTCCTCGCGGGTCATGGGCAGCGGGCGCGGCATCGAGGGGGTCTATCCTCCGAGGCCGCCTACATCGGTGCCAGCACCACCACGCCGAAGGCGACGACGCGGGTGTCACCGCGGTTCGCGTAGCCGTGCTTCTGGTCCCCGTGGAAGGCACAGACGTCCCCGGGTCCGAGCTCGTAGGTCTCCCCGTAGACGGCCAGCTCCAGGTCTCCGCGCTCGCAGTAGAGGTACTCCCGTGTGCCCGGTCGGTGGGGGGCGCCAGTGAAGCGGGCACCTGGCTCCAGCTCGAAGCGGAGGATCTCCGTGCCCGGGAGCTGGTCCGGCAAGAGCTGGTTGACCCGAGCCTTGCCTCCCGGCCCCTTGCGGGTCTCCGGCAGGCTGCCCGCCGGGTAGAGCTGGCCGAGGGCGACGGGAGCGCTGAGGATCTCCTCGATGGAGACCTGGAGGGCCACCGCGATGCCCGCCAGGACCGAGAGGGTGGGGTTGCCCTCCCCCGACTCCAGGTTGGCGATCGTCGAACGAGGGACGTCGCAGAGCTTGCTGAGACCGGCCTGGGTGAGGTTCCGTCGTTGCCTCAGGAAGCGCAGGTTCTCGGCGAGGTTCTGCGGGAGCTTCTCCAACAGTGAGGTCTGCATGTCCGCTCGTTGAGTTGTTGTCCTTACAAGGACACTGGTGTTGATGACAGGACTTGGCGGACCTATAGCTGGTCTCGACAGCTCACTGCAAGCCGCGTCTCCCGACCCAAGCCGGCGCGGACCTTCCACCTGGAGAACCGAACATGGCCACCCTCGTCACCCGTCCCGCCCCCGACTTCACCGCCACCGCCGTGCTGGCCGACAACACCTTCGGCGAGCTCACCCTGTCCGACCAGAAGGGCCGCTACACGCTGCTCTTCTTCTACCCCCTCGACTTCACCTTCGTCTGCCCCTCCGAGATCCTGGCCTTCAACCGCCAGGTCGCGGCCTTCAAGGCCCGCAACTGCGACATCATCGGCGTGTCCATCGACTCGCAGTTCTCCCACTTCGCCTGGCGCAACACGGCGGTGAAGGACGGCGGCATCGGCCAGATCGACTTCCCCCTCGTCGCCGACATCAAGAAGCAGATCAGCCGGGACTACGGCGTGCTGCTGGACGACTCCGTCGCCCTGCGCGGCCTCTTCCTGATCGACCGCGAGGGCGTCGTGCGCCACGCCCTGGTCAACGACCTGCCCCTGGGCCGCAACGTCGGCGAGGCCCTGCGCATCCTCGACGCCCTCCAGTTCACCGAAGAGCACGGCGAGGTCTGCCCGGCCAACTGGACCGCCGGCGACGACGCCATGACCCCCACCGCCGAAGGCGTCGCCACCTACCTCGCCGCCCACAACTGAACCCGGGAGCACCCCATGGTCCCCAAGCCCACCCTGCCCTACGCGACCGACGCCCTGGAGCCCCACATCTCCAAGGAGACCCTGGAGTACCACTTCGGAAAGCACCACCTCGGCTACGCCAACAAGCTCGCCGCGGCGATCGAAGGCACCGAATTCGAGGACGCTCCCCTGGTGGAGATCATCCGCGGGTCCACCGGCGGCCTCTACAACAACGCCGCCCAGGTGGCCAACCACAGCTTCTACTGGTCCTGCCTCAGCCCCCAGGGCGGCGGTGCCCCGACCGGTGAGCTGGCGGCGCTGATCGACCAGGCCTTCGGCTCCTTCGACGCCTTCAAGGAGGCCTTCGCCAAGACCGCCCTCGGCACCTTCGGCTCCGGCTGGGCCTGGCTGGTGCAACAGACCGACGGCACCCTGGCGCTGCAGAGCACCAGCAACGCCGCCACCCCGATCGGCAGCCAGAGCCGGCCCCTGCTCACCTGCGACGTCTGGGAGCACGCCTACTACGTGGACTACCGCAACGCCCGCGGCACCTACGTCGAGGCCTTCTGGGCCCTGGTGAACTGGGAGTTCGTGAGCAGCCAGCTCGCGAAGTGAGCCTGTCGTCGGAGGGGCCCCGTCACTCGCTGGCGACGGGTGACCCCTCCAGCGGCTCCGGATCCGGCCCCCACGGCGCCACCCACCGCAGCAGGATCAGCCCCGGGATGGCGAGCGCCGTGCAGAACAGGAAGAACTGCGTGTAGCCGACGGCCTCGACGATGAAGCCCGTGGTGGCGTTGGCGAAGGTCCGCGGCACGCCCGCCAGCGAGGTGAGCAGCGCGAGCTGGGTCGCGGTGTAGCGGACGTCGGTGCTGCGAGCGATGAAGGCCACGAACGCCGCGGTCCCCAGGCCCACGCCCAGGTACTCGAAGCTCACCACGAAGAACAGCGCCCCGAGGTCGGGCCCGATCTCGGACAGCGCCGCGAAGCCGAGGATCGAGCCGAGCTGCACCACCCCGAAGATCCAGAGGCTGCGGTGGATGCCGATCTTCACCATCAGCAGCCCGCCGAGCAGCCCGCCGACGATCGAGGACCACAGCGCCGCCACCTTGGCCACGGTGCCGATCTCGGTCTTGGTGAAGCCCAGGTCCAGGTAGAAGGGCGTCGACAGGGCGGTCGCCATGCTGTCGCCGAGCTTGTAGGTCAGCAGGAAGACCAGGATCAACAGGGCCGAGCCCACGCCCTTGCGACCGAAGAACTCCCGGAAAGGCTCCGCCACCGCCTCGCGGAAGCTGCGCGGCGCCGCCACGTGGTCGGCGGGCTCGGGCATCCAGAGGGTCGTGAGGATGCCCACCCCCATGAACGAGGCCACCACCAGGTGGACCTGGGACCAGGGCAGGTGGTCGGCGAGGATCAGCGCCAGCGAGCCGGGCACGAGGGAGCTGATCCGGTAGGCGTTGACGAAGAGGCTGTTGCCGAGGCCCAGCTCGGCGTCGGGCAGCAGCTCCCGCCGGTAGGCGTCGAGCACGATGTCCTGGCTGGCGCTGAAGAGCGCCACGAGTCCGGCGACCACGGCGATGGGGCCGGTCCCCGAGCCGGGGTCCAGGGGCCCGAAGGCCACCAGGACCGCCAACAGCGCGAGCTGGGTGATCAGCGCCCAGCCCCGCCGTCGCCCGAGGAATGGCGGCACGAAGCGGTCCATCGCCGGCGACCAGAGGAACTTCCAGGTGTAGGGAAAGGCGATCAGCGAGAACAGGCCGATGGTCGCCAGGTCCACCCCTTCGTCCCGCAGCCAGGCCGGCAGGAGCTGGTAGAGCACGTAGAGCGGCAGGCCGGACGAGAACCCCGTCAGCAGGCACAGGACCATGCGCCTGGAGAAGACGACGTGCCACAGCGAGGGGGAGGACATCCGGCCCCCTATTCGGTCGCGCCTCTACGCCGGGCGCGGTAGCCCACCCCAGCCCGCTGCGGTATCTGGTCCGGGACCCCGGAGGTCTCCATGCTGCTCCTGCTGCTTGCCTGCAACGTGGACTACGGCGTCAACCCCAGTCCGGACGAGAGTCCCGTCCTCGAGACGGAGACCACGGACACCGCCGAGGTGGCGGACACGGCCGACACGGGCACGATCACCGACACCGACACCCTCGACCTGGAGGAGGACGCCGCCCGGGAGCCGGTCTACGTCAACACCTCCTCGACGCTCTACTCCTACGACCCCAAGACCGGCGACAAGGAGAAGGTCGGCACCTTCTCCTGCGACAGCTCCTTCGACGGCATGACCGACATCGCCATCGACCTCGATGGCCAGATGATCGGCGTCGCCTTCGAGCGCCTCTACGCCATCGACGCCCGCGACGCCTCCTGCACCTTCCTGGCCCCCGTGCCCTACTGCGACGGCCTGACCTTCCTCAGCGACGGTCGGCTCGTGGGCACCGGGGAGGGCGTCTTCTTCATCGATCCGGAGACCGGCCACACCTCCACCCTGGTCCCCGACGGCCGCTTCGAGAGCTCCGGCGACATCGTCGGCCTGCCCGACGGGCTGCTCTACTGGACCGTGCGCGGCGGCGACGACCTGGTGGTGGTCGATCCACGCACGGGCACGGCCGGCGTGCTCTCCGACCTCGGCGTCGAGAAGGTGTTCGGCCTGGGCTACGCCTACGGCGAGCTCTTCGGCTTCACCTCCCAGGGCCAGCGCATCGTGATCGACGACTACACGGGCGAGACCCAGTCCATCGAGACCATGTCCGGCGGCTGGTGGGGGGCGACCACCAACCCGGTGCGCTGGTAGACCCGAGTAGCGGACCCCGGTCCGGGGCTGTCAACCTGGGCCTCCTCACGGAGGAGGGACCATGAGACGACGGATGAACCTGAAGGCGGTCGCGGACCAGATCCAGGTCGCCGTGACCAACCTGCTCAGCACCGATCCCGAAGCTGCCGAGCGCCTGCGCGACCGCCTCGCCGACGATGAGCCCACCGAGTCCTTCCGGCCGATGGCCATGGCGGACGAAGAGCCGACCGAACCGCGGCGGAGGTCGCCGATCGGCTGATCAGTCCAGCCCCACCTGCTCGGCGTCCACCTCGAACCAGGCGCTCGGGTAGAGGTGGTTGGAGCAGGTGTCGTGGACCTGGCCGTAGCGCACGACGCCGTCGAGGGCGACGGTCTCGCCGGTGACGTAGTCGGGCAGCTCCTGCAGCTCCGTGACGCCGTCGTCGGCCAGCACCACCACGCCGAGGCTGTAGCCCCTGCGCTCGATGCCCCAGTCACTGGGCCACACCGCGTAGACCCCTTCGACCAGCTCCGGCTCCTCCAGCCCCGAGTCGCCACAAGGGGTCGAGTCCGACCCGGTCCGGGCCTCGTAGAACCCACCGCAGACCGTGCCCTGGGTGGCCGCCATGGCCTCGGGGTCGGCGGCGATCGACTCCAGGGTCAGGGTGGCCTCGTCGCAAGAGGTCTCGGAGCCCCCCGAGCAGGCGAGCAGGGCCAGTGCGAGCATCTCGGCTCCTCCGGCCAGGAGGGTAGCCGGGCCTGGACTACGATGGGTCCGTGATCGTCACTCTCCACGCGATCCTGGCACTCGCTCCGGCCTGCACCTCGCTCGTCACCGGGGACGACACCGCGTCGGTGCCCGCGGACTCCACCCCCGTGGACTCCGCTCCGACCGACATCGAGACCGTGCCCGGGGTCGAGGACCCCGTCCTCACCGGGCTCTGCCACGTGGTCCTGGACTGTCCCAGCGACATCCCCGACGAGCCCAAGCTGGACTGCGACCTCGCGATCACCGACGACGCCGACCACACCTGGTACGAGGGCCGCGCTGGCGTGGAGCGCCGCGGCCGCTCCAGCCTCGCCGCCCCCAAGTCCCAGTACAGCGTCGAGCTGCGCAACGCCGACGGCACCGAGAATCCCACCAACCTGTTCGGCTTCGGCGCCGAGAGCGACTGGGTCTTCCACGGCAACTACTTCGATCGGCTGCTGGTGCGGAACACGCTCGCCTTCGAGCTCTTCCAGTCCTTCGGCGGTCCCGAGCGCTACGCGCCGCAGACGGCCTTCTGCGACCTGGTGCTCGACGGGGCCCCCCGGGGCGTCTACTCGGTGCTGGAGCGCATCAAGCGGGACGACGACCGCATCGACCTCGTCGAGGACGACGGCAGCGGCTCGTCCTTCGTCGTCAAGCTGGACGATAGCGGCTGGCTCTTCGACAACGCCATGTCGAACGGGGGCTGGAGGCTCATCTACCCCAAGCCCGAGGAGATCGGGGCGGAGTCCCAGGCGGGCATCGTCTCCTTCCTCGCGGCCTGGGAGAGCGCCGTGATGGGGGACTCGCCGGCCGACCCCGACAACGGCATCCTCGCCTACGTCGACCTCGACAGCGCCGTGGACTTCGTCATCCTGGAGGAGTTCTTCAAGAACAACGACGCCTACTACCTGTCCGTGCACGCCTGGCGGGACGACGGGGGGCGGGTGCACTTCGTGCCCTGGGACCTGGACCTCTCGCTGGGACAGCCCAGCTACAACGACAACGAGAACCCCGAGTCCTGGATCCTCCACCGGCCGGCCTTCATCTCGGTCATGGCGGCCCTGCCCCAGTTCCGCCCGCGCCTCCAGGAGCGCTGGACCGAGCTGCGCCAGGGCCCACTCGCCACCGAGGCCGTGCTGGGCCGCATCGACGGCTACCAGGCCACGATGGGGGCCGCGATCGCCGAGAACTTCGAGATCTGGCCCATCGGGTCCATCGACTTCTGGGGCTACCTCTACGTCGTCGACAGCTACGCCGAGGAGGACGCTCGGGTCCGGAGCTGGATCGAGGCCCGGCTGGAGTGGATGGACGAGGTGGTGGGGGAGTACTGAGACCCCACCCGTCCCCCGAGCATCCTGAGCCCACGTGACCCTCCTCCTCCTCCTGCTCGCCTGCCAGCCCGACGACGCCGAGCTCTCCCAGGACGAGATCGTCCAGACCTCCGACGACGCCGCGCTCCACAAGATCGCCTATGGCAGCGATGGCCTGCGCATCGAGGGCCACGTCGCCGTGCCGCTCGGTCCCGGGCCCCACCCGATCGTGTTGCTCAACCACGGCGGCTTCGACGGCCTGGCCCAGATGTACAGGGACGAGATGCTGGAGCACGCCGCCGACGGCTTCGCCGTGTTCGCCTCGAGCTACCGCGGTGAGGACACCTCCGACGGCGAGGTCGAGTACTGCTCCGGCGAGGTCACCGACGTGCTCAACCTGCTGGCCGTGGCCGATGCCTGGGACGACGTCGACACCTCCAGGGTCTTCGCCGGCGGCTTCTCCCACGGCGCCTGCATCACCCTGTTGCTGACGATGGCGACGGACCGCCTGCTGGGGGCGGTGGGCATGGGCAGCCCCGGCGACGTCGACGCGCTCATCCAGTGGCACCACGACCAGGGCAACCACGCCTTCGCCGAGGAGTGGGAGGGCTATGTCGGCGAGGACGGGCCCTCGATGTCGCCCCTGGGCCAGGACCTGGTGGCGCCGATCCTGCTGCTGCACGGGGTGGAGGACCCGACGGTGCCCCTGAACCAGGCCTGTGACCTGCTCGCCGACCACCGAAGCGACTGGCCGACGGGCTCCTACCGGGTCGCGGAGGAGGGTACCCCGGTGGTCGGCGCCGCCGAGGACTGCCAGGGAGAGCTCTCCGGCGGCCACCCCTGGACCGACCCTGCGCTGGAGGACGGCCTGGTGCTCGTCACCTTCGAGGGGGTCGGGCACTCGCCGGACGGACCGATGATCGAGACCTTCTGGGCGCGGGCGGTGGCGGTGTTGGGGTCCGACGGTCCCGGAGGGTGAAGGGCCAGGCACGGGAGACACTCCGGTCAGCCGTCCACCCGAACATCGAAGAGCGAGAGGCCCCGTGACCCTCACCCGACCACGCCTCCGAGACCGGAGTCTGAACTCCGCCCAGGACCTGGCGGTCGAGGACAGCCCGGCCCTGCGCTCCATGGGGGTCCAGAGGCACTCGCCACACTCGGCTCCTCCGGCTTGTGGCCTCCGTCTCGCTGCGCTCGCCCCGCCGGCCGGTCCTTCCCCAGCTCGGTCCGCCTCCTGGGCACAGGCGTCGGTGGCCGGCCATCCACGGTTCCCGATGCCCAGGAGAGCCCCTTTCCCGCGCGCAGTCCCCCCGAACTTCCGCCTGCCGACACGGAGTCCCCCCGAACTTCCGCCTCCGGACGATCCTGGGAGCACTACGATCTTCAAGTACCTGGAATCTCGTCGGAGGGCCTTCTCCGCCTGGCGCGGATCCGCCCCGGGCGGAAGAACGAAGGCACTGCGTGTTGCTCGGCGCTCCGGGCCCTGCCATGACGCCCTTCCTGGACGAGGCTCGACCTCCCGGCTCCGGCCCGGAGCCGACACCGGAACCTCGCTCCTGGACACGGGCTCCTCGACCGAGCGCAGCGACACCGCCTCCAACGATCGGGGCGGCGACGGCGTCCCCAACGACGAGGACTGCCAGACCTCCTGATCGGTGCCCAGAGGGGCGAGAACGCCGGCGTGTCCTCCCCGGTCCACCTCCGCTCCGGGTAGATCTCCTCGAACCCCATGACATGGGGCTCCGTGTCGTAGGCAGCGACGCCGCGCTCCGCCAGGTAGATGTGCATCTCCAGGGCGTCGGGCTCGAAGAGGGTGGTGTGGGCCGTCACAGGTGGGGGGCTCACGTCGGGGGTGCAGGCGAGGGCGAGGGCGAGGATGAGCAGCATCGCGGGTTCTCAGGGTGTCGCGAGGGTGTTGTCGTGGCCGTGGTCCATCGCCTCCCAGAAGAGACGGGCGAGCTTGCCGTGGCGTAGGCCTCCTGCCAGACCTCGAAGATGCCCTCGAGGGCGGGCTCATGGGGGTCATCGAGAGACCTTTGGAGAGGAGAGCACCGGGCTCAACCGGGGTCGGGGCCGGTGGCTGCGGAGCACACGCTCGTCCGTCTCCCCCTGGTGTGAACGTCTCCGTGACCGGACGAGACGAGCGAGACGACCCTGGTCACCAGCAGGACTGCGGCGAGCAGCGCGCTGCGCCTGGGTCGAGGTTGCAGCCAACAGCACGACGTGCACGAGATCCGGCCCCGGCTCCCCCCAGCGCCCGTGCTATGTCATCGAGGTCGCGCCCCTTGGAGCCCACATGAGCGATGACACCTTCAACCTCCACTTCGAGCTGCGGCGCACCCCGCTCCGGGACCTGGACCGGGAGGACGCTCCGGCAGTCCGCGCCCACATCAGGGAGCACGCCGAGGCCCGCGCCCGGATGCACGGCCACCATCCGGCCTTGGCCCGCTTCCTCTACGACACCTTCGAGGAGGTCGGACCCCTCGATGGGCTCGTCGACCTGGGCCGCGAGAACCTCGTCGCGCTGCTCTTCCGGCAGGCCGCAGCACGACCCGGGGTCCTGCGACGGTTCCGCGAGGGAGAGGTCCTGGTCCGCGACGAGAGCGGGGCTCTGCGCCGGGCTCTCTGCATCCTGGAGCACCTGCCCGGTGATGAGGGTGATGGCTGGTGGGTGGCCCACCGCTTCCTGGGCCAGGGCGAGGCCGGCGTCGGCGTCTTCCACGGTGACTGGATCGAGCGGGAGGGTGTGGGCCTGGAGGAGCTGGGCCCGCCCTTCGCCGAGTGGCTGGACGTCGGTCGGGCAGAGATCACCCGATCCGAGTTCGGGCTGCGGGAGGGGGAGGGGCCGGACTTCGACATCAGGATGGCCCTCATCCCGCGGGACACCAGCGGGGTCACCGACGCCATGGAGGTCCTGGACATGGTGGCCCGGATGACGGACGGCGAGGTCGCCAGGAAGGGGCTGGGCTTTCCCATCGCCTTCGTCGTGACGGACGAGGCCGTCGAGCGGTGGGAGCTGGAGGGCGAGCCCCCGTGCTCCTTCGACGACGTCCTCCGCAACCTCACCGGGATGGCCCAGACCAAGGCGGTGGAGGTGCTCTCCCCTGGGACCATCGACGTAGACGGGGTGACCAAGAGGGGCACCGTCGCCATCGCGGAGATGGGAGGGCGGCGGGCCCGGCGGCTGGTGCCGGTGGACTTCAAGCCGGATGGCTCCATCCATGTGGAGCGGGTCTACCTGACGGACCTGGGCGAGGTCCCCGAGGGGGAGGGCTGGATCGGTGTGGAGCCGGGCACGGAGCTGGGCCTGCGGGCGCTCGGACCGGTCGAAGGTGCCGGCGGCGGGGTGGTGCCGGAGGGGTAGGCTGCTCAGCTACGGTGGGTCCTCGAGCCGTCGTGCTCCTGGGGTCGGCGGGGCGATGCCAGGGGTTGTCCGGGTCGTGGTGGTGGTGACCTGACCCCGGACCCGGCCATCGCGAGGTACCCGGTGCTGGTCCGGTGGTGAACGTGACACGCTGAGGCAGCCGGGGTCAGCGGGAGGTCTTGGAATCCCTGGGCGGCTCCACCCCCTACCCGCAGGGCCACCCCCCCAGCCACCGCCCGTTGTTTCCCTCGTCGCACTCCTCGACCTCGTCGGTGTCGTCGACCTCGGCCCGCAGCTCGTGCTCTCCCCAGTCCTGCTCGCTCAGCCGGAACGGCCCGGCCCAGGCGACGTCGCCCGGCTCCAGGTCGCTCACCGTGTCGGCGTCGACCCGGTCCCAGTCCCGGTAGAGACCGATGACCACCTGGCTCACGGTTCGCAGTCCGGTGTTCTCCACCGGCACCTGGATCACCACCTCGCCGGCGAAGCACTCGGTGAGGCACAGCTCGGCCTCGCCGACGGTCAGATCCGCCATCCAGTGCTCGGGGCCCTCGGGGCTACCGCCGGCCCGGAAGCTGTTCCAGGTGAGCCAGTTGGGCTGCTGGACGGCGGGGATGGTGGCGTCGTCCTCGACGTTGGTGATGTGGTAGGCGGCCTGGTTCCAGACGGTGCGGGCGGGCGCCCAGGAGTTGTCGGCGTCGCCGATGACGGTGATGCCGTGCCAGCCCTCTCGGGCGTAGTCGTTGGAGGCGATCACGATCTCGGTGGAGCCGTCGGCGTCGACGTCGGCGATCAGGGGGTACTCCAGGAGCGTCCCCGAGGCGTGGCCCTCCTGCTCCATCAGGATCGCGCCGGTGCTGCCCTCGAAGATCCAGAGGGTGTGCTCGTCGGCGTAGACCACCTCGGCGTCGCCGTCGCCCTCGAAGTCGAAGACCGAGCTGCCGGTGATGCTGGAGCTGTAGTCGCTGACCTCGTTGGACCAGAGCACGGCGCCGTCGGTGTCGTAGACGCTGTAGTAGGCCTGACCGGCGACCCCGACCTCCGGCTCACCGTCGCCGTCGAAGTCGGCGATGGTCGGCGGTCCGCCGCTGCCGCCTCCCGGCACGGGCTCCGACCACACCAGGACCCCGGCGTTGTCGCTCAGGGTCACCACGCCCCCGCCGACCTTGACCACGTCGGGGCGCCCGTCGCCGTCGAAGTCGCCGACCGCCGGCAGGCCATCGGCGCCGCCGTCGTACCAGACCAGCGACCCGTCCCGCTCGTAGACCGCGTTGCCGGCCACGACCTCGAGCTCCCCGTCGTCGTCCATGTCGACGGCGAAGCTCCAGGAGCGGCCGCCGGTGCCGTGCTCGCCGAGGCCGACCAGGGCGCCGCCGCGGCCGAAGACCTGGCGGCCGAAGATGACCTCGCTGCTGCCGTTGCCGTCCAGGTCGGCGAAGGCCGGCACGCCGTAGCCGTAGACCTCGCTGCCGCCGGACCAGAGGTGGCTGCCGTCGCGCCCGTTCACACACAGCACGGCGACCTCGTAGCCGGCCACGCAGACCTCGGTGGTGCCGTCGCCGTCCAGGTCGCCCAGGGCGACGCCGGCGCTGCCGTGGGGGTGGGCTCCGCCGGCCTCGGTGATCGACCACAGGGTCCCCGAGCCGTCCCCGGAGATGGCGACCACCGCACCCGCGCTGGTGTAGGCCCCGCCGGAGAAGGTGGCGAAGACCACGTCGGGAATGCCGTCACCGCTGACGTCGGCGATGGCCGGGGTGGCCATGATGTCGTCGAAGCCGGGGTGGACGGCGTTGTCCTCCCACTGCCACTCGACCTGGGGTGTGAAGGTCCCGATCGTGGGGGGGACCACGCAGTCGTCTCGCGGGGTGACGGCGTAGGGCTCGCCGCCCTGGTCGGGGCACGTCTCGCCCGCGCCCACGTCGGGCTGGCGGCCGAGCTCGTAGTCGACACAGGCGAGCAGCGCGAGCAGCATGGGAGGGGATCCAGCAAGAACCAGGCCCCGGGACAGCGACGCGATTCCGGGAGCTTGAGGGGAGAGGGGACGAGGATGTCGCAGCGTCATACGCAGGTCAACGCCTGATCCACGGAGGCCCGATGTCCACCACCCGCCAGATCTTCGACGCCCTTCCCTCCCGCTACCAGGCGGGCAAGGTGACCGGGACCCTGTCCTACTACTTCTCGGTCGGAGCGGAGAAGTGGACGGTGACCCTGGAGCCCGAGCGCTGCACCACCCGGGCGGGCCGCCACACCGACAACGCCGACTGCGTGCTCAAGTGCGACCCGAAGCTCTTCGAGAAGATGGTGCTCAAGGGCAAGACCCCGGGTCCGCTCGACATCGCCCGCGGCAAGATCAAGACCAACAGCGTCGAGCTGCTGGCCAAGCTTCCGGAGTACTTCCGGATGGGGTGATCACTCGGCCGGGGCGAGCGCCTCGGCGAGGTCCTCGATCCGGTCCCACCCGTAGCGACCGTAGACGGGGGTGAACGCGAAGCGTCCGCCCAGCTCGACGGTGACGTCCGAGCCCTCCCGGCGCAGGACGTAGCAGGCCTGGCCGTCGTTGCCGGGCTCCTGGAGGAAGAAGAGCACCCGCCCGCCGTCGTCGTCGAGCTGGTGGAGCAGGGGCCAGGGCAGCTTGGGCACGCTGCCGTTGACCACGATGACGTCCCAGGGCCCTTCGGCCCGCAGTCCGAGGGTCACGTCGCTCACGTAGCGGGCTTCGGCCGACAGGTCGGGGTACCGCTGGAGGGCGGTGGAGATGTGGTCCACCAACGGCGGGGCCGTGTCCAGGGCCACGGCGCGACCGGTCGGTCCGACCAGGTGGGCGGCCAGGGCCAGGGTCACGCCTCCCTTGGCCCCGCAGAGCAGCACGGACTCACCGATGCGGGGCAACACGGCCTGGAGGATGGACAGGACGGCATGCGGCGCGCTGGTCGTGATGTCGTCGACCCCGAGGGGCACGGGCAGGTCGAGATCGGCCAGGAAGCGGACCTCGGTCGGCACGAAGTCGGCGCGGTCCACCGCCTCCAGGGCGCGGCGCAGGGGGTGGCCCGGGTCCAGCCCGAAGTCCTCGAAGAGGCGGGCGAGCAGCGGGGGTCGCAGGGTCTCGTGCAGCTCCGGCCAGCGGCGCACGACCGTGTCCTTCAGGGCGTAGCCCAGCGGCCCGAGCTCCAGGAGGCCGTCGATGTCCGTCCGGGCCACGAGGCCCCGCTCCAGCAGATCCTGGACGGCCTCCTCGGGGTCGTCGGTCAGGGCCGAGCGCGTGAGGAGCTGGACGGGCACCATCTCCTGGTGCACCGCCACGTGCAGCAGCAGCAGGGACGCGGGGCTCAGTCCTTCGAGGAGTCGGTCACTCACCACTACTCCCGGGCCGGCAGTGCGGTGCCGGATCCATCCTACTCGGGGTCGGTCCCCGAGAGCCCGTCGAGGGCGAAGAGATGCACGTTGGCGATGGCCACGCACTCCCCCGGCTCGCTGGCCGCGACCACGCTGCGGAGCTCCTGGTAGTACTGCAGGTGGAGCTCCCGGATGCGCTCGAAGTCGTCCCGGGAGACCGTGAAGACGTTGTAGGAGAACTGGCCCGGGTCGCCGGCGACGAGGCGCTCGGCCGCTACCCGTGTCCAGTGCTCCTTGAGCCGCACGCCGACCTGGGGGCTGCGGCGCGTGTCCACGGCGATGGGCTCGATGCGGTAGTGGTTCCCGTCCTGCACGAGCTGGCCGGTGTCGGCGAGGTGGGCGATGCAACGCTCGGCCTCCTCGACCTCGATACCGAGACGTCGGGCGATCCAGGCGGCGTCGTGGGCGGGCAGGGCCTGGTAGTCCTCCAGCTCGAAGGCGCGGATGACCGCCTGGGTCCAGGGCAGCTCGAAGGCCCCGCGGCGCCGGGCTTCGAGGCGGCGGTGGACCTCGGCGATCGCCGGCACCCGACCCGGGGCGACGAACGACGTGATCCAGTCGACGAGGCGCAGGCTGGAGGCCTCGACGTAGTGGAAGAAGTCCGGGAGGCGGGGCTGGGTCTGCCCGCTCAGCCAGCGCGTGAGGGCGTAGCGACTGAGACCGGACTCGCGGGCCAGGGCGCTCACCGGGTGGCTGCCACGCAGGTCCTCCATCACCGCCGCCAGGGCCGCGGGGTCGGTGAGGTCCTCGGGCAGCCAGCGGGGGTCCGTGCCATAGAAGCGCACCACCGCCCCGCGCACGTCGATGCCGGTGCGGCTCGCGGCCCGCAGGGTCTCGGCGGCGGTGGGCCAGCGGCGCCCCGCCTCCCAGGCATAGGCGACGTTGCTCCGGTAGCCGAGCCGTCGCGACCAGGCGACCTGGCTGCGGCGGCCCCTCAGTGCCCTGAGGAACTGTCTGGCGATGTCACCGTAGTCGAGGGCCACGCCGGCAGTGTAGCGACGACGGGGCCCTGGAGGGTATGACCAGGACATGGTCCTGGTGCTCTCCCTGCTGCTGGGCTGTCCCGGCTCGCGCGGCCTTCCCTGGGGCGCAGGCCCCGAAGACACCGGACCGGAGCAGGACACCTGGTTCCACCCCAAGGAGTGGGCCTTCGAAGCCTGGGCCTACTACGACGGCGAGACCCTCGACGGCTTCCGCTACTACGCCAACAGCTCGGGCGCGGTGCCGCCCTACGTGGCGGTCTACCTGCTGGGTACCTCGCTGATGTGCACCTGGATCGGCGCGGTGCAGGTGGAGGGCCTGGTGACGCTGGACGAGGAGCAGTGGGCCGGGTACGCCGTGTCCCTGTCGATGACGGAGACCGACTGCGCCAACCTCGATCCCGGCGAGTGGGGAGCGGTCGAGCCGACCCCCGTCCTCGAGGGCATGCTGATGGGCCTGGCCTGGAAGGACCTCACGGACGAGGTCGACGAGGCGATCAAGGAGGTCGTGGGGCGCGCCGGCTGGACCTACGAGAAGGAGTACGAAGACCTGGCCTTCACCCAGGTCCTGGGACTGTTCGACCCGGAGACGGGGACCTGGACCGCGCACGACGTGGGCCCCGCCTTCACCTACGTCACCGACGAGGACGGCGTGCTCGACATCCAGATCGGCGAGCTGCGCAAGATGGATCGCGGCGATGACCTGGAGGTCGGCGTGGTGTCGGGGTACTCGCTCGCGGGGCGCCCGCTCTCGGAGATCACGCCGTTCTGAGTTCGGATAGGGGCCTCGGAGCACGGGAGATCGGATGGGGGGTGAGCGCCAGGACTTCGTGGTCGTGGGGTCGGGCTTCGGCGGCAGCGTCTCGGCCCTGCGGCTGGCCGAGAAGGGCTACCGGGTGCTGGTGCTGGAGAAGGGCCGGCGCTACGCCCCCGAGGACTACCCCACCAGCAACTGGCAGCTCCGGCGCTGGCTCTGGATGCCCCGGCTGGGGCTCCGAGGCCCCTTCAAGATGACCTTCCTGCGGCACCTCAGCGCCTTCACCGGGGTCGGCGTCGGCGGTGGTTCGCTGGTCTACGCCAACACCCTGCCCACGCCGACCGAGGCCTTCTTCACCAGCGGCACCTGGGCGGGGCTGGCCGACTGGCAGGCGGAGCTGGCACCCCACTACGGCACGGCGCTGCGCATGCTCGGCGCGGCGGACAACCCGCGGGTCTGGCCGGGCGACGAGGTCATCCGCGAGATCGGCAACGAGCTGGGACGCGGCCAGCACTTCCACCCGGCTCGTGTGGGGGTCTTCTTCGGGGAGCCCGAGGTCGAGGTCGAGGACCCCTACTTCGAGGGCCAGGGGCCTCGTCGAACGGGCTGCAACCACTGCGGCGCCTGCATGCTGGGCTGCAAGGTCGGCGCCAAGAACACCCTGGACCGCAACTACCTGTACCTGGCCGAGAAGCAGGGGTGCGAGATCCGTGCCGAGTCCGAGGTCCTGGCCGTGCGGCCAGCCGATGGGGGTGGCTACCGGGTCGTGGTGCGCGAGCGACTGGGCTGGCTGCGCCACCGCACCTACGAGGTGCTGACCGACAAGGTGGTGTTCTCGGGCGGTGCCCTGGGCACCGTGGACCTGCTGCTCAAGATGAGGGCCGATCCCGAGGGCCTGCCCGGGCTGTCTCCCCGCACGGGGAGTTTCGTGCGCACCAACTCCGAAGCGCTGTTCATGGTCGTCACCGAGCGCAAGGACCTGGAGCTCTCGGAGGGGGTCGCGATCACCTCGATCCTCCACACCGACGACCACTCCCACCTGGAGCCGGTGCGCTACCCCAAGGGCTCGGGCTTCTTCCGGCTCCTGGCGATGCCCCACGCGGCCGGCAACAAGGTGTTCTCGCGGCTGCTGGGGGCCATCGGCGTCTTCCTGCGGCACCCGGTGCGTTTCGTGCGGGCGGCGCTGGTCTGGGACCTGGCCCGTCGCAGCCAGATCCTGCTCTACATGCGCACCCTGGAGGGCACCCTGCGGTTCTCGCGCGGGCGCGGGATCCTGACCGGCCTGCTCCCGGGCCTGAAGTCCTCGGTCAGCGAGGGGGAGTCGCCCAAGGCCTTCATGCCCGAGGCCACCGACCTCGCCAATCGCTTCGCCGACAAGGTCGACGGGGTGGTCTGGAGCATGCAGACGGAGATGGTGGCGGGTGTTCCGTCCACCGCCCACGTGCTGGGCGGGGCCTGCATCGGGGCCACGGCGGACTCCGGGGTCATCGGCACGGACCACCAGGTGCACGGCTACCCGGGGCTCTACGTGGTCGACGGGGCGGCGATCTCGGCGAACCCGGGGGTCAACCCGTCGCTGTCGATCACGGCGATGGCGGAGCGGGCGATGGCGGGGATTGCGCCGAGGACGCTCCGGTCGGGGCGGTGATCCTGTGGTGACGTAGGGAGGTCCAGGACGGCGTTCACGGCGAGCGTTCACTCGGGAGGCCTGGCGGCGACGCTTCGGCGGCGCTCCTCGATGCCCGCCAGCCGAGAGCACGGCTCAAACTCCAGTGCTTGGCCGATCCAGGCGCCCGAGCGCTCGGCGAGCAGTTCCCGCGGCTCGAACGGAAGGTGAGCCCGGCGCGGCGAGGCGTCAGGTTACCCTTGAATCCTGCCTCGGGACCTCTGAAGATGCCGACGAGAGCCAAGCTCAGTAAGCTGCACCAGAAGCTGGACCCGCTGCGGCCGGCTGGTGACCCGGCCGAGCCGAGCGTCTTCCGTGTCGAGCGGCCCTACAGCCCTCTCGCCAGTCTCCTCCGGGATCTCAGGCGGCCTTTTGGCGCCCGGCGGGAGCTGGTGTACGGGCCCCCGGGGTGCGGAAAGTCAACGGAGCTCCTGGCCCTCCTCTCGCCTGCCTCCGAGAAGTACCTGGCGGTCTTCCTCGACCTTCGAGCCCACTTCGAGGACCACCTGGGAGACGCCGCTGCCATGAAGCGTCTACAGCCGTGGGAGGTGGTGGCGCTCGTCGGTCTCGCGGTGCATCGGTTCGGCGAGGAGCACCTGGGCCACCCGTGGACGCGGGAAGAGACCGAGGGGCTTCGTGACGCCCTTGCGGCTCCTGCGGGCGTGGCGGCGACCGAACTCGATCTTGGCAGGCTGGCTCGCGAAGTGGCGCTGCTGGTCGCGGGCGCCTCCGCCGAAGGGCTCCTGCCGGGAGCGACGGGGGCGTTGAAGACCCTGGCTGCCCTCGCCAGCAGCGTGAGCCACAAGCTCCCGTTGGGACTGCCCGACCGCGCCGGGCTCCCCGACCAGGACCCCCAGGTCCAGGGTCTCAAGGTCGCGGTGGCTCGCCACCTGGAGAGGCTGAGGTCCGAGTATGGACGGGACGTCCTCCTCGTCGTCGACGGGCTCGATCGGGGGGACCGGGAGCTTGCGAAGCGGCTGTTTGAGGACTCCCAGCTCCTCGCGGACCTGCCGTGCCACCTCGTGATCTGTGCACCCCCCACGCTGCGGCACCGCAACGTGCGTGGTTTCGAGCCCCGACCAATCTGCAACATCCCCGTCGTCGACTTCGACGCGGCACCGGAGCCCGGCTCAGGCACCGGGTTCTTCTGGGAGCTGTGGGTCGCCCGCACCAGCGCAGCCGGCTTGGCCTCGGACCTGGCGACCCGTCCCGACGTCGAGCGCCTCGGCTGGGCCAGTGGCGGGTTCGTCCGGACCTTCCTCGAGATGCTACAGGACACCGTGGAGGCGGCCTGGGACGACGACAGCAGCCTCACCTCGGCACACGTCGAAGCGGTCGTCGATCGATGGCGTCGCCGATGGGAAGAGGACGTCCATCTAAACTGGCGCACGGCGCTCGAGCAGATCGCCAACTCCAGGATCCTGGATGGCTCCGATCTCCACCTTGAACTCGTCGAGCAGCGCTGTGCGGTGGCCTTTCCCAACGAGAGCATTTGGTACTACCCCCACCCACTGCTGACCGTGCGAGCTGTGGCGACCGGTCCCTGACGTGGGCCCATTCCACCGCCTGACGAGGGCCCTTCGGCTCGGGAAGGGTGCCGCTTCTGTCTCCATGGTGCGGGGGGAGCCCTGGCAGCTCCGTCTGGTCGCCGCCCACCTCCTGGACCTGGCCCCCGACTTCGAGGCGTCTGCTTCTGTTGAGGGTCTCGCTCGCATCGCACCCCGCAGCCTCGTCCTGGCGGGGCTCGACGAGTCCGGCGCCCGCTGGCTCAACGTGCATCGCAACGCGATCACCGCCCGAGACCTTCGGGTCGTGCTCTGGATGCCGGCGAGCTTCTCCTTGCGTGCGGTGGCACCGGACCTGGAGTCGTGGACCCGGGTCATCGTAGACCTGCCTCCGGGGCCTCCCGAGCACGCGGTGAGGGCGCTCGCCAGCGCACCCGGGGCTCGCGTCCGCTGGGAAGGCTCGGACCTGGAGCGGACCGTCGCCGCGGCGTGGCCGGCTCGCAAGGTCCGTCCGATCGACATCGCGTCATCGCGACTGCTGGACATCTCGCCCGGACAAGGAGAGGTCCTGGTGGTCTCCGGGGTCGCCGAAACGCTGCACCTCCGTCACCTGCTGTGGGCGCTCGCTCGGCGGGGGTCCGCGGGGCCGGTGGTGTTGCGCGATCCGAAGGTGCCGACGCCCCGCTTCACCGAGGCCTCGGCGTCGGTGCTGAGCTGGACGGAGGCCTCTTCGCGTCATGGTGGCGATCGGGAAGCGGCCCTGGCTGGCCTGGCTCCGGGTACAGGCGAGGACCCGCTGCCCCCGACGGCGGCCGAGCTGCCTCCCCCGGGGGCGTCGGATGGCGCTTGGTGGGACTGGGCGCTGGCGGCCCTTGGGGCACGACCTGCCGGGACTCCCGTCGTGTCGGACACCGAGGATCTTGGTCTCCTGGAGGTCGACGCCGATGGACGCGTTCGGGGCCGCGCGGCGATCGAGGGGCTGACCGCCGTGGCTCTCCGGTGGTGGGGAGTGCGCCAGGCTCGGGAGAGGCTCCTGCTGGCCCGGTTCTGGGACGAACACGGCGAGGAACAGGCCAGCTCGGCGCTGCGCGGAGGCCTGGGAAGAGCGCGCCGCCGGGTCTCGGCTCCCCGCGTCCACAGGTACTGGACCATTCGCGGGGGCCCCGTCTTCGTGGACGAGGGCTACCTCGAGGTACCCAGCGACCCCGAGCCCTACGGGCTGTTGGAGACGGGGACGCTCCTCGATGGCCCGGTGCGCGTGCTGCTCGGCGAGCCCGGCATCGGCAAGAGCACGGAGATCCGTCGGCTTGCCGGCGCCCTGGCGGTGCGCCGCCCCGACGACGTGGTGCGACTCGTCGACCTGGCGAGCGTCGGCTCCCACGATCACCTCCGGGAGGTGCTGGCGGAGGCCACGGAGTTGGCCGGGCCGGTCGACCTCTGGCTGCTGGTCGACTCCCTGGACGAGTGCCTGTTCCGCGTCTCCACGGCCGCCGACGTCATCGTCGACGCGGTCCGGCGCGTGGAGACGGCCCGCCTGTTCCTACGCCTCGTCTGCCGAACAGGCGCCTGGCCGGTCTCGTTGGAGGCGCGGCTCGAAGGGACCTGGGGTGGAGAACGAGGGGAGCGGTCCCCCCTCGAGGTCCTCGAGCTGCTTCCCTTGGGGAGGGGGGATGTCCGGACGTGGGTCCAGCGGCGAGGGAGGAGCGAAGGCGCATTCCTGGACGCGGTGGACAGGGCGGGACTGGGGGCACTGGCGGCGAGGCCGATCACGCTGCGGCTCCTGCTGGACGTGTTCGAGGGATCCCGGCTCCCGGAGACACGCGCCGAGCTGTTCGCGGCCGGGGTGGAGCGGCTCGCCGGCGAGTGGAGCGACCGCCGCCGGGAGGCCTCGCCCGACCCAGCGCAGGTGCGGCGGCGCATGGCCGCAGCGGGTCGCATCGCGACGGTGCTGCTGCTCAGCGCCCGCCGGTCGGTGTCCCTCGCTCCCGGGACGGCGCAGGCCGGGTCGGTGGCGCTGGCCGACCTGAGGGGCTTGGAGGGGAACGGTGCCGGCCGGTGGCCGATGGACGAGCAAGTGCTCGACGACGTGGTGCGGGGCTCGGCGCTCTTCTCCGCTCTCGGCCCCCACGAGCGCGGATTCGACCACCACACGTTCGCGGAGTACCTCGCGGCGCGGCACCTGGTCGACCACGGCTTCACCGGATCGGCCGGCCTTCGCCTCCTGGCACCCGAAGGCACCGTCCAGGTTGCTCCGCAGCTCGAGGGGCTCGCGGCCTGGCTGGCCGCCCTGGACCCTGAGGCTCGCGACGGTCTCGCCGAGAACCAACCGAAGATCCTGCTCCGGACCGACCCTGCGGTGCTGGACGACACGGCCCGCTCCGCCCTCGTCGAGCGCATCTTGAGCTCGCGCTCCGCCGGGGCGACGGCCGTCGATTTCGAGACCGACGACTTCCGCAACCTGGCCCACCCCGCCCTGGAGGCACAGCTCCGGCAAGCGCTGGAACCCCGGCCGGACCTCCCCCCGGCCCAGGCTCTTGCCCTGCGCCGCACGGCGGTGCGCATGGCCGGCCACACTCAGCAGCACGAGCTGATCCCCCGGCTGCTCGCCCTCGCGCTCGGGCCGGACGAGGAGCGGCTCTTGCGGGTCACGGCGGCGCACGCCGCCCGGACCTTGGATCGGGAGTTCGGCCACACCGAGGACTGGCTGCGTCTCGCCCACGGCGAGGCGGGACCGGACC
This sequence comes from uncultured Enterobacterales bacterium, assembly GCA_964501915.1. Taxonomy (GTDB): domain Bacteria; phylum Myxococcota_A; class UBA796; order UBA796; family CAJQPC01; genus CAYFPX01. The sequence goes on from CAZCVP010000021.1 coordinate 30,785, forward strand.
CTGACCATGACCTGCGGGGAATCGCCTTGCAGGCGCTCTGGCCGGTGCGGCGCGACCTGGTCGACCTGGAGCAGGTCCTCGGCGTCGCCGCCCGTAGCAACTACTTCGGCCCTCTTTACCTCTTTGCAAACTTCACGGTGCCCGAGCAGCTCGACGTGGGTGACGTCCCGGGCCTGCTGCGGCTCCATGTTCGGACAGCGGCGCCGGGGTCGTGGATGTCCGACAGACTTTGGTTGGCGGTCTACGAGGTCGCGTGGCCAGCCATCCCGGACTCGCCGGAGGCCCTGGAGGCCCTGGTCGACAGCGCCTATCAGCTCCGCGAGAGGCACCAGGGCTTGCCGGTCGTGCCCGGACCCTCCGAGCTGCGGCACCTCCTCATCGAGGCCTTGTTGGAGGACCCGCGCTGCGAGGAAGACACGCTGTGGAGGATGGGGCTCGGTTTCCCGAACCTGCTCCACAGGTCTGCCGAGGATCTCGAGTGGGCCATCGAGAAGCTCCGCGCCGCTTCGAGCGAACGGGAGCGCGCCAACTACCGAGACGCGGTCCGGCTGTCGGCAGACTTCGACGACCCGCGCCACGTCGAGCTGTTGAAGGCTGCCTGTGGAGAACTACCGCTGCTTCGGGATGCATGGGCTGGCCTCTTCGCCGACGCTGCAGAACTCGACTCTCCAGAGGCAGCGCGGAAGCGGCGCCTCCCCGAGCTGGCCCATCCCCCGCCCCCACCCCTGATCGACCCGCCTCCCGCCGACCGCATCGCAGACCGCCTGCGTCGCTCCAGGACCGATCCGACCTGGTTCCCCCAACTCCTAGCGGAACTCACACTCGAGCCTCGCAGTATGCGGTACGGGAGTCCATTCGCTGGCGACCTGCGAGAGCTGCCCGGGTGGCGCGAGGCGAGCGACGAGACGCGGGCGGGCATCCGCGACTGCGCCGCTCGCTACCTCGCCACCCAGGATCCGGAGCCGGCGTCCTGGTTCGGGAGCAACAAGCTCCCCCGACGTGCCCTCGCCGGCATGCAGGCTGCCCTGTTGCTGCAAGCGGAGGAGCCGGGAGCCCTGGCCTCTGGAGCGGATCTCTGGCCCCGGTGGGCGGCCACCTTCCACGAGCTCTCGTCCCTCTTCCACTCCGAGAGGTCGAGTGCGCTCGTCCTTCGCGCCGCAACCGAGGCGCCGGCAGCCGTAGGCGCGGGCGCCCGGCTCCGCCTGCGCCAGGCCGGCGACGACAGCGACTACACGATCGCCTTGCAGCGCCTCGCGCCGATCTGGAACGCGGACATCGCCGCCCTCGTGCGCGCAGAGGTCGATCGCATCGAGCTGGGTGGAGATCGACGCGCCTCCGCCCTGTGGTGCTGGCTCGGTCACGAAGGTGGAGACCCGAAGGAGCTGGCCGCGTTGGAGAGCGACGCGGCCCTGCCGCTGCCCGTGCGCGTGCGCGCCGCCGTGCATCACTTCCACCACCACGGGCGCCACCTGCCGCCGACTTGGTGGAGGGACCTCCAGGCGGACGAGCCGCTCGCGGAGGCCGTGTCCCTGGCCCTGAACGACTGGCGCCTCACGCTGGAGGGAACGTCCGTCGAACAGCCTGCGGCCGTACTCGTCGATCTCTACCGCTGGCTGGGCGAGCAGCGCGATCCCACGGCGGGTGCCTGGATGGACTCCGAGACACTGGTGGCCACCTCGCCGATCGACTGGCGGGAGGAGCTGCGTACCCGCCTGCCGGGCTGGTTGGCGAACCGCGGCGGGTTGAGCGACGTGCGCGCTCTCGAGGAACTCGCCGAGGAGGACCCGCTCCTGCTTCGCGCCCTGGGCCGGGCCCGCGTCCGCTGGCTCCAGCAGGCCTGGAAGCCCATGGAGCCGCAGGAGGTCGTGGAGCGGCTCGCCAACGGACCCGTGTCGGTCGCTCCGGCGCCAGTCGACCTCCCATAGCGCCGGTGGGACCTCTTCATCTCTCATGCGGATGGGAACTCGGCGCTGGCCGAGGAGTTCTACGATCACCTGGGGAGGCGCTGCGGCGTCTTCCTGCCCCAGCGATGCCTCGCGCCCGAAGATGCGTGGAACCGGTCCATCCCAGCAGCGCTGGAGCGGTCGTCGTCATCTCATCGAGCAGTGGCACCGCCGCCTACCAGCAGGCGGAGATCGTCCGGGCAGTCCAGCAGGCCAGGAGCGGTCCCCTTCGCGTGGTGCCTCTGTGGCCCGAGGCCATCCCTGAGCCGCTGCCGTTCCGCCTCGAGCGCAGACAGGGGATGAGCCTGGCCGAGCCGGGGGCCTGGCGGTCCGACGACCACGTCGACGACGACCACGGGATCTCGCGGCCCGGCCTCTCCCCCACCGAGCCCGGCCGAGCCAGCCGCCCGAGCACTCGAAGCACGGAGGTCGCGGAGGGGTCCCTGACTCCCACTCGATCGATCTCCTGGGCGCAGACCTCACCTTCTCGGGCCCGCCCCAGCTCTCGGGCCCGCCCCAGCTCTCGGGCTGCGCCCCCTCGAGACCCGGAGCCGCAGCCCGCGAGCGCCCATCCTGGGACGGGGAGGGGGTCTCTGCCGACCGCCGTTGGAGCCTGGACCTACCTGCAGTCCGCGATCTCCGCCTCCCAGGCCGCCGCGTTCAGGTTGTCGAGGAAGTTCGTGTCGTGGCTGGCATAGGGACTGGAGCTGTCCCAGGGCCGGTCCACCGCGTCGGGGCCACCGTTGTAGACCGCGTAGGCGGCCCGCAGCGCGTCGGTGCCGGAGTAGCCCTGGCTCTTGGCGTAGTCATAGGACCAGGCCAGGATCTCCACACCGGCGCCGATGTTGTAGCCCACGTCGGAGAGCACCTGGTCCCAGTCGTACTCCTTGGCCCACCACTCGTTGATCTGCATCAGGCCGTAGTCGCCGGTCGAAGAGCCGAGGGTGCTGCCGTCGTCGTTCCACTGCTGCCAGCGGCTCTCGGTCCAGGCCGTGGCGTAGACCAGCTCGATGGGCAGGCCGGCTTCGGTGGCCTCCGAGGAGAGCAGGCCCGCCACCTCGCAGGGATCGTCGCCGGAGCCGGTGGCGGTGGGCGGTGAGTCGGCGGCGTCCAGGGCGGCGCCGAGGTCGTCCGCGACTTCGCCGGGGTCGGTCTCGCAGACCTGGCTCGGCTGATCTTCCTTGTCCCGGTTCACCCGGGACCAGTCGGGGCGCCGGAACGGGGGACGTCGAACACCGGGGAAGGGGCGCTGGGGCCGGGCCTCCGCCTCGGGGATGGCGCCGGAGAGCAGGAGCGCGAGGGCGGTGCCGACCATGGGAACCTCCGTAGGGTGGTGTAGAGCAAGGGGCGTGCCGGGTGGGGATGCATGGCGTCGATCGGCTGGTGGAGGGGATCGACGTGCCGATCGAGGAGACCTGCGACGTGGTTGGTGGGGTGTGGATCCCCCGGGCTGCGACGCGGCGATCCTCTACTCGACCTCCGCACACCGGCCGAAGAAGCAGGTCTCGGCGGCACCGCACTCGCCGTCCTGGCGGCACTCCCGGGCCCCCTCGGCGCAGCGCCCGAATTCGCACCTCGCCTCTTCGCCGCAGTCGGGGTCGTCGTCGCACTCCCGGCGCCCCTCGGCGCAGCGCCCGAATTCGCAGCGAGCGTCTTCGCCGCAGTCCTCGTCGATGGCGCACTCCCGCGCCCCCTCGGAGCACCTCCCGAAGACACAGCGGTGGTCCTCGGCGCACTCGCCATCGGTGTCGCACTCGCGTCGCCCCTCGGCACAGGTCCCGAAGACACAGCGCTGGTCCGAGGTGCAGTCGCTGTCGACCTGGCACTCGCCGCTCGGCTCGCCGCAGCGCCCGAAGAGGCAGCGCTGGCCCTCGGGGCAGTCCGGGTCCTCGTCGCACTGGCGGCGCCCGGCGAGGCAGGTGGAGAACGAACAGCGACCCTCGGTGCCGCAGTCGGCGTCGGTGGTGCAGTCACGCTGACCATCGGCGCAGTCGCCGAAGAGGCAGCGCTGCCAGGGGCCGCAGTCGGCGTCGGTGGTGCAGACGGGCTCCGTGGGCCTCACGGAGGACCCGGTCCGGGTGGGGGCGGCCGTCGCGGCGGGGGCCCCCCCCGCGGGGGGCGGCGGCGGCGCGGGCTCCAGCCCCGCGGCCACCACCACCCCCCACGACCAAGGCAACAACACCCGCAACCAGGGAGC